>NZ_LZZU01000040.1:0-35527 GCF_014170355.1 Cupriavidus sp. UME77
CCCTATAATGCCCAATTCCCCCTAAGCCCAAGGGCTAGCCCGCCCCCGGGCGGCTGCCATCCCCCAGCCTTCAGCTATGACCTTCCGACCGCCCCAGGCCCTGCTGCGTCCCTGGCATCGTTTTGCCCCGGCCGAGCGGGCTGGCTTTATCGAGGGGGCGCGTTATTTCGCGCCGTCCCTGCCTGCCGTGTTCTCCTGGGGACTGGTGACGGGCGTGGCCATGAGCAAGTCGGTGATGAACGTGCCCGAGGCGATCGGCATGTCCTTGCTGGTCTACGCCGGCTCGGCTCAGTTGTCCGTGCTGCCGCTGTTCGCAGCAGGCCTGCCGTTGTGGACGGTGTGGCTGACCGCCGCCATCGTCAACCTGCGCTTCGTGATCTTCAGTGCCGGGCTGCAGCCGCATTTCAGCTATCTGCCGCTGTGGCGCCGCACGCTGCTGGGGTCGTTCAACGGCGACCTGCATTTCGTCTACTTCATGCAGCGCTATGCCACCCCAGGCCATGAGCCGGGCAAGGAAGGGTACTTCTGGGGCATGGCGCTGACCAATTTCGCCATGTGGCAGGTCTCGTCGATCATCGGCATCGTGCTGGCCAGCGCGTTCCCGGACAGCTGGGGCCTGGGGCTGGCTGGCACGCTGGCGCTGATTCCCGTGATGGTCACGACCATCCGCTCGCGCTCGACGCTGCTGGCGGTGGCTGTGGCGTCCGCGCTGGCGCTGCTGTGCTTCGACCTGCCTTACCGGCTCGGCCTGGTGGCGGCGGTGGTGGGGGCGATCGCGGCAGGCATGGCCAGCGACGAACTGGCCGCCCGCGCAACCTTGCGGGGCATCCGCCGCCGCAAGGCCGAGCATGCGCCCGCGCAGGCGGCTGCCCGGTCAGCGGCCCAGTCAGCGGCCCAGTCAGCGGCCCAGTCAGCGGCTCCGGCGGCAGAGGACCGGGCATGAGCCATATCGAGATCTGGATCGCGCTGGTCGGCATGGCGCTGGTGACCATCGTCACGCGTGCGCTGTTCCTGATGGCGGGCGAGCGCGTGACGGTGCCGGACCGCATCCAGCGCGCGCTGCGCTACGCGCCGGCGGCGGCGCTGGCGGCCATCATCCTGCCCGACCTGATGACCTGGCAGGGGCATTTCACGCTGGCCCCTAGCAACTACAAGCTGGTGGCCGGCGCGGTGGCGCTGGTGTTCTACCTGGTGACGCGGCGCATGGTGGGCATGATTGTGGCGGGCATGGCGGTCTATACCGCCATGCGGCTGCTCGGCTGAGCCGGAGCAGGGCGAACGCCGGGCCCCGAAGGCGCGAGAAGGCGCGATCCGCTAGGCCGCGTCGCTGGCGTCGCTCGGCCCTTGCGGCCCAGGGCCGAGCGCCGTGCCCAGCTGGGTCAGCAGCCGCGTCAGGCGGGCCTGCGTGCTGGCGCCGGTCTTGAGGAATACCGCCTTGAGCTGGCTGCGCGCGGTTTCGTGGCGCACGTTCAGGCGCTCGCTGGCTTCGGGCAGGCCCATGCCGGTGGCCAGCAGGCTTGCCAGGCGGGTCTCGGCGGGCGTCAGTCCATAGACTTCGCGCAGCAGTTGCGGCAATTCCGCCGGTGCCTGCGCGTCTTCATGGATCACCACCAGCGCGGCGGGTTGCTGCCAGGGCAGCGCAAAGATGTGGGAGGGCGGCAGCGGCAGCACGATCAGCTGCGCGCTGGCGCCGTTGCCATGGCGGGCGATTGCCGCCTGCGCCGGTACCGTGCTGCGCGGCGCGCAGGCGGCCGTTACCATATCGGCCAGCGGGCGCGACAACTGCCACTCGCCCGTCTTGCCGGCGGGGGCCAGCCGCCGCACCCAGCGCTCGCCGATGCCATTGCTCAGCAGCACGCGCCGCTCGGGCGAGAAGGCGATCACGCCGAACGACAGGCGCTCCAGGATCTGCCCCGAAAGTTGCGCCAGCGTCGACAGGCCGATGGTGCGGTCGCGCATGGCCATGGCGCTGCGCATGTGAGGCAGCGCCCAGTCCAGCGCGCTGACATCCGCCGGCGTGAAATTGCCTTGGGAGAACGAGCGCTGCAGCGCGAAATACACCTCGTAGTGGGGCTTTCGCTCGACCAGGCAGGCCGCGTAGGAGCATAGGTCGAAGCGGTGGAAGAACTCCCGGTAGAAGGGGCTGCGCTGCATCGCGCCTTCGCCGAAATCGCGCGCGTCGATGTACCACTCCCCGGGGGAGAGGTTGTGGGCAAACAGCTTGCCCGGATCCAGCGCGTGGAACTCCTTCTCGTAGGCGCTGAACAGCTCCTGCACCGGGCGCACGATCTCGTTGACCGTCATCAGGTCGCGATCGGTGTCGCGCACGATCATCGATGCGTGCGCGCTGCCTACGATGTTGCTCAAGGTGTGCAGGCTTTGCTGCCAGGCCTGCGCGTCAAGAATCCCTTCGTACAGGCCACGGATTGCCCCGTGCATGTCTTCGTTCATGATTACCCCTGCCTTCGCGACAACGGCGTTAGCCGCGTGGCGCCGACGCCGCTTACCGTAAGCGTGTCCGGCACCAGTGCCTTGGGTCCCGTCTGAGGCGGGCCTCTGGCTATGTTCTTGCGTGCTTATCTTGTACCGACTTGTGCATACATTGCGCGCTTTGGCAGCAGCGTACGAGACGCAATGCAATTGTCGCACCCCCCATTCAGGGGGTACGTTGCAAGGATGCGGCACGTTGCGCATCGCATGTGGCGAACGGGGCACCCGCTGGCGGATGCATCCGGGCCGCAATCCCGCAAAATGGCCCTTGCGATCAGGTAAAATGCCGATTTTCCCCGATTTTCGCTCTCCAGCCACCGCCATGACCTCTGTCCTGCGTCTTTCCGATCTCATCTCCCAAGGCAAAATTGCCGGCAAGCGGGTTTTTATCCGCGCCGACCTGAACGTGCCGCAGGATGACGCCGGCCAAATCACCGAAGATACCCGCATCCGCGCCTCGGTGCCCGCCATCGAGGCCTGCCTGCAGGCAGGCGCCGCCGTGATGGTGACGTCGCACCTCGGCCGCCCGACCGAAGGCGAGTTCAAGCCCGAGGATTCGCTGGCGCCCGTGGCCAAGCGCCTGGCTGAACTGCTCGGCAAGCCGGTCAAGCTGGTGCAGAACTGGGTCGACGGCAACGGCGAAGTGAGCGCGGTCAAGCCGGGCGAAGTGGTGCTGCTGGAAAACTGCCGCGTCAACAAGGGCGAAAAGAAGAACAGCGACGAACTGGCGCAGAAAATGGCCAAGCTGTGCGACGTCTACGTCAACGATGCCTTCGGCACCGCGCACCGTGCGGAGGCCACCACCCACGGCATCGCCAAGTACGCTCCCATCGCCTGCGCCGGCCCGCTGCTGGCCGCCGAGATCGATGCGCTGGGCAAGGCCCTGGGCCAGCCGGCGCGTCCGCTGGTGGCAATCGTCGCCGGCTCCAAGGTGTCCACCAAGCTGACCATCCTCAAGACGCTGGCCGACAAGGTCGACAACCTGATCGTCGGCGGCGGCATCGCCAATACCTTCATGCTGGCTGCCGGCCTGAAGATCGGCAAGTCGCTGGCCGAGGCTGACCTGGTGGCCGATGCGCGCGCCATCATCGATCTCATGGCCGCGCGCGGCGCCTCGGTGCCCATCCCCGTGGACGTGGTGTGCGCCAAGGAGTTCAGCGCCACCGCCGTTGCCACCGTCAAGGATGCGAAGGACGTGGCCGACGACGACATGATCCTCGATATCGGCCCCAAGACCGCTCAGATGCTGGCGGACCAGCTCAAGCTGGCCGGCACCATCGTGTGGAACGGCCCGGTCGGCGTGTTCGAGTTCGACCAGTTCAGCAATGGCACCAAGGTGCTGGCCCAAGCCATCGCCGAGTCCAAGGCGTTCTCGATCGCCGGCGGCGGCGACACGCTGGCGGCCATCGCCAAGTACGGCATCGCTGACCAGGTGGGCTACATCTCCACCGGCGGCGGCGCCTTCCTGGAATTCCTGGAAGGCAAGAAGCTGCCCGCGTTCGAGGTGCTGGAGCAGCGCGCCGCGGGCTGATCGATATAGCCGAGTTGTTCCGCGGCAGCCCAGCCATGCCGTTGCGCATGGCCGGGCTGCCGTGTTTGCTTGCGGTGTGCCGCTGTCTTACCTGCGCTGGCCCTCGATAAGGAAAATCAGTTCATGACCCGTTCCACCAAGATCGTCGCTACCATCGGCCCTGCTTCCAGCACGCTGGAAATGCTCACGCGCATGATCGCGGCAGGGGTCGATGTGGTGCGCCTGAATTTCTCCCACGGCGTAGCCGCGGACCATATCGAGCGTGCCCGCCTGGTGCGCGAGGCCGCCAAGGCCTGCGGCCGGGAAGTCGCCATCATGGCCGACCTGCAAGGGCCGAAGATCCGCGTCGGCAAGTTCGAGCACGGCAAGATCATGCTGAACGTGGGTGAGCCCTTCATCCTCGACGCCACCTGCACCCTGGGCAACCAGGAACGCGCCGGCCTCGATTACGAGGACCTGCCGCGCGACGTGGGCCCTGGCGACCTGCTGCTGCTCAACGATGGCCTGATCGTGCTGGTGGTGGACCGCGTGCTGGGCCACGAGATCTTCACCACGGTCCGGATCGGCGGCGAGCTGTCCAACAACAAGGGCATCAACCGCCAGGGCGGCGGCCTGTCGGCGCCGGCGCTGACCGCCAAGGACATGGAAGACATCAAGACCGCCATGGCGCTGGGCGCGGACTATGTCGCGGTGAGTTTTCCCAAGAACGCCACCGACATGGAAATGGCCCGCCAGCTCGCTGCGGTGGCTGGCCAGCCGCACCAGCACAAGGCCCGCATGATCGCCAAGATCGAGCGCGCCGAGGCGATCCGCCCGGGCGTGCTGGAAGAGATCCTGCAGGCCTCCGACGGCATCATGGTGGCCCGTGGCGACCTGGCCGTGGAAGTGGGCAACGCAGCCGTGCCCGCGCTGCAAAAGCGCATGATCCGGCTGGCGCGCGAGGCCAACAAGCTGACCATCACCGCTACCCAGATGATGGAGAGCATGATCGTCAACCCGGTGCCCACGCGCGCCGAGGTGTCGGACGTGGCCAACGCCGTGCTGGACGGCACCGATGCCGTGATGCTGTCGGCCGAGACCGCCGCCGGCCGCTATCCGGTGGAAACCGTGGAAGCCATGGCCGCGGTCTGCGTCGAGGCCGAGAAGTCCGAGGTGGTCCAGCTCGACACCGATTTCCTCAACCAGACCTTTGGCCGCATCGACCAGTCGATCGCCATGGGCGCACTGTTCACCGCCTATCATTTGCAGGTAAAGGCGATTGCCGCGCTGACCGATTCCGGCGCCACCGCGCTGTGGATGAGCCGGCATCGCATCCATGTGCCGATCTACGCGATGACGCCCAACCTGGCCTCGCAGCGCAAGATGCAGCTCTACCGCAACGTGGTGCCGCTGCCGCTGGAAGCCAGCGCCGACCGCGACACCGCGCTGGAGCAGGCCGAGGAACTGCTGCTGTCGCGCGGCGTGGTGCAGCGCGGCGACTTTATCGTGCTGACCATTGGCGAGCCCATGGGCCAGCCGGGTGGCACGAATACGCTGAAGATTGTCCGGGTAGGCGCCTGATATGTGCCGCGCCGGACAGACAGCCGGCGCCCGAGCGCACAGGATCACCCGGGATAAATCGCGTTGAGACGGTGTCTTGCGCGAACAGCAAAGAACGACCAGATCGACAGATCGACAGATTATTAAACGAGACACCCCATTCTTTCTTTAGGAGTTTGACATGCCACTCGTATCGATGCGCCAGCTGCTCGACCACGCCGCCGAAAACGGCTACGCGCTGCCCGCCTTCAACGTGAACAACCTGGAACAGGTTCAGGCCATCATGCAGGCCGCCGACGAAGTCAATGCGCCGGTGATCATGCAAGCCTCCGCAGGCGCACGCAAGTACGCCGGCGAGCACTTCCTGCGCCACCTGATCGAAGCCGCGGTGCAAGCCTATCCGCATATCCCGGTGGTGATGCACCAGGATCACGGCCAGTCGCCGGCGATCTGCCAGGCCGCGATCGACCTGGGCTTCTCCTCGGTGATGATGGACGGCTCGCTGCGCGAAGACGGCAAGACCCCGTCCGACTACGAGTACAACATCGAAGTGACCCGCAAGGTGGTGCAGCTCTCACACGCCATCGGCGTGACCGTGGAAGGCGAGCTTGGCTGCCTGGGCTCGCTCGAGACCGGCGAAGCCGGCGAGGAAGACGGCATCGGCGCCGAAGGCAAGCTGGACCATTCCATGCTGCTGACCGACCCGGAGCAGGCCGCCGACTTCGTCAAGGCCACCCAGCTGGACGCCCTGGCGATCGCCATCGGCACCTCGCACGGTGCTTACAAGTTCACCCGCAAGCCCACTGGCGATATCCTGGCGATCAACCGCATCAAGGAAATCCACGCTCGCATCCCCAACACCCACCTGGTGATGCACGGCTCGTCGTCGGTCCCGCAGGAACTGCTCGCGGAAATCCGCCAGTTCGGCGGCGACATGAAGGAAACCTACGGCGTGCCGGTCGAGGAAATCCAGGAAGCCATCAAGTACGGCGTGCGCAAGATCAATATCGACACCGATATCCGCCTTGCCATGACCGGCGCGATCCGCCGCTTCTTTGCCGAGAACCCGAGCAAGTTCGACCCGCGCGAATACCTCAAGCCGGCCCGCGAAGCCGCCAAGCTGGTTTGCAAGGCACGCTACGTCGCCTTCGGCTGCGAAGGCCAGGCCGCCAAGATCAAGCCGGTCTCGCTCGACGCCATCGCGCAGAAGTACAAGTCGGGCGAACTCGCCCAGGTCGTGCAGTAAGCAGGACCCCGTGCCGTCCCCGCCCCGGTCCCGTCAACCGGGGAGGCGCGGGGACGGCGCTTTTCAGGCCCCGGTGCCGGGGCGCTGAAAAGCGCTAACAAAATGAAGCGAAGCAGTTGTTCTGGCCCGGCGCCAGAATCATTCTGTTAGTGCCTCCCGTCGGAACCACCGAACCACCGAAACACCATGTCGAACGCTCTCTACCAGTCCTCCATCACTTCGCTGCCGCTGCTCGGCCACGGCAAGGTCCGCGACAACTACGCCGTCGGCGACGACAAGCTGCTGATCGTCACCACCGACCGCCTGTCCGCCTTCGACGTCATCCTGGGCGAGCCGATCCCGGCCAAGGGCCGCGTGCTCAACCAGATGGCCAACTTCTGGTTCAAGAAGCTGGCTCACATCGTGCCGAACCACGAAACCGGCATTGCCGCCGAGACCGTGGTGAGCCCGGCCGAAGTCGAGCAGGTGCAAGGCCGCGCCGTGGTGGTCAAGCGCCTCAAGCCGATCCTGGTGGAAGCCGTGGTGCGCGGCTACCTGGCCGGCAGCGGCTGGAAGGACTACCAGGCCACCGGCAGCGTGTGCGGCATCGCGTTGCCCGCCGGCCTGCAGAACGCGCAGAAGCTGCCCGAGCCGATCTTCACCCCGGCCGCCAAGGCCGAGATGGGCGAGCACGACGAGAACATCTCCTTCGCGGAAACGGAAGCGCGCATCGGCGCCGACCTGGCCCGCCAGATGCGCGACATCTCGATCCGCCTGTACAAGGAAGCAGCCGACTACGCCGCCACCCGCGGCATCATCATCGCCGACACCAAGTTCGAGTTCGGCCTGGACGAGAACGGCACGCTGACGCTGATGGACGAAGTGCTGACCGCCGATTCCTCGCGCTTCTGGCCCGCGGATTCGTACGAAGTCGGCACCAACCCGCCGTCCTTCGACAAGCAGTTCGTGCGCGACTGGCTGGAAGCGGTGCGCATCGACGGCAAGCCCTGGCCCAAGACCGCCCCGGCGCCGGCACTGCCCGCCGACGTGATCGAGAAGACCGCCGCCAAGTACCGCGAGGCGCTGACGCGCCTGACCGGCGAGGAACTGCAGTAATGTCGGGCGGCGCAGGTGCTGGCCGAAGCCGGCCGGTGCGCCAAAGCCGCCTGAAATGCCTAATGGTGTTTACTCCCTCTCCCCTCAGGGGGAGAGGGTTGGGGAGAGGGGTGGCTTAGCTAGGAGCCACTTGAAGCAAAGCCAATGGTTTTTTGCGGCCCGCAAGCGCATCGAGCGCCCGCCCTCTCCCCCAACCCCTCTCCCGCAAGCGGGAGAGGGGAGCGAAAGAAGGCAACGCGAAAGTTGGCGCAATCAATATGCGCCAGATGGATTTTTAAGGATTTGACGTGAGCAATACAGCCAAGCCGCTGGTCGGCGTTGTGATGGGCAGCAGTTCCGACTGGGACGTGATGCAGAACGCGGTCGCCATGCTGAAGGATTTCGGCGTGGCCTTCGAGGCACGCGTGGTCTCCGCCCACCGCATGGCCGACGACATGTTCGAGTACGCCGCCACCGCGCGCGAGCGCGGCCTGCGCGCCATCATCGCCGGTGCCGGTGGTGCCGCGCACCTGCCCGGCATGATCGCCGCCAAGACCATCGTGCCGGTGTTCGGCGTGCCGGTGCCGTCGCGCTACCTGCGTGGCGAGGACTCGCTGCTGTCGATCGTGCAGATGCCCAAAGGCGTGCCGGTTGCCACCTTCGCCATCGGCGAAGCGGGCGCCGCCAATGCCGCGCTGCACGCCATCGCCACGCTCGCCACCACCGACGACGCGCTGGCCGCCGCGCTCGAAGCGTTCCGCGCCAAGCAGACCGAAGCTGCCCGCGCCATGACGCTGCCGGTGTAATACGCACATTCGCACGCACACCGACTAGCCCCAAGCCCCCGAATCCGGAAAGACGCGCAATGCCAACCGATATCCATCCCCACCTGGTCGAAGCCCACACGCCGGAGTCGCGTGCCGAGTTCGGCATCGACAATCCCAGCGCGCCGGTGCTGCCCGGCGCCTGGCTAGGCATGCTGGGCGGCGGCCAGCTCGGCCGCATGTTCACCCATGCCGCGCAGTCGATGGGCTACAAGGTTTGCGTGCTCGATCCGGACCAGGACAGCCCGGCCGGCACCATCGCCGAGAAGCACATCTGCGCGGCCTATACGGATGAAGCCGCGCTGGCCGAGATGGCCAAGCTGTGCCCGGCGGTGACCACCGAGTTCGAGAACGTGCCCTCGCTCTCGCTCGACCGGCTGGAGCAACTCGGCGCCTTCGTCGCGCCGCGCGGCTATTGCGTGTCGATCGCGCAGAACCGCATCGGCGAGAAGAAGTTCTTCGCTTCCTGCGCCGAGCGCACCGGCGTGCCCACCGCGCCGCACTGGGTGATCCAGCACGACGCCGACGTCGACCAGGTGCCCGAGGACCTGCTGCCCGGCATCCTCAAGACCGCGCGCATGGGTTATGACGGCAAGGGCCAGGCCCGCGTCAGGACCCGCGAAGACGTGCGCGCAGCGTGGCGCGCCATGCAGCACGTGCCGTGTGTGCTGGAAAAGATGCTGCCGCTGGCCTACGAGGTCTCGGTACTGGCCGCGCGCGCTGCCGACGGCACCACGGCCACCTGGCCGCTCGCCGAAAACGTGCACCGCGACGGCATCCTGTTCTCCACCGTGATGCCGTCCACCAGCGTCTCCGACGAGATCGCCGCGCGAGCGCGCGCCGCGGCCGCCACCATCACCACCGAGATGGGCTATGTGGGCGTGCTGTGCATCGAGTTCTTCGTGCTGACGGATGGCTCGCTGGTCGCCAACGAAATGGCACCGCGCCCGCACAACTCCGGCCACATCACCATGGACGCCTGCGAGACCAGCCAGTTCGAGCAGCAGGTGCGCGCCATGGCGCGCCTGCCGCTGGGCAGCACGCGCCAGCATTCGGCCGGCAAGATGCTCAACCTGCTGGGCGATGTGTGGTTCGAGTTCGGCCTGGAGCGCACGCCGGCCTGGGACGAAGTCGTGGCCCAGCCCGGCGCCAAGCTGCACTTGTACGGCAAGAGCGATGCGCGCCCCTCGCGCAAGATGGGCCACGTGAATTGCGTGGGCGGCGCGGCGGCCGACGCCGAGCGCGCCTTCGATGCGGCCCTGACGGCGCTGCACATCGCGCCTTGATGGCTTGCCCGGCGCATGCGCCGGGCTTTTCCGTTTTCCTGCTTTCGCAGCTCCGTAGTTCCCTAGCTTCGAAGCTTCGCAGTAACGCCACCCCAGAGATCCCCGATGTCGCGCATGCCCACGTCCGCCGAACTTGACCAAGCGGTCCAACTACTGGAGGCCGGCGAGCTGGTCGCCTTCCCGACCGAGACGGTCTATGGCCTGGGCGCCGACGCGGAAAACCCCGAGGCCATCGCGCGTATCTACGCGGCCAAGGGGCGCCCGTCCAATCACCCGATCATCGTGCACGTGGTGGATGGCGGCGACATCAGCTACTGGGTGGACGATGTGCCGCCGGCCGCGCAAGACCTGATCGACGCCTTCTGGCCCGGCCCGCTCACGCTGATCCTCAAGCGCGCCGCGCATATCCCGGCGGCGGTTGCCGGCGGCCAGGACAGCATTGGCCTGCGTTGCCCGTCGCATCCGGTTGCGCAGGCGCTGCTGGGCCGCTTCAAGCGTGGCCGCGGCGGCATCGCCGCGCCGTCCGCGAACAAGTTTGGGCAGGTCAGCCCGACCACGGCGCAGCACGTGCGCGATGAGTTTGGCGACGCGGTCTTCGTGCTGGAAGGCGACGGCGTCGAGGTGGGCATCGAATCGACCATCGTGGACCTGTCGCGGCTGGAGCAGGGCATTGGCCCGGTGCTGCTGCGCCCGGGCGCGATCACGCCGGCCATGATGGCGCAGGTGCTGGGCGTCACGCCGTTGCCGCCGGACGCTGCTGCGCCGCGCGCGTCAGGCACGCTGAAGGCGCACTATGCGCCGCATACGCCGTTGGCTTTGTGTTCTGCCGCGGATCTGCCTGCGCAGCTGGTCGATTTGCCCGCCGACGCGCGAGTGGCGTGGGTTGGTGTTCAGGCGGCCGCCGATCCGCGGTGTGTGTGGGTGCAGGCGCCTGCCGATGCCGAGGGTTATGCGCGGGCGCTTTATAGCCTGTTGCGTCGGCTGGATGGGGAGGGGTTTGCGCGGCTGGTGTTTGAGGCCTTGCCGGCCGGGCATGAGTGGGATGGGGTGCGGGATCGGTTGCAGAGGGCTGCGGCGGCGTTTGGGGAGTGAGGGGGGGTGTTGGTTGTTGGTAGTAACTGCAACTGCAACTTCAACTTCAACTTCAACTTCAACTTCAACTTCAACTTCAACTTCAACTTCAACTTCAACTTCAACTGCAGTTTCACCACCCCTGCGGGGCGGCGACCTACTTTCTTGTCTTGCCAAGAAAGTAGGCAAAGAAGGCGCGCCGGATGGGGCGACTACCCCCTCGGGCTTCGACGAAAAGAGCGGCCGGGACCCAAACTCGCATCGCCTTGAGGCGATGCTCAGACATGGGTCCCTCTTTTCCGCTCTTTTCGCCGAATCCCGAGGCGCCCCATACGGCCTGGGTGAACCTCCACGGCTCGCTTCGCATCGCCGTGGGTGTTTCCCGCCCCTTCGGGCGGGAAACACGGCTACACCGAATCGTTGGTTTGGCGAGGTCGTTTCTGGTCCCGCTGGATTGCTCCCCTATCCCACTCGTGGGAGAGGGGCCGGGGGAGAGGGTGGGCGCTCGCAAGGGCGCGAGCTCACCTTATTCCGTACGGGCTGCCAGTATCACGCCACTTACGGTGCGCCCTGATACACCCATTGCAACAGGGCATCGTGGGCTTCGCGGGCTTGTGCTGCGTTGGCGTGGTTGATGTAGCTGACCACCACGTAGCGGTCGCCGTTCAGCGCATCGACATAGCCGGCCAGGGCCCGGACGTCGTTCAACGTTCCCGTTTTCATGTAGGCATTGCCGGCCGCGCCGGCGCGCGTCAGGCGGTTGCGCAGCGTGCCGTCCACGCCGAGGATCGGCAGCGAATCGATCAGCACCGGGCCGACTTCACTGGCCAGCGCTTGCTGCAGCAGCCGCGACATATCGTAGGCACTGATGCGTTCTTCGCGCGATAGCCCGGAGCCGTTGTCCAGTACCAGGTCGGGCATGTCCAGCCCCTGGCGCGCCAGCCAGCGCTGCACCACCTTGGCCGAGCGGGTGGTGCTGGCCGGGCCGCTGCGGTCCATCTCCGCGCCGATGGTCAGGTAAAGCTGGCGGGCCATCACATTGTTCGAGAACTTGTTGATGTCGCGCACGATTTCCGACAGGGGCTGGCCGTAGTGGCGTGCCAGCAGGAAGGCGTTGCGCGGGGCGCGGCCCGTGCGCAGGGCTGGCTGGTGGGTGAAGCGGCCGCCGGCCAGTTGCCATTCGGCGACAAAGCCGCCCCAGGTGAATTCGTTGTGCGAGAGCGTGGCGATGTTGACCACGTGTTCGCCGCAGTCGGCGGCGTAGCTGCCGTCGAAGGAGGCCAGCACGGTGCCGTCGGGCTGTGGCGTGACGGCGGGGCGGGCGCGTGCCGACCAGTCGCCGCATTTGCCGTGGGACAGCGCGAGGCGGTTGTCGACTTTGAGCTGCGCCAGCGCGGGCGTGACCGATACCGCGACCGACTGGTTGGCCGGGTCGGGCGTGATGGTAAATGACAGCGTCTTGAAGGCGTAGAGCAGCGCGTCGGGGCTGACGTTGTAGGCGCGCTGGGTTTCGCCATCGATGGTGGCGCCCTTGTCGAGCGCGGAATCGAAGTAGCTGCGGTCCAGCACCAGGTCGCCGTTGATGGTGGTGGCGCCCGCGGTGCGGGCGGTGTTGACCAGCTTGGCCATTTCTTCCGGCACCAGCTTGGGGTCGCCATAGCCGCGCAGGTAGACGTTGCCGTTGACGGTGCCGTCGGCGCCTGGCTGGTTGTCGGCGTACAGCGCGGTCTGCCAGCGGTAGCTGGGGCCAAGCAGCTGTAGCCCGGCGAAGGTGGTGACCAGCTTCATGGTGGAAGCCGGGTTCATCGGCGTTTGCGCGTTCCAGCTTGCGCGGGGTGCCTGCGCGCCGACCTTGATCACGTAGAAGCTGGTGGCCGAGGCGGGCACATGCGCGCGCTTGAGCGCGGCCGTTACGCTGCCTGGCAGGCCTGAGCGCGGCTCGGCGGACTCGGTCGCGGCGTGGGTGGCCTTGGTCTTGTGAGCGGGGGTCTTGGCGGCGGCGGTGCTCACGCCGCTGATGCACAACAGCCCGGCGGCGCAAAGCGGCAGCAGGCGGTGAAGAATTGGGGAAGGGCGATTCGGCATGGTGCCCATGTTAACGCATGGGCCTGGGCGCGGATGACGCCGCCATTCGATTTCCGCAGGTTTTTCCGCAGAAAACCTGTCTAGTCTTCTGCGGCGTTTGTGGGATCTGCCGAATGGGCCGAATGAGCCGAATGGGCCAAGTGGGCCGCGCCGATCGCCTGCGGAGGCGCGAGCTTTCCGAGCAGCGTGCGCAGCGTGTCTTGTTCCTGCACCGACAATGCCGCCGCGACGCGCGCATCGTGCGCGCACACCGCGGCGGTGGTGGCTTCCAGTGTGCGCCGTCCCGCCGGGGTCAGCACCAGGCTGTAGGCGCGGCGGTCGTGCGGCGCCGGGCGGCGCGCCACCAGCTTCATGTCTTCCAGCGCGTCGACCAGCAGCACCGCGCCCGAGCGCGCGATGCCCAGGATGCTGGCCAGCTCGGTGAGCTTGAGCAGCGGATTGCGCGAGACGATCACGAGCGCGGAGAAACGCGGCGGCGTGATGTTCCACTGCGCCAGCGATTGCACGAAGTCTTCGTAGATACGGATCTGCGCGCGGCGGATGGCGTAGCCGACCAGGTCGTCCAGCACGCCGTAGTCGACGTTGGCGATATGCGGGTCGAATCCGCCGGGCGCATCGGCCGCCTGGCTGGCGCCGGCGGGATCGGGGGCGAGGGCGTCGCGGCTGCGGCGCGCTCGCGCCTTGGTTGTGGTCATGATGCCTGGGCGTCGGTCGATGGATGTGGGTGGCGATGGGGGCCTGAATAACCGGGCCGCCTATACGACGCGAAAATACCGCATTTCCACCCGGTCCGGATAGCGGGCGCCGGTGGCGACAAACAGGTGCTGCATGAGCCAGTCGTAGCCGGGCGCCGCCGTCTCGAAGCGGGGTGCGGTGCGGAAATAGATCAGGCGCGGGTCGACGATCTCGCCGCCGGCCAGGCGCGCGATCAGCTCGGCGGGGCCGCTGCGCACGCCGGCGTTGACGATGTAGATGCGCGCGCCGTCGTCGGTCTCCAGCACGTAGCGGGCCTCGATGTCGGCCACGACGATGCCGTTGCCGGCGTCGTGGCGCACCAGCTGGAAGTCCGCGCCGCCTGGCAGGATGCGCCCTTGCAGGCGCGGCCCGGAAACGACGCCGTCGAGAATGGGGATGACCCGCCGGTTGCCCAGCGCGCTCGCGCCCACCTCGGTGACCGG
Organism: Cupriavidus sp. UME77; assembly: GCF_014170355.1. Taxonomy (NCBI): domain Bacteria; kingdom Pseudomonadati; phylum Pseudomonadota; class Betaproteobacteria; order Burkholderiales; family Burkholderiaceae; genus Cupriavidus; species Cupriavidus sp. UME77. The sequence continues at coordinate 14,325 of NZ_LZZU01000040.1, forward strand.
CGCCAGCCGGAAGCTGAAGTCCGCCACGTGCTCCAGCGTGGGCGTGGGCAGGGCGGCGATGGCAAAGGGTGCGGCGGGCGCGGTCATTTCAGCAGCTTCCAGTTGCCGTTGTCGATGGTCAGCATCACGCGGCCGCGGGTGTCAAAGCCGAAATGATCCTGCGCTGTGTAGTTCAGCACGCCATGCGACACCACGATATTGCGCTCGCTCTCCAGCGCGGTCTTGAGCGCGCGGCGGAACTCCGGCGTGCCTGGCTTGGCCTGCTTGAGCGCCACCGGCACGATGCGTTGCAGCACCAGGCCCGCATCGTAGGGGTGGGCGCCGAACTGGGTGCGGGTGTCGGGGCCGTACTGCTTCTCGTAGCGGCCCACGTAGTCCAGCCCCGGCTTCTTGGTGGCCGCGCTGTCCGGCAGCTGCTCGGCCACGATCACCGGCCCGGCGGGCAGGATGGAGCCGTTGACGGCCTTGCCGCCGATGCGGATCAGGTCCTTGGTGGCCGCGCCATGCGTGTGGTAGACCGGGCCCGCGTACCCGCGCTCGCGCAGCGTGGTGTGCGGCAGGGCCGCGCCGGTGCCGGCGCCGGCGATCAGCACCGCGTCGGGGCGGGCGGCGATCAGCTTGAGCGTTTGCGCGGTCACGCTGGTGTCCGAGCGCGCATAGCGCTCGGTGGCCACCAGGCGCATGCCGCGCGCGGTGGCGGCGGTGGTGAACTCCTTGAGCCAGGTCTCGCCGTAGGCGTCGGCAAAGCCGATGAAGGCGATGGTCTTGATGCCTCTGGCGTGCGCCGCATCCGCCACGGCCTCGGCCATCAGCTTGACCGGCTGGGCCAGGCGATACGTCCATTCGCCGCGGCCGGGCTTGAGCTCGATCGGCGAGAAGGCCAGCTGCACGGTCTGGCTCTCGTCGGCGACTTCGGCAATCGCGATCGATGGCGCCACCGCCGACGAGCCGAGGATGATGTCGACCTTGTCCTCGCTGACGAAGCGGCGCGCCACCTTGGTGGCCTGGGTGGGATCGGAGCCGTCGTCCAGCACGATATAGCGGATCTTCTCGCCGGAGATGGTCTCCGGCAGCAAGGGCATGCTGTTCTTTTGCGGGATGCCGAGCGAGGCCGAGGGGCCGGTCGACGCGATGCTGACGCCGACCGTCACGTCGGCAAGCGCGGGCGCGGCGCCGAGCGCGGCGGCAAGGCTGGCGGTGACGGCGAGCGCAAGGCGGCTGGCGGGCGTGGCAAGGCGGGTAAGGCGTGAAGGGCGTGTAGGGCGTGTAGGGCGTGTAGAGCGTGTAGAGCGTGTAGAGCTGGGGCGCGGCACGATGTCTCCTTTTCTTCGAATGACGCCGGCTTCTCAGGGCCGGTCGGGGGGCATGATACGACGGACTGGCGCAATCACAGAGACGCGCGGCCCGCTTAGCGCGGCGGCGCCTGCAGCGATTGCCGGTCGAAGCCGGCGAGCTGCTTGTAGCGCAGCGCGATCGCTTCGAGCTCGGTGCGCGGGATCACGGTTTCGATATCGCTGAAACCCTGTGGCGCGCGCTGCTCGGCCAGCTGCATGACCTGCTCGGGCCCGTTCATGCGGTTGCGCAGCACGATGGCCGCGGTGCGCGGCAGCCGTTCCGCTTCGTACTCGCGCAGCGCATGGCCGGTGCCGCAGGCGTCGCGCGGCGCGCCGTTGGCCAGGAGGCTGTCCATCAGGTAGCGCGCATCGAGGATGGCCTGCGCGCTGCCATTGGAGCCGATCGGGTACATCGGGTGGGCGGCGTCGCCCAGCAGCGTTACGCGGTCGAAGGTCCAGCGCGGCAGCGTGTCCTTGTCGACCATGGGGAATTCGTAGATGGCCTGCGCGCCGTCGATCAGCGCGGGGATGTCGATCCAGTCCCAGCGCCAGTTCGCAAAGGCTTCGCGGAACACGGACTTGTCGACCTGCTTGTTCCAGTCGCTGCGCGGCGGGGTATCCGGCGCGCTGTCGGGCACGCGCAGCTCGGCGATCCAGTTGACCAGCGAGCGCCCCTGGCGGCGCAGCGGCTCGGAGATCGGGTAGGCCACGAACTTCTGGTCCTGGTGGCCCGCCATGAACATCGAGCTGCCATCCAGGTACGGCGGCGCCTCGGTGACCGCGCGCCACAGCGTGCGGCGCGAGAAGCGCGGCGCGTCGCCCTGCGGATAGAAGTGGCGGCGCACGGCGGAGTGGATGCCATCGGCGCCCACCAGCACATCGGCCCGCGCCGTGACTTGCGCGTTGTCGCTGCGCCGGCGCAGCGTGAACTCCACGGGATCGCCCGCGCGCGCGCCGGTGCTCGTGACCGCTTCAAACGTATGGCCGGCATGCACGCGCTCGGCGCCCAGGCGCTCCACCACGGTGCGGTAGAGCAACATCTGGAATTCGCCGCGATGGATGGAGAACTGCGGCTGGCCGTAGCCCGCCGCGCGCCCGCGCGGCTCGTGCCAGATGCGCTGGCCAAGCTTGTTGTAGTAGGACAGGGACGAGGTCTGCACCGCCAGCTCGGCCAGTGCATCGTGCAGTCCCAGCTCGGACAGCTCGCGCACCGCGTGCGGCAGCAGGTTGATGCCCACGCCGAGCGGGCGCAGCGTCTCGCTGGCTTCCCAGACCTCGGCCTCGATGCCGTGCCGGTGGCAAAGCAGTGCCAGCGTCAGGCCGCCGATGCCGCCACCGGCAATCGCGATCTTCATGGTGTTGTCTCCACGGCTTGTTATGGAATTCCCGGGCCGCGCGGGTGCTCCATGCGGAGCCGGCGGCCACTGGCAATATTGTTATAGAGTATAACTAAATGCGCGAAGGCTTCAAGATCGGCGGCGTGCGGGGAAACCCGCAAGCAGGCGCCGCATGCACGTCCTGAGCACGGGGTTTGTGGGAATCCGCTGACACGATGTTCGGCCAAGCCCCGGTTCCGCGGAGCGGCCCCGGGTCCCATAGTGAATCTACCTCCCGCAAAGCATGGACCTTGCGGTAAACGCGATAACGATGCCTGGGTGCATTGCCAGGCGCAAAACAAATCCCAAAAGGAGCCTCATCATGCGTACCGTAACCCTGTCTATCCTGCTTGCCACCCTGCTGAGCGTGGCGGGCTGCGCCGACATGACGCCCAAGCAGCGCAATACCGCCATCGGCGCAGGTGTTGGCGGCGTGGCTGGCGCGGCACTGATCGGCGGCCCGGCGGCCACCATCGGCGGCGCGGCGCTGGGCGGTGTGGTTGGCAACGTGGCGACGCCCGAACGCCGGTAAGGACGCCGGTAAGGACGCCGGCAAGGAACAACGCAGCCACGCGCAGCCATGCGAAGTGGCTGGCCAGAAAGCAAAAAGCGGATGCCGTCGGCATCCGCTTTTTGCTGCCTGATCGCCAGGTCAGCAAGCAGACTTCGCGACCGCCTTTGCGGTATTCCCGCTTTGCCCCGCGGCGTTGGTCACCGGGAACACGGCATCGTAGGCCCAGTTGTAGACGAACGCATAGAGCACGTAGAAGGCCGCCAGGGCGATGTCCATGATGAAGGCATCGAAGAGACTCATGTCGAGATACCACGCCACCATCGGCAGGAACACCACCAGCAGGCCCAGTTCGAACAGGATGGCGTGGAGCACCCGCACGGCCACCGGCTTGCGCAGCTGCCCGGTGAACCGCAGCATGGCCTTGTCGAACAGCACGTTGTAGAGGTAGTTCCAGCCGGCGGCGATCAACGACGCCACCACGGCGAGGATGCCGATCTGGTGCAGGGCGAAGCCAAAGACCCAGCTGCCCACGGGCGCGACAATCAGCAAGCCGATCACTTCAAAGCCGATGGTGTGACGAATCCTGTCCTTGGTGCTGCGCATGATACTTCCTGTCTGGCGTGTGAATGTAGGGCATTCTATCGAGTATTCTGAGATGGTAAAGTTAGGTTCTATCGCTAAAAACGATGGATGGGTAACGGCCCTTCCCAAGGAATCGACATGAGCCTCTCGCTCGAACAATTGCAGGCCTTTGCCGCAGCCGCCGAATGTGGCTCTTTCTCCGCCGCCGCGCGCCGGCTGGGCAAGGCCCAGTCGGTAGTCAGCGCGGCCGTGTCCAATCTCGAGATCGACCTGGGCAACCAGCTGTTCGACCGCGGCGGGCGCTATCCCACCCTGACCGCCGCGGGCGAACGCCTGCTGGCCGAGGCGCGCGTGATCCTGGAGCGCTGCGAGCATTTCCGTGGCGTGGCCAAGAGCCTGGGCGAGGGCGTGGAGAGCCGCCTGGTGCTGGCGGTGGACGAACTCTATCCGGAGGAAACCCTCGGCGTGATGCTGGAGGAGTTCTCCGCGCGCTTCCCGGCGGTGGAGCTGGAGCTGCTGTTTCCTTTGATGGAAGACGTCAGCCGGCTGGTGCTGGAGCGTTGCGCCGACCTGGGAATCATGTGGCGCCAGGAGGTGCTTCCGCCGGAGCTGGGTTTCCGCGCGCTGGGCTGGGTGCCGATGCGGATCATCTGTGCCCCCGACCATCCGCTTGCGGACCAGCGCGTGGGCTGGGAGGAACTGAAGCGCTACCGGCAGCTGATGGTGGCCACCCGTACCGATAGCGAGGAAAAAATGCGGCTGCGCGTGGCCGCCGAGGTCTGGTGGGTGGAGAGCCAGTGGGTCATCGTTGAGCTGGTCAAGCGCCGGCTGGGCTGGGCCTTCGTGCCCTGGCACGTGGCGGCCAACTCGCCGGCGGGCACGCAACTGGTGTCGCCCGCGCTGGAGTTCGACGACCAGGACTGGCCGGTGGCGATGGAGCTGGTGTGGCACAAGCAGCGGCCGCTTGGCAAGGCTGCCACCTGGCTCAAGGAGCGGGTGAGCAAGCAGCCGCTGCCGCGTCCCGAGGTGCCCGCCCGGCCGTAGCGGTACTGGCAGCTCTTCGGAGCTATCGGCGCTATCGGGTCAGCCCGAATTCCTTGGCCAGCGTGCTATAGCGTTGCACCGTTCGCTGCACATAGGTATCCAGGTCAGCGCCGCCCAGGTCGGCGGGGAACAGGCCTTGCTCCGCGCGCAGCCGGGCGAATGCCGGGCTGGCCTGCAGGCGTGCGAAGCGGCTGGCCCAGCGCTGGTAGTCGGCCTGCGAAACCCTGGGGCCCATGTAGAAGCCGCGCAGGATGGGCCAGACGATGTCGAAGCCCTGCTCGCGCGCGGTGGGCACGCTGGCCAGCCTGCCGGGCAGGCGCTGCGCCGCCAGCACGGCCAGGATGCGGATGCCGCCCGCGCCGAGCTGCATGGCGGCCTCCGATGCGTCGCCGGACACCGCCTGGACGTGCCCGCCCTGCAGTGCCGTGAAGGCCTCGCCGCCACCCTCGAAACCCACGAAGCGCATGCGCTTGTAGCCCACGCCGGCCTGCCGCGCCACCAGCGCGGCCTTCATCCAGTCCTGGTTGCCGATGGTGCCGCCGGCCCCGAACAGTACCTGGTCCGGATCCGACCTGAGCGCGGCCACCAGGTCCTTCAGGGTCTTGAAGGGCGAATCGGCGCGTACCGCTATCACGCCGTAATCGGTGCCGAGCGCGCCGACCCAGCGCACGTCCGCCGCGCCGTACTTGCCGAACTTGCCTTGGGCCAGCGCCAGGAGGGAGCCGTCTGAAAAGGCGACGATGGTGTCGGGCTCGGCGGGGCGTTGCGCCACGATGCTGTTGTAGGCCACCGCGCCGATGCCGCCCGGCACGTAGGCCAGCCGCATCGGCTGCTCGGTGAACCCGGCTTCGAGCAGCGCGCGCTGCGCCAGCTTGCAAGTCAGGTCGAAACCGCCACCGGGCTTGGCGGGCACGATGCATTCCGACGCGGCGGCCGCCGGCCGCGCGCAGGCGGCGGCAAGGGCGAGCGCGGCGCAGGCAAAGCGCAGGGCGGCCAGGACGTGGCGCATCGATTCTCCCCCGGGGGCAATTGGACGGCAGACAGCTTACCGGGAAATCCCAAACAAATCCGCTGGCCGCCAATGCGAAAATCAGGCATAACAAAACGCCGCCAAGAAGCAGGAGAACACCCTTCCATGAGAGTACTGCTGGTCGAGGACCACGATGAACTGGCCACCTGGGTGATGCAGGCGCTGCGCGCGCTGCATTTCACCGTGGAGCGCGCGGCCGACGCGGCCAGTGCGGAATCCCTGCTGTTCAGCACGCACGCCGGCAGCGCGGGCGGGGCCGGCAGTGACTACGCGCTGGTGCTGCTGGACCTGACCCTGCCCGACCGCGACGGCCTGGACCTGCTCGCGCGCCTGCGCGCTCGCGGCTGCCGCGTGCCGGTGATGATCCTGACCGCGCGCGGCGAAGTGGGCGACCGGGTCAAGGGCCTGGACCTGGGTGCCGACGACTATATGGCCAAGCCCTTCGACCTGGCCGAGTTCGAGGCGCGCGTGAAGGCGCTGCTGCGCCGCGCGCGCCAGACCGAGGCGCCGCTGGTGGTGTGCGGCGGCCTGGGGTTCGATACGGTGTCGCGCCATTTCCAGGTGGGCGGCGTGCCGCTGGCGCTGACGCCGCGCGAGCATGCGGTGCTGGAGATCCTGATGACGCCGCCCGGCAAGACCGTCAGCAAGGACCGCATCTACGCCAGTATCTTCACCCTGGCCGACGACACCCAGCCGGATGTGATCGAGGTCTACGTGCATCGCCTGCGCCGCAAGCTCGAAGGCTCGGGCGCCGCCATCGTGACCTTGCGCGGGCTGGGCTACGTGCTGGAGCCCAGCGTTGGCTGAGCCGCGCAAGCGCGCCACCAGCCTGCGCGCACGCCTGCTGTGGTGGCTGATCCCGCCCATGCTGGCGCTGCAGGCCGCGTACGGCGTGGTGGCTTACTCCAACGCGCTGGAATCCGCCAACCAGGCCTATGACCGCACCTTGCTGGCATCGGCGCGCAATATCTCCGAGCGCATCACGCTGACCCCCGAAGGCGTGCGCGTGGACGTGCCGTATATCTCGCTCGATACCTTCGAGGTGGGCATGAACGCCACCATGTTCTACCGCGTCAGCGGCGTGCATGGCGAGTTCGTCTCGGGCTATGACGACCTGCCGCCATTCGATGCCAGCCAGCCGCGCACCAAGCTGTATCCCGCGCTGGTGAGCTTCTACGACCGCACCTACCGTGGCCAGCCGATCCGCATTGCCGCGCTGCGCCAGCCGGTGATGGACGCCAGCGGCACGCGCGGCGGCATGGCCTTGATCGAGGTGGGCGAGACGCTGGACTCACGCCAGGCGTTGACGCGCAACATCCTGTTCGATGTGCTGTGGGGCCAGCTGATGCTGGTGCTGGCCGCGGTGCTGGTGATCTGGCTGTTCACGCGGCGCGCGCTGGCACCGCTCGATGCGCTGCGCGAAGCGGTGGCGCAACGCCAGCCCGGCGCCACCACGCCGCTGCCGCTCGACAGCGCCCCGCGCGAGACCGCGCCGCTGGTGGAGGCCATGAACGGCTACATGGCGCGGCTGGAACAGGTGCTTGCCGCGCAGCGCCGCTTTATTGCCGACGCGGCGCACCAGCTGCGCACGCCGCTAGCCGTGCTGCACACGCAGGCCCAGCTGGCCGCGCGCGAGCACGATCCCGACGAGCAGCGGCGCATCGCGCAGGGCCTGGCCGACAGCACCGCGCGCATGGCCGCGCTGGCCGACCGCCTGCTGTCGATGGCGCGCGCCGCGCACGGCGGGGCCGAGGCGCCGCGCGCGCTGGACCTCGCGGCGTTGGTGAAGGAGGTCTGCCTTGAGCTCACGCCCGCCGCGCGTGCGCGCCGCATCGACCTGGGTTTCGAAGGCGAGGGCGCGCAGCCAGTGCGCGGCACCGATCTGCTGCACGAGCTGGCGACCAACCTGGTCGACAACGCGCTGCGTTATACGCCATCGGGCGGCATGGTCACGGCGCGTGTCTTGCGCGCGGGCGAGGCGGTCGTACTGGAAGTGGAGGACGACGGCCCCGGCATTCCCGCCGCGGAACGCGCGGCGGTGCTGGAGCCGTTCTACCGCGGCAAGGCGGCGGGTTTGAAGGCGCCCGGTGAGGCGGCTCCCACTGGCTCGGGGCTTGGCCTGACCATCGTGCGCGACATCGCAGTGGCGCATGGCGCGTCGCTGGCGCTGCTGGATGGCGCGCAGGGCAGGGGCCTGCTGGTGCGGGTGCGCTTCGCGCCGGCATAGGGCGGTGCGAAGGCTCCCGCCACCCTTTGCCAGTTCCTATTTGCCATTTGCCATTTGCCATTTGCTATTGCGTTGCCGAGCCGCCGGGTGCTGTGCCAGCTGGCGCCGTATTCGACGCGCTCTCCGTCTCGATATGCCAACCGCCGCCCAGCGCCTTGATCAACACCGCGCTGGTCGTGTACTGGCGGCCTACGATGGTCAGGTAGGTGCGCTCCGCGGTGTAGGCGGTGGTTTGCGCCGTCAGTACGTCCAGCAGGCTGGCGGTGCCAGCGCGGTAACGGTTGTTGACCAAGGCCAGCGCATCGCGCGCCGAGCGCAGCGCGTCGTTCTGCACCACGCTTTCCTGCTCCAGAAGGCGCGCGCCGGCCAGGTTGTCCTCGACCTCCTGGAACGCGGCGAGCACCGTCTGGCGGTAGTTGGCCACGGTCTGGTCGTAGGCCGCCACCGCCTGCGCCTTGGCCGCGCTGCGCAGGCCACCGTCGAACAGCGTGCCGGCCAGCGCCGGGCCGATCGACCACACGCGGTCCGGCAGCGACAGCCAGCGCGCCAGCGTGCCGGCGGAAAGCCCGCCGGTGGCCGACAGCGACAGCGTCGGGTAATAAGCCGCCTGGGCTACGCCAATCTGCGCGTTGGCCGCGGCCATGCGGCGCTCGGCCGCGCCGATATCGGGCCGGCGTTCCAGCAGCGCCGACGGCACCGCGACAGGCACGCGCGGCACGGCGGCGGCATAGTCCTGCGGCGCGATGGAGAGGTCGGCCGGTGGCTTGCCAGTCAGGATGGCGATGGCGTGCTCGAGCTGCGCGCGCGTGATCTGGATATCGATCTGCTGTGCCTGCGCGGATTTGAGCTGGGTCTCGGATTGCAGCACATCGGAGCGCTGGGCGGTGCCGGCTGCGTACTGGTTGCGTACCAGTTGCAGTGACTTCTCGTAGTCGACGACCGTGCGGTCAAGCAAGGCCTTCTGCTGGTCGGCGATGCGCAGCAGGAAATAGCTCTGCGCCAGCGTGGACTGGGTCGACAGCAAGGTCGAAGCCAGGTCGGACTGGCTGGCCTGCGCGCTGGCTTCGCTGCTTTCCACCTGCCTGCGCACGCGGCCCCACACATCGATCTCCCAACTGGCCGACAGCGTGGCGTTCTGGCTATTGCTGATCAGGCCGCTGCTGCCGCTCGCGCGGCTCAGCCCGGCCGATGCGCCCAGCGTGGGGAAGTAGCCGGCGCGCGCCGATTGCAGCGCGGCCAGCGCTTGGCGGTACTGCGCCTCGGCCGCCTTGATGTTCTGGTTGGATACCTGCACCTGCGACATCAGCGTGTCGAGTGCCGGATCGCTGAACACCGCCCACCAGTTGCTGCGCGCGCTGGCATCCTGTGGCTCGGCCGGCTTCCACGTGCCCCACTGCGAGGTGTCGGCGGGGGCTTCCTTGAAGGCCGGGGTGCTGGGCGCGTCCGGCCGCTTGTAGTCGGGACCCACGGCGCAGCCGCCCAGCAGCAGGGCGCAGGCTACCGTCAGCACGGTCGCGGGGACGGAGAGGGCGGGGAGGCGAAGAAAAGCGTTCATGGATCGCATTCAGGGTTCGAGGCTGGCCGTGGCCGCAGGCACGGCGGAGCGGCGCTGGCGCCAGGCTTTCACCTTCAGGCGCCAGCGGTCCAGCGTCAGGTACACCACGGGCGTTGTGTACAGCGTCAGCAACTGGCTGACCACCAGCCCGCCGACGATGGAGATGCCCAGCGGCGCGCGCAGCTCGGCGCCGTCGCCGTGGCCGATCGCCAGGGGTATCGCGCCCAGCAGGGCGGCCATGGTGGTCATCAGGATCGGGCGGAAACGCAGCAGGCAGGCGCGGTAGATGGCGTCTCGCGGCGACAGGCCCTCGCGCCGCTCGGCGTCGATGGCGAAGTCGATCATCATGATGGCGTTCTTCTTGACGATGCCGATCAGCAGGATCACGCCAATCAGCGCGATGATGCTGAAGTCCGTGCCCGAGGCCAGCAGCGCCAGCAGCGCGCCCACGCCGGCCGACGGCAGCGTGGACAGGATGGTGAGCGGATGCACATAGCTCTCGTACAGCATGCCGAGCACGATATAGATGGTGATCAGCGCGGCCAGGATCAGCAGCGGCTGGCTCTTGAGCGAATCCTGGAAGGCCTTGGCGCTGCCCTGGAAGTTGGCCTGCAACGTCTCCGGCACGCCGATGCGCGCCATCGCGGCCTTGACCATGTCGGTCGCCTGCGACAGCGAGACGCCCTCGGCCAAGTTGAAGGAGATGGTGGAGGCCGCGAACTGGCCCTGGTGATTGACGCCCAGCGGCGTGCTGGTGGGCGCGAAGCGCGCGAAGCCCGACAGCGGCACCCGCCTGCCGCCGCCCGTGACCACGTAGATATCCTGGAGCGCATGCGGGCCCTGCAGGTACTCGGGGCTAAGCTCCATCACCACCCGGTACTGGTTGAGCGGATTGTAGATGGTGGACACCAGGCGCTGGCCGAAGGCATCGTTGAGCACCGCATCGATCTGCTGCGCGGAGACGCCGAGCTTGGACGCGGTGTCGCGGTCGATGATCACCGAGGTCTGCAAGCCCTTGTCGTTGGTGTCGGTGTCGACGTCTTCCAGCCCCTTGAGGTTGGAGATGGCCGCGCGCACCTTGGGCTCCCACTCGCGCAATACGTCGAGGTCGTCCGACTGCAGCGTGAACTGGTAGGCCGAGCTGCTTTGGCGCCCGCCAATGCGGATGTCCTGCACCGAGGTCAGGAACAGGCTCGCGCCCGGCTCCTTGGCCAGCTTGACACGCAGCCGGGCCACGATGGCGTCGGCCGAATCGCGCTCTGAAATCGGCTTGAGCGTGACGAACATCTGGCCGGTATTGCGTTGCGAGCCGCCGGTGAAGCCCGTCACATTGACCACCGCCGGATCGGATTGCACGATCTTGATGAAGTTATCCAGCTTGGGGCGCATGGCCTGGAACGAGGTGGCCTGGTCGGCGCGGATAAAGCCGATCAGGCGCCCCGTATCCTGCTGCGGGAAGAAGCCCTTGGGCACGATCATGTAGAGCCAGACATTGAGGCCGATGGTGGCCAGCAGCACCAGCCACACCAGTCCGCTGTGGCGCAGCGCCACCGCCAGCGTGCGTGAGTACCCATCGTGCATCCAGGCGAACACCCGCTCGCTGGCGCGGTAGAGGCGGCCCTGGCGCTCGGGGGGCACCGGCTTGAGCAGGCGCGCGCACATCATCGGCGTGGCCGTGAGCGAGACCACCAGCGATACCAGGATCGCCACCGACAAGGTGATGGCGAACTCCTGGAACAGCCGCCCGACGATGCCGCCCATCATCAGCAGCGGAATAAACACCGCGATCAGCGACAAGCTCATCGACAGCACCGTGAAGCCGACTTCGCGCGAGCCCTTGAGCGCGGCTTCGAGCGGCTTCATGCCTTCCTCGATGTGCCGCGAGATGTTCTCCAGCACCACGATGGCGTCATCCACCACGAAGCCGGTAGCGACCGTGAGCGCCATCAGCGACAGGTTGTTGAGCGAGAAGCCGGCCAGGTACATCACCGAGAAGGTGCCGATCAGCGACACCGGCACCGCCACGCTAGGGATCAGCGTGGCGCGCACGTTGCGCAGGAACAGGAACACCACCATGATTACCAGCGCCACCGAGATCATCAGGGTGTGCTCCACCTCGCGCAGCGAGCCGCGGATGGTGGGGGTGCGGTCCATCATCACTTCCATCTTGATGGCGGGCGGGATCATCTGCTGCAGCGACGGCAGCATCGCGGTGACGCGGTCCACCGTCTCGATGATGTTGGCGCCGGGCGAGCGGTTGAGCACCAGCAGCACCGAGGGCTGGCCGTTGGCGGAGCCGGCGTTGCGGATGTCCTGCACCGAGTCGGTCACCCGCGCCACGTCCGACAGCCGGATCGGCACCGCGAAGGAGTTCGGGCCGCCGCTGTTGCTGTTGCCGCCGGTGGCGCCGGTGGTAATGGTGGTGGTGCCGCTGCTGGTGGTCAGCGTGGTGGTGGTGACGCCGTTGACGGTCTTGGTGCTCACGCCGCCGCCCGCGGTGGCGTTGGCCGTGCTGGCGATCAGCGCACCGGCCGAGGCCGACGAGTAGGTGCCCGGCGTGGCGTAGCGAATGATCAGCGGCATGTAGTCCGCCGCCTTCATGGCCTGGTCGTTGGCGTAGACCTGCCAGTTGGTGGTGGTGTTCTCGAGCGAGCCGAGCGGACGGTTGGCGTTGGTGGCGCTGATGGTGTTGCGCACATCCTCCAGCGAGACGCCGTACTTGTTGAGCGCCGTGGGGTTGAGCTCCACCCGCACCGCCGGCAGCGACGAGCCGCCGATGGTGACCTGGCCCACGCCCTCGATCTGCGACATCTTCTGCGCCAGGATGGTCGAGGCCGCATCGTAGAGCTGGCCGCGCGTCATGGTGGGCGAGGTCAGCGCGATGATCATGATCGGCGCATCGGCCGGGTTGACCTTGCGGTACGTCGGATTGCTCGGCAGGCTGGTGGGCAGCGTGGCGCGCGAGGCATTGATGGCGGCCTGCACGTCGCGCGCGGCGCCGTCGATGTCGCGCGAGAGCTCGAACTGCAGCGTGATGCGGGTCGAGCCCAGCGAGCTGCTGGAGGTGATCTCGGTGACGCCGGCAATGGCGCCCAGGGCGCGCTCCAGCGGCGTGGCCACGGTAGCGGCCATGGTCTCGGGGCTGGCGCCGGGCAGCGAGGCGGACACCGAGATGGTGGGGAAATCCACCTGCGGCAGCGGCGACACCGGCAGCAGCCGCAGCGCCGCCAGCCCCGCCAGCAGGATGCCGATGGTCAGCAGCGCGGTGGCGACCGGGCGATGGATGAAAGTGGCCGACAGGTTCATTACGGCCTCGGCTCCGGAGCGTGCCCGGCTTCATTGCCACCCGCGCTGCCACCTGCGCCACCACCTGCGCCACCACCCGTGTCGTCGCCAAACCGGCGCTGGCGCCAGGCTTTCAGGCGCGTTGCCACGCTGTCGAACGCCAGGTAGATCACTGGCGTGGTGAAGAGCGTCAGCACCTGGCTGACCAGCAGGCCGCCCACCATGGTGATGCCCAGCGGGCGGCGCAGCTCCGAGCCGATGCCGGTGCCCAGCATCAGCGGCAGCGCCGCCAGCAGGGCCGCCATCGTGGTCATCAGGATGGGGCGCAAGCGCAGCAGGCAGGCCTGGAAGATCGCCTCGCGCGGCGCCATGCCGCCCTCGCGCTCGGCCTCGAGCGCGAAGTCGATCATCATGATGGCGTTCTTCTTGACGATACCGATCAGCAGGATGATGCCGATGATCGCGATGATGCCCAGGTCCTGGCCCGAGACCAGCAGCGCCAGCAGCGCGCCCACGCCGGCCGAGGGCAGGGTGGAGAGGATGGTCACGGGATGGATGGTGCTCTCATAGAGCACGCCCAGCACGATGTACATCGTGATCACCGCGGCCAGGATCAGCCACAGCGTGTTGGACAGCGAAGCGCGGAAGGCCAGCGCGGCGCCCTGGAAGTCAGTCTGCATCGAGATTGGCAGGCCGATTTCCTGCTCCACCTTGGCGATCTTGTCGACCGCGGCGCCGAGCGATTCGCCCGGTGCCAGGTTGAACGAGATGGTGGCCGAAGGGAACTGGCCCTGGTGGTTGATCACCAGCGGCCCGGTGCGCTCGCTGATGCGCGCGAACGCGCCCAGCGGCACCTGCCCGCCGGAGGAGGAGGGCAGGCGCAGCTCCGCCAGCGACTGCGGATCGGTGCGGAACTGCGGCATGGCCTCCAGTACCACGCGGTACTGGCTCGACTGCGTGAAGATGGTCGACACCAGGCGCTGGCCGAAGGCGCTATACAGCGCGCTGTCGATCACCGCGGTGGTGATGCCAAAGCGCGCCGCGGCGTCGCGGTCGATATCCACATAGGCACGCAGGCCGTTGTTCTGCTGGTCGCTGGCCACGTCGCGCAGCTCCGGCTCCAGCTTCAGGCGCTCGACCAGTCTCGGCACCCAGGTGGCCAGCGTGGCGGGGTCCGGGTCCTGCACGGTGAACTGGTATTGCGTGCGCGACACGCGGTCCTCGATGGTCAGGTCCTGCACCGGCTGGGTGTAGAGCGAAACCCCGCCAAGCTTGTCGACCGCGGCCTGCAAGCGGCGCGTCACGTCCTCGATGGAGTCGCTGCGCTGGTCCTTGGGCTTCAGGTTGATCAAGAGGCGCCCGGCGTTGAGCGTGGTATTGGTGCCGTCGACCCCGATGAAGGAGGACAGGCTCTCCACCGCCGGGTCTTCCAGCACCACTTTGGCCACGGCCTGCTGCTTCGCTGCCATGGCGGGGAACGAGGTGGTCTGGGACGCTTCGGTAATGCCCTGGATCACGCCGGTGTCCTGCACCGGGAAGAAGCCCTTGGGCACCAGCATGTACAGCAGCACGGTCAGCACCATGGTGCCGACGGCGACCAGCAAGGTGAGCTTCTGGCGGTCCAGCACCCATTCCAGCGCGCGGCCGTAGCGCTCGATCACGTTGTCGAAGAAGCGGCCGGTGGCGCGGTGAAAGCGCGAGAGCTTCTCTTCGGGCACATGGTGCAGCAGGCGCGCGCACATCATCGGCGTGAGCGTCAGCGAGACCACCGCCGAGATCAGGATCGACACCGCCAGCGTGATGGCGAACTCGCGGAACAGGCGCCCGACCACATCGCCCATGAACAGCAGGGGGATCAGCACGGCCACCAGCGAGAACGTCAGCGAGATGATGGTGAAGCCAATCTGCTTGGAGCCCTTGAGCGCCGCCTCCATGGGCGAGTCGCCCTTCTCGATGTAGCGCATGATGTTCTCGATCATCACGATCGCATCGTCCACCACGAAGCCGGTGGCAATGGTCAGCGCCATCAGCGTCAGGTTGTTGATCGAGAAGCCCGCCAGGTACATCACGCCGAAGGTGCCCACCAGCGACAGCGGCACCGCCACGCCCGGGATGATGGTGGCGGGCACATTGCGCAGGAAGACGAAGATCACCATCACCACCAGCGCGACCGCCAGCAGCAGCTCGAACTCCACGTCGCGCACCGAGGCGCGGATGGTGGTGGTGCGGTCGGTCAGCAGCTGCACCTTGACCGAGGCCGGCAGCGCGTTCTGCAATTGCGGCAGCAGGGCCTTGATGCGGTCCACCACCTCGATCACATTGGCGCCGGGCTGGCGCTGGATGCTCAGCACGATGGCCGGCTTGTCGTTGGCCCAGGCCGCCAGGCGGCTGTTCTCGGGCCCGTCGACGATGTTGGCCACATCGGTAATGCGGATCGGCGCGCCGTTCTGGTAGCCCACGATGATCTGGCGGTACTCGTCGGCGGACTTGAGCTGGTCGTTGGCGTCGATGGTGGAGGCGCGCGCGGGGCCATCGAAGCTGCCCTTGGCGCCGTTGACGTTGGCGCTGCCGATCGCCGTGCGCAGGTCATCGATCGACATGCCGAGCGCGGCCAGCGCGGTCGGGTTGGCCTGGATGCGCACGGCCGGGCGCTGCCCGCCGCTGATGCTCACCAGCCCCACGCCCTGCAGCTGCGAGATCTTTTGCGCCACGCGGGTGTCCACCATGTCCTGCAGCTTGGGCAGCGGCATGGTGTCGGACGTCATGGCCAGCGTCATGATCGGCGCGTCGGCCGGGTTGACCTTGCTGTACACCGGCGGCATCGGCAGGTCCGCCGGCAGCAGGTTGCCGCCGGCGTTGATGGCGGCCTGCACCTCTTGCTCGGCCACGTCCAGCGACAGCGTGAGCTCGAACTGCAGCGTGATCACCGAGGCGCCGCCCGAGGACGACGACGACATCTGCTTGAGGCCCGGCATCTGGCCGAACTGGCGCTCCAGCGGTGCCGTGATGGACGAAGTCATCACATCCGGGCTGGCGCCCGGATACAGCGTGGTGACCTGGATGGTCGGGTAGTCGACCTCCGGCAGCGCCGACAGCGGCAGCAGCTTGAAGGCCACCAGGCCCGACAGCAGGATGGCGACCATCAGCAGCGCGGTGGCGACCGGCCGCTCGATGAACAGGCGTGAGGGATTCATGCTGGGTCCTTACTGCGGCCGCTGGGGCGCCGCGCCCGCCGGGGCGCCAGCGCTGCCGCCGCCATCCGTTGCCGCCGCGCTCGCGCCGTCGCGGTGACGCCGCCCTTCACCGTGCGCACCCGAGGCGCCCGGCACGCCGGAAGCGCCGGCCGCGCCGCTGGCGCCACCATCGCGGCGCCGTCCGCGCCCGCGCGGCGCGCTGGCTGGCACCAGCGCGGCGGCGCGCGCCGCCGGGTCCACGGTTTCCACCGTCATGCCTTCCTTGAGCCGGTCGGCACCGTCGACCACCACGCGCTGGCCGGGCTGCAGGCCCTTGGTCACCACGGTGCGATCGCCGTCGCTCGTGCCGAGCGCGACCACCTGGACCTTGACCTTGCTGGTGTCGTCCACCACATAGACAAAGGTGCCTTGCTGGCCGCGCTGGATTGCCGCCACCGGTACCACGGTGGCGTCCTCGATCGTGTCCACCTTGGTGCGCATGTTGACGAACTGGTTCGGGAACAGCAGGCCGTCCTGGTTCTGGAAGATCGCCTTGAGCTTGACCGTGCCGGTGGTGGTGTCGATCTGGTTGTCGGTGGTCAGCAGCGTGCCATCGGCCAGGCGGTTGCGGGCCTGGCGGTCCCAGGCCTGGACGGGAATGGTCTCACCCGCGTGCAGGCGCTTGAGCACCGACGGCAGGTTGTCTTCGGGAATGGTGTAGAGCACCGCGATTGGCTGGATCTGGGTGATCAGGGCGATGCCGTTGGTGTCGCTGGTGCTGATGATGTTGCCCGGGTCGACCTGGCGCAGGCCGATGCGGCCAGAGGCCGGCGCGATGATGCGGGTGTAGCCCAGTTGCAGGCGGGCGCTGTCCACGTTGGCCTGGTCGGTCTTGACCACGCCTTCATACTGGCGCACCAGGGCGTCCTGGGTGTCTACCTGCTGGCTGGAGATGGAGTCCTGGCCGAGCAGGGTGCGGTAGCGCTTCTGGTCCAGGCGGGCGTTTTCCAGCAGGGCGCGGTCGCGCGCCAGCGTGCCCACGGCCTGGTCCAGCGTGGCCTGGAACGGGCGTGGGTCGATCTCGGCAAGCACATCGCCGGCCTTGACCATCTGGCCCTCCTTGAACAGGACCTTGAGCAGAGGCCCCGACACCTGGGCCCGCACGGTCACATTGGCCACGGGCGTGACATTGCCCAGGCCGTTGAGGATGACGTCCATATTACGCTTGGCCACGGTGCTGACCACCACCGGCGAGCGCTGGCCGCCGGGACCCCCAGGGCCGCCCGGGCCACCGGGGCCACCGGGGCCGCCACGGCTGCCGTTAGCGCCACCGGGCGCGCCTGCGGGGCCGGCGGCGGGCGTACGATGCTTGTACCAATACCAGCCGCCGCCGGCCAGCAGCAGGATCAGCGCGGCAGCGATCAGTTTGCGGCGGCGCGAGGCAGCCTTGGGCGGCGGTGGCAGCTTAGCCGGTTGATGTTCTTCGGGGTTGGCCATGACCGGATCCTGGGAGCGACGCGTCAACAACGACGCGTTCGAACGATTTTCGGGGTATGAGAGGCAGAAGTATGCCGCAATGCCGTCGGCACGTGCCGCTGGCAGCACGTGGCTTCATGCGCGGCTTCATGCGCGATTACGCGCTGGCCGGGCGGCGTCGGGCGGGGCCGTCCTGTCCGGCGACCGCCGGCAACGGCAACATAAGCGAAGCATAATGCGCCTTGGCGGCGCCCATGTTTCAGCGCGGGCGGCCAATCTTACAGATCATTACCAGCAGCCCGGGTGTAATGCCCTGAAACAATTCGCCCGGATTGCCGCGCCCAGCCTAGCTATCATCTGCCTATGCGAGCCAATCAGCCTACCCAGATCCTCGTCGTGGACGACGACCCCGAACTCCGCGACCTGCTGCGCGAATACCTCTCCCAGCAGGGCTTTGCCGTGTCCGTGCTGCACGATGGCGAAGGCTTGCAGGCACGCCTGGAGCGCGAGCGCCCCGCGCTGGTCGTGCTCGACCTGATGATGCCCAAGGTGGATGGGCTGACCGCATTGCGCAACCTGCGTGCCAAGAACGACGACATTCCCGTGATCCTGCTGACCGCGCGCAGCGACGAGATCGACCGCATCGTCGGGCTGGAGATCGGCGCGGACGACTATCTCGGCAAGCCATTCTCGCCGCGCGAGCTGCTGGCGCGGATCAACGCCGTGCTGCGCCGCAAGCTGGCCCGCCCCGCGGCCGCGCCGGAAGACCGCGAGGGCATGGCCTTCGGGCCATTCCGCGTCAACTTCCGCCAGCGCTCGCTGGTGCGCAGCGGCGACCCGGTGGCGATCAGCGATACCGAGTTCGCGCTGCTCAAGCTGCTGTTGATGCACCCGCTTGAGGTGCTGTCGCGCGAGCGCATCGTGGAGCTGATGTACGGCACCGCGAGCGGTATCAGCGACCGCGGCATCGACGTCCAGATCTGGCGCCTGCGCCGCCTGCTGGACGAAGACGCCCAACGGCCCCGCTACATCCAGACGGTACGGGGGCGCGGTTATACCTTCGTGCCCGACGAAGCTGAAGACATTGCCCAATGAAGCTGCGCATCGATACGCTGTTCGGACGCATCGCGCTGCTGATCGCAGCGGTGCTGGTGCTGAGCCATTTCTCCTGGCTCGCCATCCTGCGCATGGATCGCCGCCAGCAGCAGGTGGATTACTCCGTGGAGCAGATGATGTTCCAGTTCGAGAGCATCCAGCGCGCGCTTGCCGCCCAGCCGCCCATCAAGCTGCCAAGCCTGGTGGAGGTGGCCAGCGAGGCCAGCGCGGCCGAGCATACGGTGGCGGCCAAGGGCCGGGCGCGCCGGCTGGTCGAGCAATTTTCCCAGCGCATGCCACCCGGGACCCAGGTACGGCTCGAGGAGGACCAGACCACGCGCATCTGGGTCAAGCTGCCGCACCGGCAGGACTGGATCGCGATGCCGGCGCTGTGGGTGGTCAACCCGCCGCCCGACAACCGCCTGCTGCCTGGCGTGATCCTGGTGGTCGGCGTAGCCATGGCCGTGGCCCTGTTGATTGCCTGGCAGATCCAGCGCCCGGTGCGCGACATGGCCGCCGCGGCCGAGCAGCTGTCGCGCCAGCACACCGTCAAGCCGCTGCGTGAGCGCGGCCCGCACGAGCTGCGCCAGTTGATCGTGCGCTTCAACCGCATGATGGCTGACCTGACCCGCATCGACCAGGAGCGCAATACGATGCTTGCCGGCATCGCCCACGATCTCAAGACGCCGCTGGCGCGGCTGCGGTTGCGCGCCGAGATGCTGGCCGACCCCAAGGCCGCGGCCGGCGTCACGCGCGATGTCGAGTCCATGTCCGCCATCGTCGAGCAATTCCTGACCTTCGCGCAGAGCGGCGAACCCGTGGCGCGGCCGGTGCCGGTCGATCGCCGCATCGGCGAGCTGGCCGCCTCGCTGGCCGAGCAGGACAAGTCGGTGGAGGTCTCGCTGATGGCAGGCGAGGGCTTCCGCATGATCGCCACCCAGCTCGACCGTATCGTCGGCAACCTGGTCGACAACGCCTATGCCTATGGCGCGGCGCCGGTGCTGCTCAGCACCTCGCGCCAGGCCGATGGCTGGCACATGGTGGTGGAGGACCATGGCGAAGGCATTCCGCCCGATGCCATGGAAAAGGTCACCCTGCCGTTCGTGCGGCTGGACCCGGCGCGCGGCGGCAATGCGCACTCGGGCCTGGGCCTGGCCATCGTCGACCGGCTGGTGCGCCAGGCGGGCGGCCGCCTGGTGCTGGCAAACCGGGACGAGGGCGGCTTGCGGGTGGAAATGGTGTTTCCGTTCGCGGCGCTGGCACAAGCGGCCTGAGCGCAGGCCGCAGGCCGCCGCACGGCGGCGTCCCGGCACGTATCAGATCTGGAACACATTCATGCGGTTCTCCCCTGCGCGGGGGCTGTCGGCTGACGACATGGCCACGCGGGCCATATGCTGGCTCGCGTGGTACGCAGCTTGCTGCGAGTAGTTGCTCTATGCGCTTTGGCAACGCGTAGCGCCAATCCAGTTGATCAGGAGACGCATCATGGCAACGTTCGTCACGCTTCTAAACTTCACCGACCAGGGAATCCGTACCGTCAAGGACACAACCAAGCGCGCCGCGGCTGTTCGCGAAATGGCAAAGGCCAGCGGCATTGAAATGAAGGATATCTTCTGGACCCTCGGGCAATATGACCTGGTAGCGACCTTTAGCGCGCCTGACGAGGCCACCATGACCGCATTCGGCCTGGCCCTGGGCATGGCGGGCAACGTCCGCAGCCAGACGCTGCGCGCCTTCTCCGCTGACGAGATGAACGGCATCCTCAGCAAGCTGCCGTAGCCACTTGCCAGCCGGCATAAAAAAGCCCGCATCATCGTGCGGGCTTTTTCCTGTCTGATTCGGCGTTCAGGCGCCGGGCGCCTTCTTCTTCTCGCCGATACGGCTTTCCTTGCCAGCCAGCAGCTTTTCGATGTTGGCGCGGTGCCGCACCACCAGCAGCACGCTGATCGCGAATACCGCGCCGGCGATCACGTCCACACCCGACATCAGCACGTAGAAGAAAGGCGCAAAGACCGCCGACACCAGCGCCGCCAGCGACGAGTAGCGGAAGAAGAAGGCCACGATCAGCCAGGTCGCCATCGTGCCCGCGCCCAGCAGCGGGTCGATGGCAAACAGGATCCCGGCCGCAGTGGCCACGCCCTTGCCGCCGGCAAAGCGGAAGAACACCGGGAACAGGTGGCCCAGGAACACCGCTACCGCCACCAGCGCGATGCCCGTGTCGTCGACCCCGTACGCCGGGCCGAAGCGCTGCGCCAGCCAGACCGCCAGCCAGCCCTTCAAGGCATCGCCGATCAGCGTCAGGATCGCGGCTTTCTTGTTGCCGCTGCGCAGCACGTTGGTGGCGCCGGGGTTGCCCGAGCCATAGGTGTGCGGATCGGGCAGGCGCATGGCCTTGCTGACCACGACGGCAAAGGAAATGGAGCCGATCAGGTAGGCGGCTAGTGCGAAGATCAGATTGGCCATGTGGGAATTGGGGGTTTTAGGCTGGCGGGATTGTAGCGTGGAAGGGGGG
>NZ_LZZU01000041.1:0-29541 GCF_014170355.1 Cupriavidus sp. UME77
GCGCCAGCCAGCGCATACCCCAGCTTGCGACTGCGCTCCACACCGCGCTGCAGCTTGAGCAAGCTAAGCCCGCTCCCCTCGTACTCAGCCCGATGCCGTTCATAGTGCGCGACGATCTCCTGATCTTCGAGCTTGGCCAGCAGCGCCATGCTGGCAGTCCCCTGGCCCAGCAGGCGGGTGCTCCCGTTGAGCAGATGGAAATGCTGCACGCGGTGGCTGCCTTCCTCGGCATGCATGCAGTAACCATGGTCGCCGATGCGCACGATCAGGAACACCGTATCGCCGGTCTTGCGCGCCAGCGCCTTCATGCGTGTGGCGCAGGCGCTGGCCAGTGGCGAGCGGTTCATGGTGCGCAGGCCCAGCGCCATGGCCGCCATGCCCAGCCGGAAGCGCTTGCCTGGCTCGTCCTGCACGGCGAATCCCGCGTGGGTGAGGTAGCGCAGCATGCGGTGGGCCGTGGTGCGGTCGATGCCGGTTTGTGCCACCAGTTGCGGCAGGGTCAGGCCCGGCTCGTGGTGTTCGGCCAGCAGGCAGAGCAGGGTAAACGCGCGGTCCAGGCTCTGGACGCCGGGGATGGCTGGCGATGGCGGAGACGGCGGAGACGGCGGGGATGAGGGCGTAGGCGAGGCGGGCACAGGTGGCATCCGGAGGTGCATCAAAGACGGGTTTGTGCACATTATGCACAAATCAGCATGTTGCGCTTGTCGTGCCACCGCGGGTGGTTTGGAATCGATGCATTCCTTGTCCAATGCCCAGCGCCATGCTTCCCATCGAGTCCCGGATCGATCCCGCCAGTCCCGCCTTTGCCAGCCAGCGCGCCGGCATGCAAGCCCTGATCGAGCGGCTGCGCGCGCTGGAGCAGCGCGCCGTTGCTGCTTCCGAACGTGCCCGCCCGTCCTTCGCCAGGCGCGGCGCGCTGTTGCCGCGCGAGCGCCTGGCGCGCTTGCTGGATCCCGCTACCGCCTTCTTGCCGATCGCCAACCTGGCGGGCTACGGCATGGATGATCCCGATCACGACACCTCCATCCCCGGCGGCTCGCTGGTGGCCGGCATCGGCTTTGTCCACGGCGTGCGCGCGATGGTGGTGGCGACCGATTCCGGCATCGATGCCGGCGCCATGACCGAGGGCGGCAACCTCAAGCTGATGCGCTGCCAGGAGATCGCCCTGGAAAACCGCCTGCCGTTCATCCACCTGGTGGAGTCGGCCGGCGCCAACCTGCGCAAGTACCGCGTGGACAAGTTCGTGCGCGGCGGCGGCATCTTCTACAACCTGGCACGCCTGTCCGCTGCCGGGCTGCCGGTGATCACGGTGGTGCACGGCTCGTCCACCGCGGGTGGCGCCTATATGCCGGGCCTGTCGGACTACGTGGTGATGGTGCGCGGGCGCGCCCGTGCCTTCCTGGCCGGGCCGCCGCTGCTCAAGGCCGCCACCGGCGAGATCGCCACCGATGAGGCGCTTGGCGGCGCCGACCTGCACGCCACCGTCAGCGGCCTGGCGGAATTCCTGGCCGAGGACGACGAACATGCCATCGCGCTGGCGCGTGACGTGGTGGCCAGCCTGGACTGGCCGGCCGTGGCGCCGCGCCTGCCCCAGCCGGCGCAGCCGCCGCGGTTGGATGCGGGCGAGCTCGATGGCGTGATGACGCTGGATGTGAAGAAGCCCGTGGACATGCTGGAGATCATCGGCCGCCTCACCGACGACTCCGCGTGGCTTGCGTTCAAGCCGGACTATGGCATGGCCACCGTCTGCGGCCGTGGCCGCATCGAGGGCCATGCCGTGGGCTTTATCAGCAATAACGGCCCGATCGACCCGGCGGGCGCGACCAAGGCCGCGCAGTTTATCCAGGCCTGCAACCAGAGCGGCACGCCCATCGTGTTCCTGCAGAACACCACCGGCTTTATCGTCGGCCGCGCCTCGGAAGAAGCCGGCATGATCAAGCATGGCGCCAAGATGATCCAGGCGCTGTCGAACTCCACCGTGCCGCAGGTCACGATCTACTGCGGCGCATCGTTTGGCGCGGGCAACTTCGGCATGTGCGGCCGGGGCTTTCGCCCGCGCTTTTGCTTCTCGTGGCCCAACGCGCGCACTGCGGTGATGGGCGGCGAGCAGGCTGCCATGACGCTGGAGATCGTGGCGCGCCAGCAGGCCGAGCGCAAGGGCGCGGCGGTGGACGAAGCGCGCCTGGCGCAGCAAACCGGCGAGATCGTCGCCAACTTCGAGCGCCAGGCCAGCGCCTTCGTCACCAGCGGGCTGCTGCTGGACGACGGCGTGATCGACCCGCGCGACACCCGCGCCGTGCTGGCCTTCGTGCTGGCTACCGCCCGCGAGGCCGAAGCGCGCTCGCCGCGTGCCATGCAATTTGGCGTGGCGCGGTTCTGATCGCCGCGCCGCGAACACACTGACAAGAAAACCGGAGACCACCCACATGCTTTACACCGAAGACCATCGCAACATCATGGACAGCATCCGCCGCTTTGTGTCGGCCGAGATCGATCCGCATGTCGACGAGTGGGAAGCCGCGGAGATCTTCCCCGCGCACGCCTTGTTCAAGCAGATGGGCGAGCTCGGCTTCCTTGGCATCACCAAGCCGGTGGAGTACGGCGGCCTTGGCCTCGACTTCTCCTACGCGGTGGCGGCTGCCGAGGCCCTGGGCTATGTGCATGCGCAAGGCATCGGCATGGCGGTGGGCGTGCAGACCGACATGGCCACGCCGGCGCTGACTTCCTTCGGCTCCGATGCGCTCAAGCGCGAGTTCCTGGTCCCGGCCATCGCCGGCGAGGCGGTGGCGGCGATCGGCGTGTCGGAGGCCGGTGCCGGCTCCGATGTGGCATCGCTCAAGACCCGTGCGCGCCGCGATGGCGACGACTACGTGATCAGCGGCTCCAAGATGTGGATCACCAACGGCACCCAGGCCGACTGGATCTGCCTGCTGTGCAATACCTCCGATGGCCCGGTGCACAAGAACAAGTCGCTGATCATCGTGCCGCTCAAGCAAGGTGGCAAGCGCACCCCCGGCGTCGAGGTGCAGAAGATCAAGAAGTTCGGCATGTGGTGCTCGGACACCGCGCAGATCTTCTTTGACGAAGTGCGGGTGCCGGCGCGCAACCGCATTGGCGAAGAGGGCATGGGCTTTATCTACCAGATGAAGCAGTTCCAGGAAGAGCGCCTGAACGGCGCGGCGCGCCGGCTCGCCTGCAACGCGCTGATCGAGGAAACCGCCGGCTACCTGCGCCAGCGCATCGCCTTTGGCAAGCCCTTGCTGGACAACCAGTTCATCCAGTTCAAGCTGGCCGAGCTCAAGACCGAGATGGAGGCCCTGCGCGCGCTGGTTTACATGGCGACCAGGACCTACATCGACGGTGGCGACGTGGTGGAGCTCGCGTCCATGGCCAAGCTCAAGGCCGGGCGGCTGTCGCGCGAGGTGGCCGACTGGTGCATGCAGTTCCAGGGCGGCATGGGCTACACGTGGGACAACCATGCCTCGCGCGCGTATCGCGATTTCCGGCTCGGCTCCATCGGCGGCGGCGCCGACGAGGTGATGCTGACCGTGATCGCCAAGCAGATGGGGCTGATGGCAAAAGGCTGAACGCCCGCCATTGCCTGCCGTTCCAAGTCTTCTCATCTCTCCAGTCATGACCAACGCAGTCAATACAGATGCCGGCGATCCCGCCAATTTCTCCAGTCTCGCCAGTCTCGCCAGTCTCGCCAATGAAGGCCACGCCGTGATCGTTCGTGACGCCCAGGGCGTGCTGTTCGTCACCCTTAACGTGCCCACCACGCGCAATGCGCTCGCGCCCGAAGTGGTCGCCGCGCTGGCGCGCGCCGTGGAGCGGGCCGAGACCGACACCACCGTGCGCGCGCTGGTGCTGCGCGGCGCCGGCGGTGTCTTCTGCGCGGGCGGCAACGTCGGCAATTTCAAGGCGAGGCTGGACGCGGGCGATGCGCCACAGGATCCGGTGGCGAGCCGCAACCGCGAGTTCGGCTACTTCATGCAGCGCCTGGCCGCGCTCCCCGTGCCCGTGGTGGCGGCAGTGGAGGGCGCGGCCATGGGCGGCGGCATGGGACTGAGCTGCGCCGCCGATATCGTGCTGGCCACGCGCGACGCGCGCTTTGCCTTGTCGGAAACGTCATTGGGCATCATTGCCGCGCAGATCGCGCCCTTCGTGGTGGCGCGCATCGGCGCGGCGGCCACGCGGCGCCTCGGTTTGTCCGGCGAGCGCGTCAACGGCGACACGGCGGTGGCGCTGGGGCTGGCCGATGCGCTGGCCGAGGACAGCGCCGCCCTCGATGCGTTGCTGGCCGAATGGCTCACGCGCATCTGCCGCTGCGGGCCGCAAGCCAACCGCGCCTTCAAGCCGCTGGTGGCGCGCACCGGACTGGTCGCGCAAGGCACCTTGCTGGACGAAGCCTCGCATTTGTTCGCCCAATGCATGCGCAGCGAAGGCGCCGAGGGCATCCAGGCTTTCCGCGACAAGCGCGATGCCGCGTGGGTGGTGCGCTTTGACGCCGCCGCCGTGCGCGCGGCGCAGGCCACGCAGGGCTGAACGCACCCAAACCAATCCAGATTCTCCGCATCCCGAGACGCCTCATGTCCGCTATCAGCCGACCCTTCCACACCTTGCTCGTCGCCAATCGCGGCGAGATCGCCGTGCGCATCATGCGCACGGCGCGCCGCCTTGGCCTTGCCACCGTGGCGGTCTACTCCGAGGCCGATCGCCATGGCCCGCACGTGGCGTACGCCGACCGGGCGGTGCGCATCGGCGACGCCGCGCCACGTGCGTCCTACCTGAACATCGCGGCCATTGTCGAGGCGGCGCGCCGCAGCGGCGCGGATGCGGTGCATCCCGGCTACGGCTTCCTGGCGGAGAACGCGGAGTTTGCCGACGCGGTGGCGCAGGCGGGCCTGGTCTTCGTCGGCCCGCCGGCCGCCGCCATCCGCGCCATGGGCAACAAGGCCGAGGCCAAGCGCCTGATGCTGGCCGCGGACATGCCCTGCATCCCCGGCTACCAGGGCGAGGCGCAGGATGATGCCGCGCTGCTGCAGGCCGCCGCGCCGATCGGCTTTCCGCTGATGGTGAAGGCTGCGGCCGGCGGTGGCGGACGCGGCATGCGCCTGGTGCACGACGCCCACGCCTTGCCCGGCGCGCTGGCAAGCGCCCGCTCCGAGGCCACTGCCGCCTTCGGCTCCGGCCAGCTGATCCTGGAGCGCGCGGTGATTGCGCCGCGCCACGTGGAGATCCAGGTCTTTGCCGACACGCAGGGCCATGTGATCCACCTGGGCGAGCGCGACTGCTCGGTGCAGCGCCGCCATCAGAAGGTGGTCGAGGAGGCGCCGTCCCCGGCGGTATCGCCCGCGCTGCGCGCCCGCATGGGCGGCGCGGCGGTGCGCGCCGCGCAAGCCATCGGCTACGTGGGCGCGGGCACCATGGAGTTCCTGCTCGATGGCGACGGCAATTTCTACTTCATGGAGATGAACACGCGCCTGCAGGTGGAGCACGCCGTGACCGAAGCCATCACCGGCTTCGACCTGGTCGAATGGCAGCTGCGTGTGGCGGCCGGCGAGCCGCTGCCGGTCACGCAGGAGCAGGTCGCGCTGCGCGGCTACGCCATCGAGGTGCGGCTGACCGCCGAGGACGTGGCCGCCGGTTTCCTGCCGCAAGGCGGCCCGGTGCTGCGCTGGCGCGCGCCGGGCGCGGGGCACGATGTGCGGGTGGATCATGCGCTGCAGGAGGGCGGCGAGATCCCGGTTCACTACGATTCGATGGTGGCCAAGCTGGTGGCGCATGGCACCACCCGCGAGCAAGCACGCCGCAAGCTGCTGCGTGCGGTGGAGCAGACGGTGCTGCTGGGCGTGGCCAGCAACCAGGGCTTTCTTGCCGATTGCCTGGCGCATGCGGCCTTTGCGGGCAACCAGGTGCATACGGGATTCGTCGACACACATATGCAGGCGGCGCTGCGCGTAAAGCGCCCAGCGGTGGCGCAGGTGGCCTGCGCGGCGCTGGCCGCCGCCGGGCTGCTGCCGGCATTGGCGCACCCCGCACTGGTGGCGCCGGGTTGCAGCCTTGGCTTGCAGGCGGGAGAGCAGCGGTGGCGCGTGGATTTGCGCGCTGTCGCGCAAGGCTGGGAGGTGGCGGTGCGCGAGGGTGAGGGCGACGGCGACGGCGACGGCGAGGGTGAGGATGAGGGCTCGTCCGCCGAGATCGTCAGCGTCCGCGTGCTGCGCGCCGACGTGGAAGCGGGCAGCGCGCTGGTGGAGTGCAACGGCATGGCGTTGCCGCTGGTGTTCGCCACCGAGGGCGATGCCGTGCATCTGTTCAGCGCGGGCCGCGCCTGGCGCTTCGCACGCCTGGACCCGCGCCAGAAAAAGCGCAAGCCCGGCGACGCCGAGCGCGCCGGCGCGCTGCTGGCGCCGCTGAGCGCGCGCATCGTGGCCGTGAAGGCGGCAGCGGGCGAGGCCGTGCAGGCGGGCCAGGTGCTGGTGGTGCTGGAGGCCATGAAGATGGAGCACGCCATCGTCGCGCCGTTCGACGGCGTGATCGCGCAGCTGCATGCCCGGGAGGGCGGGCAGGCGCGCTCGGGCAGTTTGCTGGTGAAGGTTGACGCAGGCGCGCAAGCATGAACACCACAATCGGCACACCCAATACGGCACGCACCGTGCGCATAGGCGGCGCTTCCGGCTTCTGGGGCGATTCCGCCATCGCCACGCCGCAACTGCTGGCCGTTCCGGGCCTGCAATACCTGGTCTACGACTACCTGGCCGAGACCACCATGTCGATCTTGGCGCGCGCCCGCGCCAAGGACCCCGCGCTGGGCTACGCCACGGACTTCGTGCAGGCCGCGATGGCGCCGCACCTCGGCCAGATCCTGGCGCGCGGTATCCGCGTGATTGCCAATGCCGGCGGCCTCAACCCCCAGGCCTGCCGCGACGCGGTGATGGCCGCCGCCACGCGGCAAGGGCTGGCGCCCAAGGTGGCGGTGGTCAGCGGCGACGACGTATTGCCCGCCTTCGAGGGCTGGCGCGCCGCGGGCCTTACCGATCTCCATACCGGCGCCATGCCGCCTGCCGAGCTGATGTCCGCCAACGCCTACACCGGCGCGCAAGGCATCGCCCGCGCGCTGGCGATGGGCGCCGATATCGTCATCACGGGCCGCTGCGTCGATAGCGCGGTGGTGGTCGGCGCGCTGGCACACGAGTTCGGCTGGCAATGGCACGACTGGGACCGGCTCGCCGCCGGCACGCTGGCCGGCCACGTGATCGAGTGCGGGGCGCAGGCCACCGGCGGGCTGTTCACCGACTGGCAGCGCGTGCCGGACTGGGACCGCATCGGCTACCCGGTGATCGACTGCGCGCAGGACGGCAGCTTCGTGCTCTCCAAGCCCGAGGGCACCGGCGGCCTGGTCGATCCTGCGGCCGTGGCGGAGCAGGTCTTGTACGAGGTGGGCGACCCCGGTAACTACCTGATGCCTGACGTCACCTGCGACTTGCGCATGGTGCGCACGGAGTTGGTGGCCCCCGGGCAGGTGCGCGTGCACGGCGCCCGTGGCCGCGCTCCCGGCGCGAGCTACAAGGCCAACGGCACCTGGCAGGATGGCTACCAGCTCAGCCTGATGATGGCGATCCGCGGCATCGACGCACCCGCCAAGGCCCGCCGCACCGCCGACGCGCTGCTGGCGCGCACCCGCGCCATGCTGGCCGCCAACGGCTTGGCGGACTACAGCAGCACCGTGGTGGAACTGCTCGGCTGCGAGTCGCAATATGGCCCGCATGCCCGCGCGCTGCCGACCCGCGAGGTGGTGCTGCGCATCGGCGCGCGCCATGCGCAGGCCAAGGCGCTGCGCTTCCTGCAGCGCGAAGGCTCGTCGGCGGGCACCTCGATGGCCGCCGGTACCCGCTCATCCTTTGCCGGCCGCGTCGATATCCAGCCGGTGGTCAAGGTGTTCTCCTTCCTGGTGCCGAAGGCGGAAGTACGGATGCAGGTCGCGCTGGACGGCCAGGCACAGGCGCTTGCCTGTGCCGCCGTCGTGGGCGAGCTGACGGCGCCGGCCTCGCTGGCGGCTGCGCCGGCGCCAGCCATTCCCGGCGGGCCGCGCATCACCGTGCCGCTGGTCACGCTGGCCTATGCGCGCAGCGGCGACAAGGGCGACGATGAGAACATCGGCGTGATCGCGCGCCAGCCGTCATACCTGCCGCTGCTGCGCGAGCAGCTCACCCCGGCCGCGGTGCGCGGGTATTTTGCGCATCTGGTTGAAGGCGAGGTGGAGTGCTTCGAGGTGCCGGGCTTGCACGCCCTTAACTTCCTGCTGCACCGCGCGCTGGGCGGCGGGGGGGTGGCCAGCCTGCGCTCCGACCCGCTCGGCAAGAGCTACGCGCAAATGCTGCTCGATTTTCCGCTCACGGTGCCGCAGGACTGGGCGTAGACCGGCGGCTGCCATTCCATGGCATCGGCCGCCAGACAAGCACGGCGGACCGAAGCCATCCCGACCTGATGGAGCAGACATGAACAAAACCAAGCAACCGATGCGCCCCCGTGGCCTGTGGATGAACCCATGCCTGCTGGCCGCCGCGCTGGCTTGCGGCCTGAGCCCCACGGCACGCGCCGAGGCGCCGTATCCGTCAAAGCCCGTGCGCGTGGTGGTGCCCTACACCCCGGGCGGCGTGTCCGACGCCGTGACGCGGCTGGTCATGCAAAAGCTGGCCGAGCGCCTGGGCCAGCCCGTGGTGGTGGAGAACCGCCCCGGCGCCAACGGCATGATCGGCTCCGACAATGTGGCCAAGTCCGCGCCCGACGGCTACTCGCTGCTGGTGGTGGTGGCCGCGCACGCCATCAACCCCAGCCTCTACCCCAAGATGAGCTACGACCCGGTCAAGGACCTCACGGGCGTCAGCCAGATCGGGCGCATCCCGCTGCTGCTGGTGTCCAGCGCCCAGTTGCCGCCCGGCAGCGTGAAGGCGCTGGTGGCCTGGGGCAAGGCCAATCCCGACAAGATGACCTACGCCTCCAGCGGCAACGGCTCCGGCGCGCATCTGGCCGGCGAGCTGTTCTCGCAAGCGGTCGGCATCAAGATGACCCACGTGCCTTACAAGGGCGTGTCGCCGGCGCTGCCGGACCTGTTCTCCGGGCAGGTGGCGATGATCTTCGATTCCGTGCAGACCATGATGCCGCAGGTGAAAGCCGGCAAGCTCAAGGCCCTTGCGATCACCAGCGCCACGCGCTGGCCGGCCGCGCCCGACGTGCCGACCATGGCCGAAGCAGGCTATCCGGCGGTGACGGCCAGCAGCTGGATCGGCCTGATCGCGCCCGCCAGGACGCCCAGGCCGGTGCTGGCAAAGCTCTCGGCCGAGATGGATGCGGTGCTGCACCAGCCGGAGGTGAAGGCGCGCCTGATCGAGTATGGGATCGATCCGGTAGGCGGGACGCCCGACCAGTTCCAGGCATTCATCAAGGAAGAGGCCGGGCGGTGGGGCGAGGTGGTGAAGAAGGGCGGCATCCACGTCGAGTGAAGGGCAGGCGCAGGCCGCCGCCGTCATGGCGCGCGGCCTTGGCCCATTGGCCCATTGGTCCTTTGGTTCTGCAGTCCTTCAGCCCTTCAGGGCTAGCCGATCAGCTTGAGCAGCGCGGGCACTGTCAGCACGGCGGTGTAGTAGCCCATGAACTGCACGCCGGTATTGAAGCCGATTGCCCTGGAGAGCAGCCCGCCCAGCAAGCCCATGGTCAGGATGACCAGCAAGCCAAGGAACTGGCCCTCCCAGACGCTGATGACCAGGATCAGGCCGACAAAGGTGGCGATGATGGCTTCATGCGACACCTTGCGCGACACGAACAGGGCGGCGCTGCGCGCGTAGTTCATGGCAAACGGGTAGGACACCAGCGCGGCCAGCAGCACGGCCAGCAGCCCGTAGCCCAGGAACTCCCAGTGGTTCAGCAGGTTGTGCAGGTTGTGGGTCTGGCCGGCGCCGGCGTCCACGGTGTAGACGGGCGGCGCATTGAACAGCGGCGCGGCGGGGCCGGCGGCAACCGGGCTGAGCGGCAAGCCGAAGGCGATGAGCGGGATCAGGGCCTCGGCAATATAGGTGGCTTCCGTGATGCCATTGCGTGCGCTGAGCACGGTGGTGAGGCGGTGATAAGCGTGCTTGACCCGTGCCCCCACGATCTCGCCGAGGACCACGGTCATGGCGACCGGGCTGAACACGAACGTCGCGCTCGATATGCCGGCGGTGGCCACGGTCCATTTCACCTGGCTGCGATCTAGCACCTTGAACGGATTGGGGAAGTACCCCGACCAGCCTTTGACGTCAGGCGCCAGCGCGAACGTGCGCACGCGGTCGCGCTGCATGCGCGGGCGATCCACCGGGGAGATGGCGGAGAAGAGATCCGCGATGAGCGGGCCGATGGCGATGCCCAGGAAGTAGCTGATGCTCAGCTTGACGCCGAACTTCGCCGTCAGCGTCTGCAACGCCACGATGACCACGACAAAGGGCACCAGCGTGGCCACCGAAGCCCACCTGCCGGCGGAACTGTAGGCGATGATCACGGCGGCCACCACGAAGATCCACGGCGCGGCCTTGGTGATCGCCGAGCCGAATGGCGCGAGCAGGACGGCGAAGAGCACCGCCAGCGGCACGGCGATAAACGCCGCGATGAGCGCGCCCGAGATCATCTTGCGCAGCGCGATATGCGGCACGCCCAGGTTGCGCAGGTGGTTGGCGTCCTGCAGCAGCGGTGTGGCCATCGTGTCGCCGGGGATGCCGAGCAGCGCGGTCGGGATGGCGTGGGTCATGTGCTTGGCGACGGCGCCGGCGAGGAAGAACGTGAAGACCCCCTCGGGCGGCACGCCCAGCAACACCACCAGCAGCGTCAGCGGCGCCAGCGTGGTGGTTTCATCGGTGCCGGAGATCAGGCCGATCGCCGCAAAGACGACGGCGCCGGCCAGCCCCATGCCGGCGGCAATGAGGATGTGGGTAAGCAGTGCAGATTCGATCATGATGAGCCTTCGATATCCTGGATATCCGTGGGCCGGCGTTCAAGCCAGGTTGGACCGGGGACTGACGGGCGTGGTGTGTGTGGCGGGCGTGGAGAGCGCCACGTCCTGCGCCGGCTGCGGCACGCCGTTGCGGCGCTCGCGTGCCGCGAAGAGCTCGAAGAGCTGCAGCTCCTTGAGCTCCTGCACCACGGACGCGGGAAGGTCCGCGATGGCGCCGAGCCCGCCGGCTTCCTCCTCGAGCTTGTCCAGCACTTGCTCGCGCCAGGTCGGATCGGCGGCATCGCCTTCGATCACGTCACGCTTAGGCCGGAACAAGCAGGCGCAGATGACGCCCGCAAGCAGGCAGCCTGCCAGGCCGGCCAGCATGGCGTAGGCACGCGCCAGCTCCGGTGTCTTGACCAGCCCGTTGAGCACGCGGCTGGCGAGCAGGAATCCCGTCAGGCTGACCACGGCTCCGATGGCGATGGACCACGCCAGGTGCCGGGTATCCGCGGTGTCTCCCCAAACCTCGACGAGACGCCGCGCCGATGGCGCTTGCTGAGTGTTCATTGACATGTCTCCGGATGTGGCTGGCATCCCGCTGCGTGCTTGCATGCTTGCGCGCGTCGATGCCAGCTCTGGTTCTTGTTGTTCGCCGCGGCTGTGCCGCATGTTCCTGCTTGCCTGCCTAACTACCTACCTGCTCCTGAGTGCCGCCAGCAACGCTACCGCCCGGTCAGTGCGTACGTCTTTCTCCTCGGCCATGCGCTTTGCAATGCGGTCGACCTCGTCGCCGGTGGCGCCGGCCACCAGCGCGATGTTGCGCGCATGCAGCGCCATGTGGCCGCGCTGGATGCCCTCGGTAGCCAGCGCCCGCAGCGCGCCAAGATTCTGCGCCAGGCCCACCGCGACCGCGGTCTCGCCAAGTTCCTGGGCGGATTTGACGTCGAGGATCTTCAGCGCCAGGCGTGCCAGCGGATGCGTCTTGGTGGCGCCCCCGACGAGACCCACCGGCATCGGCATCTCGATGGTGCCGACCAGGGCGCCGCTGGTGTCCTTCTCCCAGTGCGTCAGGGACGTATAGCGGCCGCCGCGGCAGGCATAGGCATGGGCGCCGGCCTCGACCGCGCGCCAGTCATTGCCGGTCGCCACGATCACGGGGTCGATACCGTTCATGATTCCCTTGTTGTGCGTGGCGGCCCGGTAGGGGTCGATGGCGGCAAAGGTATACGCGTCGATCACGCCCTCGATGATCTCGGCGCCGCTGCGCTCCTGGGTGGCGAGCACCTCCGGCGTCAGCCGCACGCGCGCACGTGCCAGCCGCAGGTCGGCCAGGTTGGAGAGGATGCGCAGCCGCACGGCGCCGCCGGTGATGTTCTCCACGAGGGGCGAAACGGCTTCGGCCATGGTGTTTACCGTGTTGGCGCCCATGGCATCGCGCACATCCACGATCAGGTGGATCACAACCATGGCGCCGCGCGGCGTATCGGGGAAGACGTGGACCTCGATATCCTTGCAGCCGCCGCCAAGGCCAATCAGCACCTTGTCGCGGCTGTTGGCCACGTCGAGGATCGCCGCTCGCTGCTTCAGCAAGGCCTGCCGTGCGCCGTAAGGGTCCGTGACGCCCAGGACCTGCACCTGCGCCCGCATCAGCGGGCCTGTGCTGGAAGCCTCGAAGCCGCCGCATTCGCGCGCCAGCTTGGCCATGAACGAGGCCGCGGCCACCACCGACGGCTCTTCCACCACCATCGGCACCAGCACGTCCCGGCCATTGACCTGGAAATTGCCCGCGACGCCAAACGGCAGCTCAAACGTGCCGATCACATTCTCGATCATGCCGTTGGCGAGATCCACGCCCAGGGCACCGGGTTCGGCCAGGAGCCGGATGTCCTGCGCCGACAAGGCGGCGGCATCGCCCACATGGGCCAGGCGTTGGGCCGGCGTCATGGCGCGGAAGTTGGGCAGGCGGGAATCGGTCACCATCGGTGTCTCCGTGAGTGGGTTTGGAATGGAGACAGTTTAGGTACACTGTACCAGCATAAAAAGGTACAGTTGGGCAGGACAGTTTGATCCAGCCTTGCGGAGCACAAGCCGATGACGAACCCCAGATCCCCCTCGATTGCCACCGTGCTGGCCGATGCCATCGAGCGGCAGATTGTCGAAGGCGCTTACCGCACCGGCGACAAGCTGCCCTCGCTCAGGGAGCTGGCGCAGCTGCACGGGTACAGCAAGAACACGGTCGTCGCCGCGTTCGAGATCCTGGTGGGGCGCGCGCTGGTGGAACCCAGGCGCGGCGCGGGCTACTTCGTGCTAGAGCGGCCGGCCAAAGCGCCGCGCGACGAAGATGCCGGCTCGCTGCGGCGCGCGATGGACATCGTCTGGCTGATGCGCGAGCAGCTCAAGAGCAGCCCGGACGTGCTGGCGGTGGGCGATGGCTTTCCGCCGGTGGCGTGGCTGGCGGAGGCGCGCCTGGACAAGTACCACCACAAGGTGGTGCGCACCGGCCTGGGCGCCTTGTTCCGCTACGGCAACCGCTTCGGCTACGGGCCCCTGCGCGATCACCTGGTGCGCAAGCTGGGCGACCTTGGCATCGGCGCCGATCCCCGGCAGATCGTGCTGACGCATGGCGCCAACGATGCCATCGACCTCGTGATACGGTATTTCCTGCCGGCCGGCGCGACGGTCCTGGTCGACGATCCCGGCTATTACCCGCTGTTCGGCAAGCTCAAGCTGGCTGGCGTCAGGATTGTCGGCGTGCCGCGCCTTGCCGATGGGCCTGACCTGGAGGCGCTGGAGCAGCTGCTGATCCAGGAGCGGCCGCGCTTGTTCTTCACCCAGTCCGTCGCGCACAACCCCACCGGCTCGGACCTCTCCGCCGCCAAGGCCTACCGCGTGCTGCAGCTGGCGCAGAAGTTCGACCTGCTGCTGGTGGAAAACGATGCGCTGGCGGATTTCAAGCCCACCACGCTGCCCCGGCTCGCGGCGCTGGATCAGCTGGAGCGGACCATCTATATCGGCAGCTTCTCCAAGTCCGTCTCCGCCGCGTTGCGGGTGGGGTTCATTGCCTGCGGCGCGGATCTGGCAAGCGATCTCGCCGATCTCAAGGCGCTGATCCACGTGAGCAGCTCGGAGTACTGCGAGCGCACCGTCGATGTGATCCTGAGCGAAGGGCACTACCAGCGCTACATCACCAAGCTGCGCTCCCGCCTGGCGGAGGCCACCGACAAGGCGCTGGCGCTGTTCGACCGGCTGGATGCGCGCATCTTTGCGCGGACCGGGCAGAGCTTGTACCTGTGGGGGGCGCTGCCGAACGTGGACGACTCGCTGGTGCTGGCGCAGAGGCTGCTGCCGCAGAAGGTCGTGATCGCCCCGGGCCGCGTCTTCCGCGTGGACTCCGAGGCAACCTCGCCGTGGTCGCGCTTCAATGTGGGCGCGGTGCTGGATCCCAGGTTCGAGGCGGCTGTGCGCGGCGCGCTGGATCGCTAGCGCAACGCATGGCCGCGCGCGTCGATGGGGGCCGAGGAGATGCCTTCATCGATCTGTTGCAAGTGCCTCAAGCGGTACTGCAAGCGCGATGACGCGCTACCGGGACGTGCTGCCGACACACGCTATCGGTACGCGACATGGCGGCACGGACGATGAAACGGATGCGCCATGCTGGCCTGGCCGCAGCGGTGGTGCAGTGAACAAAGTTGCCTGCCGCGTGTGTGGCGTTTGCGTTTTCGCATCCACCTTTGCGCATCGTTACCGGCCACTATACTGACGTAGACGCGCCGAAGCTCAGGGCCGCGTCGGGACGACAGCCGCTACTGTGCCGGTCCTTGCCTCGCATCCACACTCACCAACAAGGAGGTTGACTATGTCGATTCGCATCGGTGACGAAGCGCCCGATTTCACTGCCGATACCACGGAGGGGAAAATCAGTTTCCACGAATGGATTGGGGACAAATGGGCCATCCTGTTCTCCCATCCGAAGGACTTCACCCCGGTCTGTACCACGGAACTTGGCTATATGGCCCGGCTCAAGCCGGAATTCGACCGGCGCAACACCAAGATCATCGGCCTGAGCGTGGACCCGGTCGCGGACCACCAGAAGTGGGTCAAGGACATCGAGGAGACGCAGGGCCACGCCGTCAACTATCCCATGATCGGCGACGTCGACCTCACGGTCGCAAAGCTCTACGACATGATTCATCCGAACGCGAGTGGCGGGCCGCGCACTGCCGTGGACAATGCCACCGTGCGCTCGGTGTTCATGATCGGGCCGGACAAGAAAGTCAAGGCGATGCTGGTCTATCCGATGAGCGCCGGCCGCAATTTTGACGAAGTGCTGCGGCTGCTGGATTCGCTGCAGCTCAATGCAAAACACACGGTAGCCACGCCGGTGAACTGGAAACCGGGCGAAGACGTGATCATCCCCACCTCGGTCTCCGACGACGACGCCAAGAAGAAATACCCGCAGGGTTTCAAGACGCTCAAGCCGTATTTGCGGGTGGTGTCGCAGCCGGAGTAGGGCATGCGTCGGATGGGCTCGCTGTGAGATGGTGGCGCCGATCCTCCGGCTGGAGGACGGTGCATATTGTCGCAAGCCCGGTCGCAAGCGCGCACGCGCTCGTCAGCCCGCGCCTGCCAGCGAAGCCCTCAGTTCATCGCGCTGCGTGAAACTCGGCGTGGCCAGCCAGCCGACGAAGTCGTCGTGCCAGTTCTCCCAGGCGTTTTCGTCGAAGTCGAAGGCCTCGTCCAGCCGCCCGCCGTCGCGCAGGTAGGTGCCGACAATCCGCTTGCCATCCCAGTACGCCGCCACGGCCACGTCGGCGAGGTCCGCCGTGGTCCCGACCGGGAGGTCGCGCAGCAACATGGACAAGTGTGCCTTGAACGATGTGAATTCGTTTGAGGTCATGGCTTGCTCCGCTGATGGGAAGAGTATGTCCAGAGGATGTACCCGTTCCCGGGGCGCGTCAATTCCGGGCGTTGCGCGCCGCACGCACGGCAGCCAGCCTGGCGGCCAACCGAATGGCCAACTACAGGATTCCCCGCTCCCTCAAGCCCGCGACATCCCCGTCGCTCAAGCCCAGTTCCGCCCGCAGGGCCGCATCCGTGTGCTCGCCCAGCATCGGCGGGCAGCGCATCGCCACGGGCGTGGCCGAGAACCGCATCGGGCTGCGCAGGCTCGGCACATCCACGCCGCGCCCGTGCGGCAGTTGCACCAGCAAGCCCCGATGCTTTACCTGCGCATCCTCGAACACTTCGTCGAGCTCGTTGATCGGGCCGCCCGGCACGCCGGCGCGTTCCAGCGACGCCAGCAGGTCGGCGGCGTCCCAGGTGGCCACGCGCTCGGCAATCGTCTCGCGCAGCGTATCGCGGTTGGCTACCCGGTTGGCGTTCTGCATGTAACGCGGGTCGGCCGCGAGCTCGGGCATGCCGAGCAGTTTGCACAGCGAGGCAAACTGGCCGTTGTTGCCGGAGGCAATGATCAGGTGGCCGTCGCGGCAGGCAAAGACCTCGGAGGGCGCGGCCACGGGGTTGCTGTTGCCGGCGCGCCGGGGCAGCTTGCCGGTCATCTGGTAGCCCAGCGCCAGGTGGCCATTGACGGCGACCGAGGCATCGAGCATGGCGGCGTCGATGTACTGGCCTTCGCCGGTGGCCTGGCGGTGGTAGAGCGCGCCCAGCAGGGAGACGGTGGCGTACAGGCCGGTGAGGATGTCGGTGATGGGAATGGCGGTGCGCATCGGCTCGCCGCCGGGGCTGCCGTCCGGCTGGCCGCAGGTGCTCATCAGGCCGGCCATGCCTTGCAGGATGAAGTCGTAGGCCGGGCGGGCCGCGTAGGGGCCATCGGGGCCGAAGCCGGTGACCGAGCAATAGATCACATCGGGGCGCACCGCGCGGATGGACTCGTAGTCCAGGCCGTATTTCTTCAGGCTGCCAGCCTTGTAGTTTTCCACCACCACATCGCAGCGGGCGGCCAGCTGGCGTACCAGCTCGGCGCCCTCGGGCTGGGAGATATCGATGGTGAGCGACTGCTTGCCGCGGTTGCAGGCCAGGTAGAAGGCGGAGTCGTTGGTGGCGGCGCCCTGCGCATCGGTCAGGAACGGGCCCATCTTGCGGGTGTCGTCGCCGTCGCCGGGCTTCTCGATCTTGTAGACGGTGGCACCCATGTCGGCCAGGTTTTGCGTGGCCCATGGGCCGGCTACCACCCGCGTCAGGTCGAGTACCTTGATGCCGTCGAGAATTGCGCTCATGTGCTTGCCACCCGGAGGATTGAGATCCCGCATCATTCGCCGGATCTGCCGGCCTTGCAATTCGCCAATGCCAAAGCCGGCTTACTGCGGGGCGGAAGCGTGCGTGTGGCCGGACCCTTGTGCCGGGTGCGCCGCGTGCTCCGGGTGCGCCTGGTGCGGATCGAAGTCGCAGCTCGGATTGGCTTCGTCATGCGAATGCGGGGACAGCGCGCCGGGGATGTGCCGGCTGTTGAGCCCGTCGGCGTTGAGCCAGGCCAGCGTGGCCGCGGCGGCGCGGTCGATCAGCGTGCCGCACTGGGTGTAGTCGTAGGGGGAGACGTCGAGCGGGCACAGTGGCGGGACGACCGAGATGTGCGCGTGATCGGCCCAGCGCTCCAGGTCCTGCACCAACTGGCGTGCCACCAGCAGCGACAGCGCATTGAAGGCATGGTCGATGGGGCCGCGCGGCTCGCGCCGCCGCGCGCAGGCAAAACCTGCCGGCAGCACGACCACGCGCGTGGCGCCCAGGCGGATGGCGGTGGACACCGGCGTGTTGTTGGCCACGCCGCCATCGATCAGTTGCCGCCCGCCCAGCGACACCGGCGGAAACACGCCGGGGATGGCCGCGCTTGCCAGCACCGACTGGACCAGGCTGCCGGAGGACAGCACCACCTCCGCGCCGGTGGCCATGTCGGTGGCCACCACGTACAGCGGTACCTCGGCACGCTCCATTGCCATATCGCCAAAGTGGCGCGACAGCAAGCGCTGCAGCGCGGCGGAATCGACCAGGTGGGCGCGCTGCCCGCGCAGCATGCCAAACAGGCTGCGCCACGACCACGGCATCACCTCGGCCCGGCGCAAGCCGCGCCAGAGCGTCTCGAGCTGGCTGGTGCCGGCCACATGCGGGTTGCAGGCGTAGTAGGCGCCGTTGATGGCGCCGGCCGAGGCGCCGATCACCATGTCGGGCTTGACGCCCCAGGCCACCAGCTCGCGCAGCATGCCGGCCTCGATGGCGCCGAGGCTGCCGCCGCCTGCAAAGACAAATGCGGTTTTTTCCATGGGCTGTGGTGCAGTGCATTAAAGCGGAGATCGCTGTCAAGGAAAGGATAGGCGACATTGCGCCGGCATGACAGGCGCGTGTGGAGCCGGCGGGCGCGGATGGCACATAATGTGCATGCAGTGCCAGGAAAAGCACGCGCGCCGAGGGTGTCCTTGCCGCGAAGAGAGGAGACAATGAGCAGTTCAACCGACAAGTTTTCGGCCACCATGCGCGATGGCCTGGCCCATCTCGCGCGGCGCCTGCGCTTTGCCATGGAGGAGGGCTCCATCTGGCTGGACGAGCAGCGCATGATCCTGATTCATACCGCGGCGCTGGGCGCCTTGCGCAAGGAATTGGTGGATACCCTAGGCATGGAGCGCGCGCGCGGCCTGTTCATGCGCATGGGCTTTCATTCCGGCATGCGCGACGCGGAGCTGGCCAAGAAGCTGCGCCCGGGCGACAGCGACTTTGGCCTGCTCGAGATCGGGCCCTGCCTGCACACCATCGAAGGCGTGGTGCGGGTGACGCCGGTCAAGGTGGACATCGACATCGCCGCGGGCATCTACGACGGCGAATTCCTGTGGGAAGACTCCTTCGAAGGCGACGTGCACCGGCAGTTGTTCGGCATTGTCGACGCGCCTGCCTGCTGGATGCAGATCGGCTACGCCACCGGCTACACCTCGGCCCTGATGGGCCGCACCATCCTCTACCGCGAGGTCGAGTGCATTGCCTGCGGCTTTGATCACTGCCGCATCGTCGGCAAGCCGCTGGAGGCGTGGGAGGACGGCGCCGAAGTGCTGGCGCTTTACCAGCCCGACCCGGTGATCGAGACCATCCTGGAGTTGCAAAGCGAGGTCGAGCACCTGCGCGCCTTGCAGCGCAGCACCGACAAGCCGGCCGACCTGGTGGGCAGCTCGCCCGAGTTCCGCGCTGCCTGGGGCCTGCTGCAGCGCGCTGCCGGGAGCAGTGTCACGGTGCTGCTGCTGGGCGAGACCGGCGTTGGCAAGGAGCGCTTTGCGCAAGCGTTGCACGGCGTGAGCGCCCGGGCCGACAAGCCCTTCATCGCGGTCAATTGCGCCGCGATTCCCGATGAGCTGATCGAGGCCGAACTGTTCGGCGTGGAGAAGGGCGCCTTCACGGGCGCGCACCAGTCGCGCCCGGGCCGCTTCGAGCGGGCGCATGGTGGCACCCTGTTCCTGGACGAGCTGGGCGAGCTGTCGGCGTCGGCGCAGTCCAAGCTGCTGCGCGTGCTGCAGGAGGGCGAGGTAGAGCGCGTGGGCGGCAGCGAGCCGCGCAAGGTGGATGTGCGGCTGGTGGCGGCCACCAACGTGGACCTGGCCGAGGCCGTGAAGCAGGGCACCTTCCGCAAGGACTTGTATTACCGGCTCAACGTCTACCCCGTCACCATTCCGCCGCTGCGCGAGCGGCTCGACGATATCCGCTTGCTGGTGGAACGCTTCGTGGCCCGCTACGGCGCGCGCCACGGCAAGAAGATCGTCGGCATCACCGACCGCGCGCTGGCCGAACTGCGCCGCTATGACTGGCCGGGCAATGTGCGGGAACTGGAGAACGTGATCGAGCGCGGCGTGATCCTGGCCAGCAATGGCGGGCAGATCTCCGCGGACCACCTGTTCCTGCCAACCAGCGCGCCGCCTGGCATGGACACCGCGCCGCGCCTTGGCGTCAAAGGCACCTTGCCCGAACTGCGGGAGGCCGCCGTGCATGGCTTGCTCGATCATATGGCTGAGCAGCAGCTCGCGCTGGGCGATGTGGAGACGGTGTTGATGGAGGCAGCCATGCAACGCGCCAATGGCAATATGAGCCAGGCGGCGCGGTTGCTGGGGATTACGCGGCCGCAGTTGGCGTATCGGTGGAAGACGAGGGGGGTAAGGGGGTAGGGGAGGATTTGGTGGCGGTGGTCGCCTTTGAACGGCGTTGGCATCTTGTACCCAAGGGCCATACGACATCGCTCTGCTGGGTTGGTCGCTGTTTCTTTGTACGGCGTTGGCATCTTGCACCCAAGGGCCATACGACATCCCCCTGCGGGGGCTGCCGGTCACTCTTCTTTGCGTCGGCAAAGAAGACTAACGAGAAGAAAGCCGACCCTGCCGGGGGCAGAGCAATCAGGCTTATGTGGGGCTGTGGTTGCGTCGTACGGCCCGGAGTGTCGGCGGGCTTCTGCCGGTACCGGCTTGACCGGCCACGAACCTGCCAGCATCCGGGATGCGTGGTGAGGCCCCCGGTAGCAGGCATCACTTGCTTCAAGCCGTCTGTCGCTCGCGGCGTGGCCGGCCACGAAGTTGCAGGCGCACCGGTTCCGTCGTGGGCGCGGTGGCACCGGATTGATATGCCCAAGGCCCTGACCACCGCGCCCGCCCCACCACGAAACCACTGATGGGCGATGTATCGTGATGGTCCGTGCCGGTAACGGCAGATGGTCGAACGCTCGCCGCGCAAAGCGATCAGGGGCACCACCACGTGACCATTGGGTCATGCTGTAGAGATGACCTTCAAGCCGGTGTGGCAAAGGCCAGCCAACGCTCCGGGCCGTACGACGCAACCACCGAGGCCGGACAGCCTGATTGCTCTGCTCCCGGCAGGGTCGGCTTTCTTCTCGTTAGTCTTCTTTGCCGACGCAAAGAAGAGATGGTATGAACGCGCCCCGTCCCCGCAGTGGAGCGCGAGGTGGCGACACGGTAGTGTGGGTCGGGCAGAAAAGAGTCTGAGGAGAGGGGGGTCCCTCCAGACCGAACGGCATCGCAATGTGCCAGAGTGGAAGATCTCACCACCACTACAGGAACGGAGGGACCCGAAATGAATGCTATGACATTTGGGCTGGATATTGCAAAGCATGTGTTCCAGCTGTACTGGGTTGACCCGGAGACCGGCGAGATTCACAACCAGCGATTCCAGCGGCAAAAGCTGATCGAGTTTCTAGCTCAGCACAAAGGACGCGTGGCGCTGGAGGCATGCGGCAGTGGGCACTGGTGGGCGCGCAAGCTCATGACGCTCGGGTACGAGGTGAAGCTGCTGCACGCGAAATTCGTTCGGCCATTCGTGCAGACCAACAAGACCGATGCCGCAGACGCGCGAGCGATCTGGACTGCGGCACAACAGTTGGACATGCCTGCGGTGACGCCGAAGACGGCAGAGCAGCAGGCCACGCTGGTGTTGCATCGGATGCGCGAGCAGCACATCAAGATGCGGACCATGATGATCAATGCCCTGCGTGGGGCGCTCTATGAGTTTGGCTTGAGCTTCAAAAAGGGGCGCCAGGCAGGCCTAGCGGAAATGCGCGAGCGGTTGGCCGAAGTCGAGGAAGACGTGCCCGCGAGGATGTTCGAAGCGTTGCGCGAGCAGTTCGACCTGATCGGCCGCCTGGACAAGGGCATCGAGGGGCTGGAGGGACAAATCAAGGCCTGGTCCCAGACGCAGCCAGAGTGCCAACGGCTGATGACAATTCCGGGTATCGGCATGCTCACGGCCACAGCACTGGTGGCGACTATCGGCGATGCGCGCGGCTTCCGATCGGGGCGGCAACTGTCGGCCTATCTCGGGCTGGTGCCGCGTCAGCACGGCACTGGGGGCAAGGTGCGCCTGGGCGCGATCAGCAAACGCGGTGACCGCTATCTACGCATGCTGCTGATCCATGGTGCCAGGGCAGTCCTGTTCCGAGCCAAGGACAAAGGCTTGTGGTGCGAACAACTGGCACGCCGACGGCCCACCAACGTGACGGTGGTGGCGCTAGCCAACAAGGCGGCGCGAACTGCGTGGGCCGTGCTGATGGGCAATGAGCCGTATGAAAGAGACCATGAGTTAAAGAAAGCCGAGAGGGCCAAGCAAACGGCGAATTCCGCGCTAGGCCAGCCCCGCCTACAACGACCGTAGGCGGAGCCGGTCTAGCCGCGGCTTGCAAGCAAGGTTACTGAATTCGACTAGAAGGTTGCGACGGTAGATGAACGAGATGGCAAGACAGGTTGGACCGCAAGAGCTGAACCCTGATCGGTCACTGGTGCTTCGAGCACGCTGAAGAGGAGAGGGCCGCTCTTGGCGAATTCCATCGGGGCCGCAGGCTTGGCCTGCACTAGGCCGGATATAAGTCTGCAACCAACCCTGATCAAGCATCGCGTAACGTTTACCTAGCAAACCGGGGCGCGTTCATATAAGTGACCGGCAGCCCCCGCAGGGGGATGTCGTATTCCTTTGGGTGCAAAAACCAACACCGCCCCGAAAAGTAGCGACACCCCTCAAAGCCCTCAAAGCGCGCCCCGAAACCCCCGCAATGGTTTCAGGCGCTTTTCGGTCGCCGGTAAATGGCAGCCATCCACGATGCGCAGGCGATAGCCATTCACCGATGGCGGCTGCTTGCGCAACATCGGTTGCACGACCGTTGAAATGGCCTCTAATACGGTGGCCCAGTGAGCTGGGGCAAGAGTCGGCCAGGAAATGCATCCAAGGCCCATTGCGGCAGCCTGGAAGAGCGCTGGCGCATGCGGTCGTTTTCCCAGGACAGAATCAGGCGTGAACGTAGAGCGGAGTTGTCCAGCGCAAAGGTCCTGTCGGCAATCTCGAAGGCTGGGGCGAAATTGGCAAGGCTTCGGGCGTGGCGGCGCCTTACATCTCCGGGGGGGGCACCCAGTGACCTCCCGCAGCCGTTCGCTGGGCGATGCGCGCGATGCAAAGGCCTGGATCGGGACCGCCGACGAAGACGAGATTGACTTTGTAGCCGGCAACCTTGGCCCGTCTCATCAGGATCAGTTCTCGCTTGCCAGAGAGCGTGGTATCGACGGCGAACGATGCGCTTTCGGCCAGGAGTTTCTCTTGCTCCCGGACGGCGAGTCGGCCAGCCTCAATGGGGGAGACGACAAGCTCAGCAGCGATCGAATCCGGTGACACCACTGGAATCCGGCTGGCGAACCAGCGGTCCGCCACTGTGGTCTTCCCTGCGCCATTAGGGCCGGCAATCACCCATAGCTGCGGCACGGATCAGA
Source organism: Cupriavidus sp. UME77 (assembly GCF_014170355.1). NCBI lineage: Bacteria > Pseudomonadati > Pseudomonadota > Betaproteobacteria > Burkholderiales > Burkholderiaceae > Cupriavidus > Cupriavidus sp. UME77. The sequence goes on from NZ_LZZU01000041.1 coordinate 23,212, forward strand.
TAGCCCGCACGACCGTAATCGTCCCGTCGAGGTCGACGCGTGCCAGCTCTTCGCTTCCATCGGGGTTCTTCTTGACGATAAACCCGGGGTATTTGGGATCGGCGTAGTAGACCGGCCGGCCCTTGTCGAGGTGCTCGCGCGCAGCGGTCTCGCCATGGGTGGCAATGGCTTGTTCGAATTCCGCCGAGGCGCGGAATACCTCGCTGCCCGGCTTGATCGCGCTCTGCCGCATTTCGGTTCCTTCGCGCGTAAGCGCGTATTGCGTATTGAATAGCGCCATTTTGGCACACTGCGGATGCTATCGCGGCGTGGCAGGTGATGTGATCCATCTGGCATGTGGAGATCTGCTCCGCGCGCCGATTTGTGCAATCGCAGTCCCTTGCCACCGGATCCACCTGACGTTGTTGACGCGGCAGGAATCCTTCGTGGCTCGGTGAAAAGGACGGAGTTCAGGAAGTCGATCACGATCGACACGTTAGAATCCCACTTTGTTTTTCCTACGCAGCGGAGTCCACGTGCTGGCTGAACAGCGGCAAAAATTCATCCTCGACCAGCTCGCCGCCAGCGGCGCGCTGGCCATCAGCGAGCTGGTCACCGAGCTGGATGTCTCGCGCGAGACCATCCGGCGCGACCTCAACGCGCTGGCGGCGCGCGGCCTGCTGATCCTCACGCACGGCGGCGCGCTCACGCCTGAGCGGGCCGAGCCGGATGCACAGACGCGCGCCGCGGTCAATGCCGAGGGCAAGCGCGCCATCGGCATGCGCGCGGCGGAGCTGGTGCCCGATGGCGCCTCGCTGATCATCGACTACGGCACCACCACCCACACCGTGGCGCAGGCGCTGCATGGCCATCACAACCTGCTGGTCTATACCAATGACTTCGCCATCGCCCTGCTGCTGGGGCGGCGCAACGGCAATCGGGTGGTGATGCTCGGTGGCGAGCTGCAGGACAACGAGGACGCCACCCACGGCTGGGACACCATCGAGCAACTGTCGCGCTACCACGCGGACTTTGCCTTTATCGGCACCGGCGGCATTACCGCCGACGGCCAGATGAGCGATTTCTCGCGTGCCGCCGCCGAGCTGCGCAGCCGCATGCTGCAAGCGGCAAGCGTGGCGTGCGTGGTGGCGGACCACACCAAGTTTGGCCGTAATGCCGGCGTGCTGGTGAAGCATTTCGAGAAGGCGGCTTACTTGATTTCCGATATGGCGCCTGAGCCCGAGCTGGCCGCTGCGCTCAAGGCGCGCGGGCCGGTGTTGCGCATCGCCTGAGGGCGGCAAGGGCGGCAAAGGCGGGTTCAGGCGAGGCTGGCCGCAAGGGCCACGGCCGTCGCCTCCAACGCGTCCAGCGCGATGGGCGCATGGGGTAAGCACCTGCGGCGGCGGCGGCCCGCGATGTCATAGTCAATGCCATAGCTATCCACGCCAAGCACGCGTACGCCGCCCGGCGCGGCGAGCGACGCCGCTTGCACGATCCCGGCCTCGACGCCTGGCGGCACCTGCGGCAGGGCGTCCCATGCCGATTGCCCAATCCAGCCCATCCGGCCGACGCCACCGATAAACCGTATGGCGCTCGGGTGGATGCGGAAGAACTGGAAATCCAGCGCCAGCAATGGCTCGGCAGCCGGCGCATAGCGCAGGTAACGCGCCAGCTCGTCGGCATTTGGCTCGATGCGGGCCGCATCGCCCACCAGCGTCAGGCGCGGGGCGTTCTGCACGTCCGCTGCGCCGGGCTGTAGCACCGACAGGCTCACTCTCGCATCGGCAAGGAGGTTGCGCGTGTGCTCGGCCAATGCGCTGACGCAGATCACGGGCGCGCTGGCCGCGTCGGTCACGAACGGCACCACGGTGGCGTAGGGGTAGCCGGGCAGGGCGCAAGCGTGCGTGGCCAGGGTGCCGTAGGCCGCTTCGTGGAGCAGGCTGACTACTTGATCGATCGGGACTTCCACGTTCTTTGCCCCCTTGTCCGTGCGCGATCCGACGATTGTACGGCGTGCTCACGCCCGCCTTCGAGGCCGCCGCCTCCGCCCGGTGGTCGCTGATCGCACAAAAATACAAGCAAGTCGCCTTTATATGTCTGCTGGTCAAAGGTGTTGTGCCTGTCTTGCCACCTACGTCAAATGCTAAGCTTCGCCCTTGGCGATACATTCAACCCCAATCTTGAATGTATTGACATGACCCGGTGGCCGTTGCCACATCGCCGCCGGGCTCGCCGCAGTTGCGCCGCCCCGGACCATCCGGGCAGCGCCGTGGCATCCCTCGGCACGCCCGCCGGACAGGTATCCGCGGCGGCCGTCTTCTGCCAAGCACCAGCACATCGAAACGAAGAGACACTTGTGACATCTGCCTCCCTTGAAACATTCCTGGCCGGCGTTGCCCGGCGCGACCCCGACCAGCCCGAATTCCTCCAGGCCGTGAAGGAAGTCATGATGACGCTCTGGCCCTTCGTCGAGCAGCATCCGCGCTACGGCGAACAGGCCTTGCTGGAGCGGCTGGTGGAACCCGAGCGCGTGATCCAGTTCCGCGTGGCATGGACCGACGACCGCGGCCAGGTGCAGGTCAACCGCGGCTTTCGCGTGCAGCACAGCTCCGCCATCGGCCCCTACAAGGGCGGCATGCGCCTGCATCCCACGGTCAATCTCTCGGTATTGAAGTTCCTGGGCTTCGAGCAGACGCTGAAGAATGCGCTGACCACGCTGCCCATGGGCGGCGGCAAGGGCGGCTCGGACTTCGATCCCAAGGGCAAGTCCGACGGCGAGGTGATGCGTTTTTGCCAGGCGCTGATGACCGAGCTCTACCGCCACCTCGGCCCGGACACCGACGTGCCCGCCGGCGATATCGGCGTGGGCGCGCGGGAAGTCGGTTTCATGGCCGGCATGATGAAAAAGCTGTCCAACAGTTCCGCCAGCGTCTTCACCGGCAAGGGCATGGCCTTCGGGGGCAGCCTGATGCGGCCCGAAGCCACCGGCTACGGCACGGTGTATTTCGCGCAGGAGATGCTGCACCGCCGCGGGCGCGATTTCAGCGGCCTGCGCGTGCTGCTGTCCGGCTCGGGCAACGTGGCCCAGTATGCCGCCGAGAAAGCGATCGAGCTGGGCGCCAAGGTGCTCACGGTCTCCGACTCCGGCGGCGTGCTGCATTACCCCAAGGGCATGAACAGCGAACAATTGACGGCCTTGATGGCTTTCAAGAACGAGGCGCGCGGCCGCCTGGCCGATTTCGCCGCCGAGCAGGACCTGCACTTCGAAGCCGGCCGCACGCCCTGGCACGTGCCGGCGGACGTGGCGCTGCCCTGCGCCACGCAAAACGAGCTGGACGGCAATGACGCCGAACGCTTGCTGGCCAACGGCGTGTTCTGCGTGGCCGAAGGCGCCAACATGCCCTCCACGCTGGACGCCGTGGACCGCTTCCTGGCCGCGCGCATCCTTTACGCGCCGGGCAAGGCCAGCAATGCCGGCGGCGTCGCCACCTCGGGGCTGGAAATGTCGCAGAACGCCATGCGCATGTCCTGGCACCATGCCGAGGTCGACGAGAAGCTGCACGCGATCATGAAGGACATCCATGGCAACTGCATCCACTACGGCCAGAAAGCCGACGGTTTCATCAACTACGTGGAGGGTGCGAACGTGGCCGGGTTTGTGAAGGTCGCGGACGCGATGCTGGCGCAGGGCGTGGTTTGATAGCGAACTCATAGCGGGTTCAGGCTCGTTGGCCGGCGTCTTGGTTTTCTGACCCGTCCGCCGGCGGCAAAACGGCAAAACGACATAGCGGGAGGGCGGCGACGCCAGCCCGCTTTTTTTGGCATTTGTCGGCCACGGCGCTATCGGGCGTTGTTTGCCGTCGACACTCCGGCGATTGCGTGGGAATACCGGTTAGCAGATAGGGATATCGCGTCCGATCCCCCCTTTAGAGGGGTGTTAAATCGCCGACCCGCGCGGGTGCCCGATTTGCGGGAAAGCGGCTTGCCGCGCGCCAATATTCTGTAATACAAGTCTGCCGAAAATCCCCGCGGCGGCCCCAATCTTGCTCGTCTGTCATATGTACGAGCGCCATGTCCATCGCATAGACTACCGGCTCAAAACATAAAAACAGCGGTGAATCGGGTGTCTTCCAACCAGTTCCACTTCATCTCAGGCTTACCCCGGTCAGGGTCAACCTTACTGTCCGCGCTACTGCTGCAGAATCCCCGGTTCCACGCCGGGATGACGAGTCCGGTGGGGACGCTGTTCAATGCCGTGCTGGCGCAATGCAGCGCCGGCAGCGAATTCGGGCCCGTGATCGCCCAGGACCAGCGCCGCCGGCTGCTGCGTGGCCTGTTCGATAGCTATTACGCGGACAAGGCCGGCAAAGGCGTGGTGTTCGACACCAATCGCAACTGGTGCGCACGCATGCCCGCGCTGCAGGATCTGTTTCCCAATGCCAAGGTGATTGCCTGCGTGCGCAATGTCGCCTGGGTCATGGACAGTCTTGAGCGCTTGTATCGCGCCAATCCGTATGAAAACACCAAGCTGTTTTCCGATGACGCTGAACGCAGCAGTGTCTATAGCCGGGTCGATACCCTGGCGCAGCGCAATCGCCTGGTTGGCTTTGCGTGGGCCGCGCTCAAGGAAGCCTATTACGGCGAGAACGCTGGTTCCCTGCTGCTGGTCGACTACGACTTGCTCAGCCAGGCGCCCGACAAGGTAATGCGCCTGGTTTATGACTTTATCGGCGAGCCCTGGTTTGAGCACGATTTCAACAACGTGCAATACGACGCGCCGGAGTTCGATCAGTCCTTGGGCGTGTCCGGCCTGCACCAGGTGAAATCCAAAGTGGCAAAGCAAGCTCGGCGCAGCATCCTGCCGCCGGACCTGTTCGAGAAGTACGCCGCGCTGTCGTTCTGGGAGGACGGCAGCAAAAGCGCGGCCAATGTCATCCGCGCAAAGCTCGATTAGCGCAACCAGCACGATTGGCGCGTTTAGTACGACGAACAAGGGCTGGCACTCGCTGGCCGATTTCAGAAAACCGACCAGAAACTGCAGCCCGCCGCGCGCCTCCTGAGCCGTGCCCGGCGTGGATGCGCGAGGAGAGCGATATGTGGTGGACCCGGAAGCAGAAGGTTGAGGGCGCGGTTGCAATCCCGGCCCGGCCGGCAAAGCGGTCCAGTCCGCTCTCCTCGTCGCTGATCATGGCGCTGGAGCCCCGCATCATGTTCGACGGCGCCGCGGTCGCCACGGCCGCCGCGGCGGCCCACCCGGCCGCGGATAGCCATGGCGCGCCGGCGGACAGCCACGCAGCGGATAGCCACCCCACGGATAGCCATGCGGCGCCAGCCGCAGCGCCTGCTACTGCCCAGCCTGCGGACGCCGCCGGCCATGCTCCCGCGCCGGCCGAAGCCGGTGCCCCGTCCTCGCCGGCTCCGGCGCCGTCCGGGCACAACGTGCTGTTCGTGGATAGCCGGGTGGAGGACAGCGCGAGCCTGCTGGCCGGTGTCGCGCCCGGCACGGAAATCGTCTACCTGAACCGCAACGCGGACGGCCTGGCCCAGATGGCCGATTACCTGTCGGCCCACCCCGGCGCCAGGTCCGTCCAGATCATCGCCCACGGCGAGGCTGGCGACCTGTGGCTCGGCAATACCTACCTGTCCGGCGACAACGTTGGCAACTATGCGAGCAGCCTGGCCAGGATCGGCAGCGGCATCCAGAGCGGGGGCGACATCCTGATCTATGCTTGCAGCACCGCGCAAGGCGCGGCCGGCCTGTCGTTCGTCGACTCGCTGGCGGCGTTGACGGGCCGCGATATTGCCGCCTCGGACAACCGCACCGGCGCTGGCAGCGACTGGAACCTGGAAATTTCCACCGGCCAGATCGAAGCCACCTCGGTGCTGTCGGCCAGCGCGGAGTCCGCCTATGCGCACGACCTGGCGCTGATCACCGTGACGAGCACCGCAGATGCTGGTGCAGGCACCCTGCGCAACGCAATCAGCTCGGCGCAAGCGGGTGACACCATCACCTTCAGCACCGGCATGACGATCAATCTATCGACCCTCACGTCGGGCAATTCGCTGCTGGTGATCAGCAAGAACCTCACCATCGACGGCGACATCAATCACGATGGCATAGCCGACGTCACGCTCGATGGGCACTACAACGGCCGCGTGCTGGAAATCACCTCCGGTTCGACCGTCGGGCTGGAGGGGCTGGTGATCGAGCATGGCCTGGTTTCGGGCAGTGGCGGGGCCGGCGGGGTGGGTGCAACCGCCGCCGCGCAAGGTGGCGGCATCTACAACGCCGGCACGCTGACTTTGTCGGACGTTACCGTCACGGCCAATGCGGCTGCCGGTGGTGGTGGC
>NZ_LZZU01000042.1:0-2139 GCF_014170355.1 Cupriavidus sp. UME77
GTGGGGGGAGGCGGGGCTGAGGGGAGTGCTGCGGCGGCTACGGCTGGGATGGCGGATCGATTTAATCGACAGTTGCATCCTGATGAGAAGACAGCGATCAAAACACGGGCCAATGGTGACGAGGCTGAAGAGAAGCGCTTGACCAAGGCGGCGTGCTATGTTGTCCAATGCTGGGCTCAGTTTCCGGTTGGCAGTGAGGAATACAATAAATCCTACGTAAACGTCATGGAAGCTGGTGCGTTGGAAAATGAGATTCAGTGGGTGAGTCTACAAAAGCAGGCCGGCTTGTTCAATTATACTGCGACCCAAAAACTAGTCGATTCCCTTTGGAGCGACCCGAAGGGGGCCGCAATAGAAACTGGAAAAATTGTGACCGGTGGGCTTGCTCTTTTGTCGGGTACTGCACTGTGCTCGTCAACTGCAGCTGGTTGCGTACCCGGGTCACTCATGATGGCATTCGGTAGTAGCGACGCCACTGAAGGGATGACTGGCATTATGAATCGCCTTAGTGGCGACAGGAGCGCTGGATACAATCCGGTTCGAAGTATTTTCAACCAGGCTTACCCGACTTTCGGAAACACTATCTATGATGGTTTGAATCTGGCCACTTCACTCATGGCGCTAAATGCACAAGTTCCGCTGAAAATCGGCGTGGCGGACGGATTAAATCGTCCAAAATCGATGTTTGGCGTTACTGTTTCCACATTCGACAACTTAAAGCTTATGCCAATTACTAATATGCCAATAGCCAGTGGATCGAATCAGGCATTGAGTTTGTATGGGGTGGTATCAAAGTCAAATACATTTGTTAATGATATTAGATCCACAGGGGGCGAGAAGTGATTTCAATTAACAGCCTGAGAACTATCCTGGTTGTTGGATGTGCATCCATTTTGTCTGGTGGGTGGGGCTTTGTTATCGCGGCGTTCGTGGCGATCAAGTTCAATCTCGATGAGAGTACTGCAATTATCTGGGTTGCGCTCCCACTATTCGCCATCATTTTTGTTTGGGGTTTAATATATCTTCCTAATCCTCTCCGACGTGCGGGGATTATAAAATAAGTGTTAGCTTTAACCGGCAGTTGTATCTGACCTTTTTTCGGAGAAGCTGGCGTGAACTAGCAGTCTGGATGCTGCCGATCAGTTTGCAAAAATGTCACAGTAAATATTTGAATGACAACATTATGCTTCGCCAGAAAAAAAGAACCGTGATGGAAGATCGCGTTCCTTACAGCATGATAAGAGCATGGATTTTTTCTCGTTATTACAGCTATTGCAGGTCAAAGCTCAATCACAAAAACCAATGGGTCGAGGGCGAGAGTGAGGTTGGGTATGCCTATGACGAACTGGATAACTCTTTTGAGCTTCCAATAGAAAAATTGATGCTTGAGGTTTTGACTCTTATTCTTGATGCTGGGCGCGGATCAGAGCGGGCAATAACATATCATCGTAAGGCTATTGCAGATTTGCTTGAAAATAATGATCTGTCTGAGATGCTTAAAAATATTCCGATGGATGAGGTAGAGGAATTTAAGATTGATATTAATATTTTGGGAGTTATTTGAAATTCAGCTAGATTTTCGTCCTGTGATGCCGACTCGCGCCGGGCGTGCGCTAAGGCTATGGCATCGCACCTTCGCGCGGAGGTATAGACAGGTGAGCATCGCGCGAAGTGTTCGCCGCGTGGCGACGTTTCGTGTCGTACACCCCGTCGTCGCCGATGGAATCGACCGGCTCATCCATCGGGATTTGATCGAGCAGCACATGCGAAATATGACTCCAGGCCAAATCACTATATCTAATAAATTCAAGGGGCTTAAATAATGGAATTTATTGATTTGACTGAGGGGATGGATTTTTTGAATTTCATCGAGACCCTTGGTCCGCTCGCTTGGCAAAAATTTGAATCCAGGTATCCAGAAATTCAATTTAGAGGTCAGCAACCGAAAATGGAAGATAGGTCGGCGATGCCGCCTTATACTAGCTTTCGATTTGAGAATGAACACCCGGAAGTAGTTCATAGACTTGGATTCGCGGTAGAAACATACAGCGGAGAGATTGAGTGGGTCATGGAAGGACACTCGCGAGAAATGTTTCCGGGAACAACAAACTGGGTTATCTATCCAAAGAGAACATCTGA
>NZ_LZZU01000043.1:0-437914 GCF_014170355.1 Cupriavidus sp. UME77
CTCGGACACGCCATGCACGCCCGCGCCGGCCGTGGCGGACATCGCGAGATGGCCCGCGGCGGCGCCGACGCCGGCGGTTTCAGCCACGCCCGGCATGTGGCCGCTGTTGGCCTCGGCCGCGAAGCTCTGCAGCGGCATGGGCGCACCGTCCGCCGGCTTGTACAGGATCTGGACCGACGCGCCGACCTCGCTCTTGACCCCGGACACGCCATGCACGCCCGCGCCGGCCGTGGCGGACATCGCGAGATGGCCCGCGGCGGCGCCGACGCCGGCGGTTTCAGCCACGCCCGGCATGTGGCCGCTGTTGGCCTCGGCCGCGAAGCTCTGCAGCGGCATGGGCGCACCGTCCGCCGGCTTGTACAGGATCTGGACCGACGCGCCGACCTCGCTCTTGCCTGCGCCAAGGCCGATCAGCAAGCGGCGCCGACGCTTGCCCTCGTCGATCTTCTGGATGCTTCCCTCGACGATCAGCGCATTGCTGTGCGCGGGCGCGGGGCCGTCCGCGCGTACCGCGTGCAGTCCCTGGGACTGCAGCTGGCGCACGATCTCATTGGACACCTGCTCGCTGGCTTCGCGCGCCGCCTGGCTCTGCTCGCTGGCGGCGGAACCGCCGGCGGCCATCGTCTTGAGCTTCTGAGCCATGCCGCTGTCCAGTTTCACCTGATCCGGGCTGGCATCGAAGGCCTGCACATAGATGATGTCCGCCTGCACTTGTGCCGGCGGCATGGCGCTGGCCTGAGTCACGCCGGTGACGCCCCAGGCGCAGCCCGCCATCAAGAGCGATCCTGCCGCCAATGCCGTCATCGCCAGACGCGTGGCGTTGTGCCTTAGGAGTGAGTATGAATTCCGCATGTTGTTCCTGTCATCGGCTCCATCGTGCCGCCAATTGCTGCCGATTGCCGAAAAATTGCCGAGAAGATGTCACCGACAATCATTCGATCCACAGGATCAGAAACCATCGGAGATCACGCCTGCTTGCGAGCGGCTCATCTGCTATCGGTGTGAGCCGCAACCCGCAGACGCAAGTATGGGAGGAACCGGCTGCACGCGCCATGCAGGAAATATGTCGCGCGATGTCACCCTTGCGCCGGGCCCGTGCGTACGGAATGCGCGGCTTCGCCTGAGGCCGGTGGCCGGTGCAGCGGCAACGCCACAACCGCTTCCAGCCCCCCGCCCTCGCGGGCGCGGAACTGCAAGGAGCCGCCGTGCAGGCGCGCAATGCGCTCCACGATCGCCAGGCCAAGGCCGGTGCCGCCCGAATGGCCGCGCGCGTTGCCCCCGCGGCTAAAGGGCGCCTTGAGCTGCTCCAGCTCCTGCGCGCTGATGCCGCTGCCCCGGTCGCACACGGCGGCGTAGACCGTATTGCCTTCGGCCCAGGTGCGCACGAACAAGCCGCTTCGTCCGTAGACGACCGCGTTGTGCATCAGGTTCATCAGCAGCCGCATCAGGGCCACCGGCTGGAACGAAAGCGCCGGCACGGTGCCGAGCGAAAGCCCGAACTCGTGCCCAAGCCCGGCATAATCCGCGGCGAGCTGGCTAACGAGCGCATTGAGGTCGCCAGGCTGTGGCACCTCGCGTTCGCCACTGCCCGCGTAGTCCATGAACTGCTGGAGGATCGTGTCGATCTGATCGAGATAGCCCTCCGCCGATGCCACGAACTGATCGGCGGCGCCGCGCGGCATTGCCATGGCCATCGCCAAACGCAGCTTGGTGAGCGGCGTGCGGATGTCGTGCGACACGCCGGCCAGCATCAGCGCGCGTGTCGCCTCCGCCTGCTGCAATGCCTGCGTCATCTGGTTGAACGCGCTGCTCACCTGGGCGATTTCCGTCGGCCCGCTGGTGGGCAGAGGCACGGGGGCTTCGCCGGCGCTGACGTGGCGTGCCGCGCGCGCCAGATCTTGCAGCGGACGGTTGATGTGCAGCTGGATCAGGTAGCCCGTGAGCGCCGCGAGCAACGCGAAGGCCGCAGACAACGCCAGCGCGGTGGTGACGCCGCTCGCCTGCGCATCTTCGGTCATCGGCAAGGCGATCCATAGGGGCGCGCCATCCACGTGTACGCGAATCCATAGCTCCTCCCCTTCCCCCTCCCTCTCGCCTTTCCCCGTCTGCCATCGCACCGCCATGTCCGGCGGCAGGTAGCGCTGCAATGCCTCCATGAAGACGTCGCGCTGGTAGGTACGAAAGACGTGGAGCGGACTGGCATGCGGCGCCTCTACGCCTTGCTCCGGCGGCTGCGCCCGCGCCCCGAGCCGTGCGGCCGCCGCGCGGCCCTGCTCGGGCGGCATGGCGGCAAAGACGCGGTCGAGCGTCTTCACGTAGTCGGAAAAGATGATCGCCGCACGTTCGATGTGCGGGCGCTGCACGAAATGCAGCAACACGGTGAGCGAGCTGACCTGGGTCAGCGCCACGAGCGCCACCAGCAGGGCGATGTTGCGCGCGAGCAGCGAACGGGGCAGCGCGAGCCGCATCACGGCCCGACGCCAGCGACCAGCATATAGCCAACGCCCCACACGGTCTTGATGAAACGGGGCTTGGATGGATCGTCTTCGACGATCTGGCGCAGCCGCAGGATCTGTACGTCGATGCTACGGTCAAGGGCGTCATGGTCGCGGCCGCGGGCGCGCGCCAGCAGGTTCTCGCGGCTCACCGGGCGGTTTGGCGACGACCCGAGCGCGTGCAGCAGCAGCATCTGCGCGGAGTGCACTTCGACCGGCTCGCCGCCGCGCTGCAGCATCTGCTTGCCGACATCGAATGCGAAATCGCCGAAGTGCAAGGTCTGCGAGGTCACGGTCGGATCTCCAGCCGCCATCTTCTGCCGGCGCAGCAGCGCGCGGATCCGTGCCACCAGTTCGTCCGGGAGGAATGGCTTGGCGAGATAGTCGTCGGCGCCGGTCTCAAGCCCCACCACCCTGTCGACCGGATCGCCCTTGGCGGTCAGCATCAGGATGGGCAGCGTCTGCCCTTCGGCGCGCAGCCGCCGGCAAATGGCCAGGCCATCTTCCGGTTCCATCATCAGGTCCAGCACGAGCAAGTCGTACGGCTCGCGCTGCAGGTAGCGGTCAAGCCGCTTGCCATCGGCGACCGCGCGCACCTGGAAGCCGTGCCCGGTCAGGAACCGTTGCAGCATGTTGCGCAGCTCGGCCTCATCATCGAGCACGATAATCCTGTTCACCTGCTCCATGGCGCGTCTCCGGCAAGGACCGCGAATCCCCTGAGACCCGCGGTGATCAGCGGGCCATTGCCTTCTGTCTCATGAACCCCTCGATCTGCGCCAGCGTGACGTATCCGGCCTGCTGCGTGTCGATCTCGTCGAAATGGCTGGCGACCATCGGCATGCCCGCCACCGCTTGCTCCCGGGTCAGCTTGCCGTCACGCGTCGTGTTGGCATTGGCAAAGCGCATCTGCAATTGCTGCATCGCACGCTCCACCCGCGCGCTGCCGGCCGCTGGTGGCGCGACGCTCTGCGCGGATGCGCCTGCGGAAACAATACACAAAATCAAAACCGCAATCATCTGCTTCATGGTGTTCTCCGTGGTGTAGCCGACATTCGATGCCGGCGGCGGTAATCGATCCGCATCGATCAGGTAGGGCTGATGACTGTCAGGCCCAGTGCGCAGGCACCCAGACGCGGCCGACCCAATGTCCGGGCACCATGACCGCCGCACGCGGCGCCCGTGCCACGTAGACGGCACGCGGCGTCATATACACGACCCGCGGCGGGGGCGGCGGCGCAACCACCACCACCTTGGGCGCCGGCGGGGCGACGTAGACTGCCTTCGGGGGCTGCGCGGGCGGCAGGTAGACCGGCGCGGGCTGTACGTAGGCCACCGGAGGCGGCGGCACATAGGCCACTGGCGCGGGCGTGACGACCACCCGCGCGGTGCCAACCGCCACGGTGGCGCCTACGGTGGTCACCGTGCCGCCATGCACCACCGTCGTGCCGCCGCCCGTCGTCACGACACCCGGCGCCACGCGCGTCGCGGTGCCCGAATGGTTGACGGTGCCGCCGTCCGCGCCGGTCACCGTCCCCGAACGGGCGCACGTCGCGCCGGCGCAAGTGGTCGATGCCGCGTGGCTGACTGTGTTGCCGTTCGAGCCGGTGATCGTGCCCGACGATGAATACTGGCCCGGCGCATCACGCGTCACGCTGCCCGCCGTGGAGGCAGTCTGGCCGTTTGACCCGGTGAGGTTGCCCGTGTGCGAGCAGGTGCCGCCGGCGCAACTGGTGTCGCCAGCGTGCTGTACCGAGCGGCCGTTGGGCCCGGTCGCCGTGCCCGAGTTGGAGAACTGCCCCGGCGCGGTACGGGTCACCGTGCCGGTATTGGTCGCGATCCCGCCATAGGGGCCGGCGACGCCACCAGCGTGCGAACAGCTTGCGCCTGCGCAGGAACCGGCATGCGCGCCGTTGTAGACGCCGTGCGGCGTGTAGGCCGTGCCGTGGCCCGACCAGCCGGCGAAGGCCGGGGTGCTGGCGAGGAGGATCAGCGAGGCGGCCGCTGTGACAACGTGATGGAGTTTCATGGGATGTCCTTCGGGTTCGGGTTCGGGTCAGGTCACGCACTGCGGCCTGGCAACGGGACGAACTATAGGACGAGGGCGCGAAACATTCGCCATGGAAAACATGTCGCGGTGTTACACCGGCCGGGCAGGCGGATCGGCTGACATCGGGCGACATATTTTCCGTCTGGTTCTGGCGGCGGCCGCCCACTACAGTGGCCTCACCCGACGCGACGGCGGTCACTGCCGCAGACGACGCGTCCCACCGCAACCTGTTCCGCGCCCATCATGCACACCACTGGAAACATCGCGCTCTATGTCGCGTCAGCCACGTCGTTCATCGTCGCCGTCTCGCTCATCGAGGCGTTCGTGCTGACCCGAAAGCTGCGCAACAGCGCCGCGCCATTCGACTGGAATGAAACATGGCTGTCGCTGGCCGACCTGGTCGGCGGCAAGCTGTTCGCGCTGCTGCCGCTCTCGCTGGCAACGCCGATCTTTGCCTTCGCCTGGGATCATCGCCTCTTTACCGTCACGATCAACAGCGCGCTGATGGCCCTGCTGCTGTTTGTCGGCCAGGAGTTCTGCTACTACTGGTATCACCGCGCGTCGCACCGTATCCGCTTTTTCTGGGCCACGCATGCGGTCCATCACTCGCCGAACCAGTTGACGCTGTCGTCGGCCTACCGGCTTGGCTGGACCAGCAAGCTGAGCGGCTCGGCGATGTTCTTCGCGCCGCTCGTCTGGCTTGGCGTGCGCCCTGAGGTCGTGCTCGCCACGCTGATGTTCAACCTGCTGTATCAGTTCTGGCTGCACAACACGTGGATGCCCAAGCTCGGCTGGCTCGAATACGTGTTCAACACGCCGTCGGCACATCGCGTGCACCACGCGTCGAATGCCGATTACCTGGATGCCAACTACGGCGGCGTGCTGATCGTGTTCGATCGCCTGTTCGGCACCTACGTCGAGGAACGCGCCGACGAACCGTGCCGTTACGGCCTGGTAACGCCGACGCGTACGCGCAACCCGCTCGTCAATCAGTTCGAGCACTGGGTCAGCCTCGCGCGGGATATCGCGTCGGCCGGCAATGCATGGACCGCCATCCGTTACGTGATGCTGCCGCCCGGCTGGCGCGCCGATGGCACTGGCGAGACCACGGAGAACCTGCGCCGGCGCCACTGCGCCGAGCCACGGCCTGCGTCTACTCGCTGACCCCTTGCGCTAGCCAGCGAACCGCAGGGTGTTCACCGGGCAGCGCCGCGCGGGTGGCATCCTCCATCAGCCGCAAGCCTGTGTTGCAGTTGGTGAGCAGCACGACGCCCGCGCGCTGCTCGGTGCTGCCCATCACGAATGCCCTCACGCCTTGCATCTTGCCCCACTGGAAAAACGTGCCCCGGCTGGGCTCGACGCCCCAACCCAGCCCCCAGCCGATGTCCGGCTCCGTGACAGCCGGCGCGCCATCGAGGTAGACGATTTCTCCTTTTGGCACCATGACGCTAGCCGTCAGCCATTGTTGCCAGGTCGAGGCACTGAGCCCGTCGCCCCGGAGCACGGCGGCAACAAAAGCGCCGTAGTCGCCGGCCGTGGTCTGCAGTGAATAGGAGGCGCTCGCCGCGGGCGGGCGATGCAAGTCGAGCCGCTGCGCCGCCTCATGCGGGTTGGCCACATTCGTGAGGAACCGATCCTGCCACTCCAGGCTCGATGAGCGCATCCCGAGCGGCTCGAACACCAGGCGCCGCAGGATCGCCTCCAGGGTTTCCCCTGTTTTTGCCTCCACGGCGGACTGCAGAAAAGTGAACCCCAGGCTGGAGTAGCTGAACCACGCGCCAGGAGGAAAGTGCAGCCGCAGCGGATGCTTGTCGCGCAGGTTCTGCAGGCCACAGGTATGCGTGAGCACGTGGCGCATGGTGATGCGCGCCGAGGCCGCATCGTCCGGCACGATCGGCTGGGCCGGGCGCGACAGCGGCTCGTCAAGATCCAGCACGCCGGCGTCGACAAGCTGCAGCAAGGCGTACGAGACGATCGGCTTGGTGAGCGATGCCGCGCCGAACACGGTGCTGGCATCCACCGGCTCGGCGGTGTCGTGGCTCCTCACGCCGGCGGCGGCCACCTCGACCGAGTCCTCGCGCACGTGCGCCAGGCAGGCCCCGGTGACTGATTTGTCGGCCAGCAGATGCGCAAGGCGCATGTCCAGCGATGCCCTTCCATAGCCCATGTTGCCTCACTCCGCTTGACAAGGAATCAGATAATCAGGTCGTGCCCGTGAAGTCCCGGAGCGCCGTACTCACCGCCATGATGGCCGAGCGCCAGTCGTCCCTGGCTGGCTGGCGGAACAGCCGTGCGGTCGGATACCAGGGGCTGTCCGTGCGGGCAAGCTGCCAGCGCCAGTCCGGGGTGAACGGCACCAGGATCCACACCGGCTTGCCCAGTGCGCCGGCCAGGTGCGCCACCGCCGTGTCGACGCAGATCACCAGGTCGAGCTCGGCGATCAAGGCGGCGGTGTCCCAGAACGTTTCCAGCTGCGCAGACGGATCGCGCATCGCGCTCAGCGCGCGCAAGGCGTCGAGATCGGATGCCCTGACCTCCTTCTGCAGCGAGACGAACATGGCATCGGCCTCGAACAACGGGGCCAGGTCGCGCAGGGATATCGACCGCTTGCGGTCGTTGAGGTGCGTGGAGCTGCCGCTCCACACCACGCCAACACGCGGGCGGCGCGTGTCCTCGCCGAGCCAGGCTGCCCACCTGGCGCGGCGCGCGGCATCGGCGTACAGGTACGGCGTGGCCGCGGGGATGGCGGTGGTCACCTTCCAGAGCGCGTACGGCAGGCTCAGCAAGGGGCAGTGATAGTCGAACGCCGGCACCGCCTCGCGCTGGCCGATCACCGCGCTGACCCCTGGGAAATCCGCCAGCAAGGCACGCAGCGGTTCCTGCACGCGCAGCACGATCCGCGCGCCAGTGTCCGCCAGCAACGGGATGTAGCGCACGAACTGCAGCGTGTCGCCAAAGCCTTGCTCGCAATGCAGCAGCAGTGTCTTGCCGGCAAGCGGCGAGTCGCCGAGCCAGAGGTTGTCCCCAAGGCCGTGCGGCCGCTGGATCCCGATGTGCCAGCGGCATTCGTACTCTCGCCACCCGTGCTCGAACTCGCCCAGCAGCAGGTTGGTGCCGGCCCGGTTGGCGCGCGCGCCGGGATTGTTCGGGGCGATCTGGATGGCCTTCTTGAACATGCGCAGCGCTTCATCGAAGCGATGCGACTCGCCCAGCGCGACACCGAGGTTGGTGTAGGCGTCGGCGCAATCAGGCTTGAGCTCGATCGCGCGCCGGTACGCCGCCATCTCGGCATCGTACTGGTCCAGCAGGCCCAGGGCACGGCCCATGTTGTAGTGGATCTCCCAGGAGCCCGGGCTGAGGGCGGCGGCGCGCTTGAGCATTTCCAGCGCGCGCCCGTGCTCGCCCAGCGCGGACAGCGACATCGCCGCCGCGTGCAGGGACGGCAGTTGGCGCGGGGCCAGCCCGATGGCCTGTTCCAGCAGGGCAACGGCGCGCACATGATTGCCCGCAGCCTGGTGCACCAGGCCGGCGGCATGGCAGCGCTCCGGCTGGGCCGGGAGGACAGCCAGGGCGCGGTCGAAGTATCCGGCCGCGGCCGCGGGGCTTTGCTTGCGCGCGGCGATGTAGGCGAGCCCTTCCAGGGCATCGCCGTGATGCGGGTCCGCGTCGATGATTTCCTGAAGCCATTGCGCTGCCGCGTCCAGCTGGCCAGCGTCGAAGTGGCGCTGGGCGGCTTCGAGCTGCGCGGTGAAATGCTGATCCATTACCCCTTCTGCCCTTCATTTTGATAGCAAGGCGGCCATTATCGCGCAGTCGCGGCCAGATCCTCCTCCGTCCCCCCTGCGCCTCCACAAAGCGCATAATCGCCGCCCGACCCGCGGTGCTGGCAAGCCGGGGACGCACGATGCATAATCCTGAAACTGGTTTCACCGAGACCAACTTCCCATGCCACGCGCTGTGACACAAGCCAAGTCCGACCTGAAGCCCGCAGAGAAACTCACCATCCAGGACGTTGCCAACCATGCGGGCGTCTCGAAAGCAACGGTATCGCGCTACCTGAACCGGGGCGGCGAGCAGTTGTCCGCCGACGTGGAGGCACGCGTGGCCGCGGCCGTGCGCGCGCTGGGCTATAGCCCGAGTCCCATGGCGCAGGCGCTCAAGCGCGGCAAGTCGCGCCTGATCGGACTGGTGGTGGCTGACGTTTCCAATTCGTTCTCGGTGGCCGTGCTGCGTGGTGTGGAAAAGGCCTGCCGCGACGCGGGCTACATGGTGATGCTGTTCAACCTGGGCAATGACGAGCAACTGGAACGCGAAGCCATCCGCTCGCTGTCAGCCTACCGGGTCGAGGGCTTCATCCTGCACACGCTGGGCCACGACGGCGGCGCCCTTGCCGATGCCGCGCAACTGGGCAAGCCGGTCGTGCTGGTCGACCGCAAGGTCGGCGACGCGGAAGTCGACCTGGTAGCCCTGGATAACCTCTCCGCGGTCCACGAGGCTGCCGGCCACCTGCTCGAAGCCGGCTACCGGCGCCTGCTCTTCATCAGCGAGCCGATCAAGGCCATCAGCTCGCGCAACGAGCGCGCCCGGGCTTTCCAAAACTTCATCGCTGAGCATGCGGACTCGCTTGGCGGAAGCGTGTTCGAAGCCCGTACCGGTGACGACGCCGCCCTGGACGAAGCGCTGCGCGCCCTGCGCCGCGACGCCGGCGGGGCGCCGGTAGCCGTGCTGGCGGCCAATGCGGTGATCTCGCTGCGCGTGGCCGCAGCCGCGGCCAGGCTGGGTTGGCAACTGGGCACCGACCTCGGCCTGATCGGCTTCGATGATCCGGAATGGGCTGCCCTGATCGGCCCCGGCCTCAGCACCATTTCCCAGCCCACCGACGATATCGGACGCGCCGCAACCAACTGCCTGATCGAACGCCTGCAAGGCGCGCAGCTTGCGCCGCGCCAGGTCCTGTTGCCTGGCACCCTGGTCAAGCGCGGGTCGACGCGCCGCGGCTGACAGGAACCCGGCAGTGGTTCCTGGCGACGCGACGGCGTAACGAACGCCCACCCTCTCCCCCCGCGCCATCCCCCAGTTTCATCCGTAAGGGTTTCCACTGCTGGAGTTCTGAAACCGGTTTCCTATAATCCTGAAACCGGTTTCAGAACCGCACTTGCCGATCGCTGCGACGCCAGCGACGCTTTCCACAGAACGTGCAGGAGACATTGATGACTATCCAACGCTTGTTGCGCCAGATTGCGGCGCCCGTGCTCACGCTGCTGGTCCTGGCCAGCGCCTCGGCCGGCGTCCAGGCACAGACCGTCGCCGAGATCGTCAAGAGGGGCAAGGTGACCATCGGCGTGGTGACGGGCGCGCCGCCCTTCGGCACCACGGACGCCACCGGCAAGCCCGCCGGCTACGATGTCGACGTGGCCAACCTGTTGGGCAAGTACCTCGGCGTGCCGGTCGATATCGTGCCGCTCACCTCTCCCAGCCGCATTCCGGCGCTGGAAGCCGGCAAGGTCGATTTCCTCGTCGCTACCCTGGCGCCGACGCCCGAGCGGGCGCGGGCCATCATGTTCAGCTCGCCCTACAGCGCGTTCGAGCTGACCATCTTCGCGCCGGTCGCGGCCAAGTACGCCAAGCTGGCTGAGCTTGGGAAGAAGAAGGTTGGCGTGACGCGCGGCACTACGCAAGACACGGCGCTGACCCGCCTGGCGGTGCCCGGCATGAGCATCGTCCGCTTCGAGGACGACGCTACCTGCGCGCAAGCGCTGATCAGCAACCAGGTCGAAGCCATTGCCCTGCCCAGCACCACCGGCAACGAGATCATGAAGGCACGCGGCGCCGGCAAGTTCGATGCCAAGTTCGCGTTCTCGGTGCAACCGAACTCGATGGCCGTGCGCAAGGACGCCTTCGAGCTGCGCCAATGGCTCAACACCACCATCTCCTACGTCAAGCTCAATGGCGAACTCGACGCCATTGCGCAGAAGTGGACCGGCAAGGCGCTGCCCGCGCTGCAAACGTTCTGACCCCGGCACGTCCGACGTTGCGCGCGGGCGTCAGCCCGCGCGCCAGGAGACCCGCATGAACTATCAATTTGAATGGAGCCCGGTGCTGTCGCAGCTGGACCGCTTTGCGGACGGCGCGGCCATGACGCTGGCGCTCAGCTTTGGCTCGATCCTGCTTGGCACGCTGGTCGGTACCGCCGGCGCCATCGCGTCAGCGTTTGGCGGCCCCTGGCTCCAGCGCGCCGCCAGGGTATATGTCGAGGCGATCCGCAACACGCCCTTCCTGATCCAGCTCTTCATCATCTTCTTCGGCTTGCCTACCATCGGCCTGCAGATCGATGCCATCACCGCCGCGGTGATTGCCATGACGGTCAACCTCGGTGCCTACTCGACCGAGATCATCCGGGCCGGCTTGCAGGCGGTTCACCGCTCGCAGCTCGAAGCCGCCGCCGCGCTGGGCATGACGCGCTGGCAGTTGATCCGCCACGTCGCCCTGGTGCCGGCCTTCGAGAAGGTCTATCCGGCGCTGACCAGCCAGTTCACGCTGATGATGCTGACTTCGAGCGTGGTATCGGCGATCTCGGTGGAAGAGCTGACGGCGGTCGCCAGCCAGATCGATTCGCAGACCTTCCGCACCTTCGAGAGCTACATCCTCGTCATGTTCATCTACATCGGGCTGGCACTGCTCTTGCGCGCCATGTTTGCCCTGATCGGCAATCTGGTGTTCAGGCGGCGCCGCGTGGTGGCGCGCGCCAGGAAGGCCGCGCGCACTGCCCGCGTTGCGCCCCTGGCGCACGCGGCGCTGACGCCGGCCGTTGCAGGGAGCGCGAAATGATCACCGAGTTCTCCTGGAATCATCTTGAAATCCTGCTCCTGGCAGCACGCTGGACGCTGTGGGTGACCTTGCTGGCCTTCGTCGGCGGCACGCTGGCCGGCTTCCTGGTCGCGCTGGCGCGAACCTCCAGAAGCGCCCTGCTGCGCCTCGCCAGCACGGTCTATATCCAGATCGTGCAAGGCACGCCGGTGCTGATCGTGCTGTTCCTGAGCTACTACGGCCTCTCCGTGCTCGGGCTCAAGCTGTCGCCGATGGTGGCGGCCATGCTGGCGATGTCGATCTACGCCAGCGCGTATCTTGGCGAGATCTGGCGGGGCTGCATCGAGGCCGTGCCGCAAGGGCAGTGGGAGGCCAGCGAGGCGCTCGCCCTCACCCGCTGGCAGCAACTGCGCCATGTCGTGCTGCCGCAGGCCGTGCGGCTGGCCCTGCCGCCCACGGTGGGCTTCTCGGTCCAGCTGGTCAAGAACACCTCGATCACTTCCATCATCGGCGTCATCGAACTCACCCGCGCCGGCCAGTTGATCAACAACGCGACCTTCCAGCCCTTCGCGGTCTTCGTCGTCGTCGCACTTATCTACTTCGCGCTTTGCTTCCCGCTTTCTTCGGCAGCCAGGCGCATGGAAAGGAGGCTCCATGCCCATCGTTGAAGCACAAGGCGTGCACAAATCCTATGGCCCCGTCGAAGTCCTGAAGGGCGTGTCGTTTGCCATCGAGCCGGGCCAGGTGGTCGCCATCATCGGCCGCAGCGGCTCCGGCAAGAGCACCATGCTGCGCTGCCTGAACGGCCTGGAAACCATCAATGCCGGCAATATCACGGTCGCCGGGCACAAGCTGGATCACGACAGGAAGCGGCTGCTCGACCTGCGCCGCGACGTAGGCATGGTGTTCCAGAGCTACAACCTCTTTCCGCACCTGACGGTGGGCGAGAACATTGCGCTGGCGCCTTCCATCGTCAAGAAGATGTCCTCGGACAAGATCGATGGCATCGTCGACCAGGTGCTGGCCCAGGTCGGCTTGCTGGACAAGAAGGACTGCTACCCCGAGCAGCTCTCGGGCGGCCAGCAGCAGCGCGTGGCCATTGCACGTTCGCTGGCGATGGAACCCAAGGTGATGCTGTTCGACGAAGTCACCTCCGCGCTCGATCCGGAGTTGACGGCGGAGGTGCTGCGCGTCATGGAGAACCTGGCCGCTTCCGGCATGACCATGGTGCTGGTGACGCATGAGATGGAGTTCGCGCGCCGCATGGCGCATACCACCATCTTCATGCACCAGGGCGAGGTGCATGAGGCGGGCCCGTCAAAGGCACTGTTCGCGCAGCCACGGACCCCGGAACTGCAGCAATTCCTCAGCGCGGGAGCCCTGAAATGACCCGGCGGCAACAAGATGGTGCGTTCCAGCCGCCGGTGCTGATCTCGCTCACGGCCTATGGCGCCGACCTCGCCCAACGCGACGGGCAAGCGGCCCTGGCGCGGATTGCCGCGGCGGCAGGTGCGGACGGCGTGGAATACCGCGGCGAACTCCAGCGCGGACACAAGGATGAAGTCAGGGAACAGCGCGAGGTCGCCGAGCAGCACGGGCTAAGCGTGGTCTGGTCTGGCCCCGAAGGCCTCTGGAGCGAAAGCGGCAGCCTCGACCTCGCCGCGCTCGACCGCGCCTTCACGACCGCGTTGGCGCTTGGTGCCGGCCGGGTCAAGATGTCGCTGGGTGGCTATCGCGAAGGCACTGCGCTTGAAGGATTGCTCCCGTGGCTGCGGCACGGCGGCATCGAGCTAGTCGTGGAAAACGACCAGACCCCCAGCGCCGGCACCGTACCCCCGCTGCGCGACTTCTTCGCGCGTGCCACGGCCCTCGGCAAGACAGTGCCGATGACCTTCGATATGGGCAACTGGCACTGGACGGGCGAAGATCCCCTCGACGCCGCGCAGGCCTTCGCCTCCCAGGTGGGCTATGTGCACTGCAAAGGCGTGCTGCGCACGCCCACCAAGTGGGTTGCGGTGCCGCTGGACCAATCGGCTGCGCCATGGCGCAGCGTATTGCGCCGCCTGCCCGCCGGCGTTGCGCGCGCCATCGAGTTTCCGCTGCAAGGCGAAGACCTGGTGCAGGTCACGCGCAACCATGTCGAACTGCTGCGTTCGGTGGAGATCCCCGCATGAGCCCCGATCTGGATGTGGTGACGCTGGGCGAGGCCATGCTGATGCTGGTGGCCGGTGAAGCCGGGCCGCTTGAAGGCGTGCAGACCTTCCACAAGCGCACCGCCGGCGCCGAGACCAATGTGGCCATCGGCCTGTCGCGCCTGGGCTTGAAGGTCGGCTGGGCCAGCCGCCTGGGCGATGATTCGATGGCGCGCTACCTGCTCGGTGAGATGCGGCGCGAAGGCGTGGATTGCAGCCAGGTGGTGTGCGAGCGCGGCGAGCGCACTGGCTTCCAGTTCAAGGGACGGGTCGACGACGGCAGCGATCCACCCGTGGAATATCACCGCCGTGGCTCGGCCGCAAGCCGCATGAACCCGGGCCATCTCAACGACGAGTGGCTGCGGCGCTCACGGCACCTGCACGTCACCGGCGTGTTCCCCGCGCTGGCCGAAGGCACGCAGGCCGCCACGCGCCAGGCCATCGCCACCATGCGCGCTGCCGGCCGCACGATCTCGTTCGATCCCAATCTGCGCCCCGCGTTGTGGGCCACGCCCGAGTTGATGCGCGAGACACTGAACGACCTGGCCCAACAGTGCGACTGGGTGCTGCCCGGCATCGAGGAAGGCCGCTTCCTGACCGGCCATGCCGAACCCGAACGCATCGCCGCCTTTTACCGTGGGCGCGGCGCCAGGCTGGTGGTGGTGAAGCTGGGCGCTGAAGGCGCCTACTTCGATGGCGAAGCCGGCACCGGCCATGTCCCGGCGTTCAGCGTCGAGCGGGTCGTCGACACCGTCGGCGCAGGGGACGGCTTTGCCGTGGGCGTCATCAGCGCGCTGCTGGAAGGCCGGCCGGTGGCCGACGCCGTCCGGCGCGGCGCATGGATCGGCGCGCGGGCGGTGCAGGTGCGCGGCGATACCGAAGGCCTGCCGACCCATGCCCTGCTGGCGGCCAGCAACCTGTGAAGTCACAGCAAGGATTTGCGATGCGCAAGAATGTACTGGTGTTCCGTCCCATTCCGCCCGACCTGCTCGCCCGGATCGAATCGGAGCATGACGTGATCGTCGCCGACCCGCGCCAGCCGGCGCAACGGCCGGCCTTTCGCGCCGCGCTGGCAAACGCGCACGGCCTGATCGGCTCCAGCGTCAAGCTAGGCGCGGCCGAACTGGCGGAAGCCCGCCAACTGGAAGTGATCTCGAGCATTTCGGTGGGGGTCGACAACTACGACCTCGCCTGCCTGCGCCAGCGCGGCATTGCGCTCTGCCATACGCCCGGCGTACTCACCGAGACCACCGCCGACACGGTCTTCGCGCTCATCATGGCAGCCAGCCGCCGCCTGGTCGAGCTCGCCGCCCATGTGCGCGAGGGCCGCTGGGCCGCCAATATCGGTGAAAGCCTGTTCGGCTGGGACGTGCACGGCAAGACGCTGGCGATCCTCGGTTTCGGGCGTATCGGCCAGGCGGTGGCGCGCCGCGCGGCGCTTGGCTTCGGCATGGAGGTGCTCTACGTCAACGAGACTGCGGCCGAACCGCCCGATCTCGTGGGGAGCGCCACCCGTACGGAACTCGACGACGCCTTGCGGCGCGCCGATATCGTCGCCGTCACGCTGCCGCTGACCGACACCACGCGCGGCTTGATGGGGCAGCGCGAGTTCGCGCTGATGAAACCGGGGGCCATCTTTGTCAACGGCGCCCGCGGCCAGATCGTGCAGGAAGACGCGCTGCTCGCGGCGCTCGACAGCGGCCACCTGCGCGCCGCCGGGCTCGATGTCTTTGCCACCGAACCGCTGCCGCAGGATTCGCCGCTGCGCTGCCATCCGAGGGTGACAGCCCTGCCCCACATCGGCTCAGCCACGCATGAAACCCGCCGCGCCATGGCGGAACTGGCCACGCGCAACCTGCTGGACGCGCTGGCCGGCCGGCCACCCGCCGCGCGCTTCGACCTGACAATCATGGCCGCTTAGGCCTGCCGGACCGCCACCCGATTTCCCCGCAAGGACCATCCGCAATGCCCCGTTCCATTCCCACGCTGTGCGGCTCGATCATGGGCGAGCCCTTCACCTTCAATGTGCGCATCCACAACGCAGCCTACCGGGCCCTGGAGATCGACTACACCTTCGTCTGCTTCGGCGTGCAGGACGTGCCCGGCGCCGTGCAATCGATCCGGGCGCTGGGCGTGCGCGGCATGAATGTGTCGATGCCGCACAAGCAAGCCGTGATCCCTCACCTGGACCACCTCGACGAGACCGCGCGCGCCATCGGCGCGGTCAATACCATCAACAATATCGATGGCGTGCTGACCGGCTACAACACCGATTGCATCGGCGCCGTGCGTGCCTTTCAGGAGGTGACCGCGCTGCCGGGCAAGCGCATCGCGCTGCTGGGCGCGGGCGGCGCGGCGCGTGCCATGGCCTATGGACTGCGAGAGGCCGGCGCCGAGGTGACCATATTCAACCGCACCGCGGCGCGCGGCGAGGAACTGGCCGCGTCGATTGGCCTGCGCTTTGGCGGCGCGTTGCTTGACTTCCGGGCGGCAGACTTCGACATGCTCGCCAACGCGACGGCCGCCGGCTTTCGCGCACCCGATGTCAACCCCGTGGCCGGGCAGCTCGCCGCCCACCTGACCGTCATGGACGCCGCCTTTATCCCGGTCAGGAGCAAGCTGATCCGCGATGCCGCCGCGCTTGGCTGCCACACCATCGACGGCACGCGCATGATGCTGCACCAGGCCTGCGCCCAGGTCGAGTACTACACCGGCTGCGCACGCGCGCCGATCGAGGCGATGGAGGCGGCACTGCTGGAGGAGATCGCGCGCCTGTCCTAGCCGCCCGGCGCGCACAGCTTGCCTCTGACGCTCGCCGTTACGGGTAGTCAATTGCTGCGAACCGTGCGGGCTTCGCGGTAAGGAACCCGGTAGCGGAACCGTTGCCTATTCCCGCATCGGCCGTTCTGTGGAAGACGCTTTCTGCTTTTTCGGCACAAGAGGCAGCTACTGACTCGGTAGCGAGAGTATTGTGCGCCCGTACATGTCTTGACCGGTCAGCTTGCTCGCCTCTCTCAGCAGATATTCAAGCGCGTCATATTCACGACCATAGTCCATCTTCCGTACCGCCAGGTCCATGCAAGTCCGTCTTAGTTCTGCGGTCAAAATGCGCAACGCGAGAGCCACTTCGTGGTCGGAGGGAGAATTCTCCAATGCCCTACGGCCGATAGAATAGGCGTCGTCATATTCAGCCGCCTGAACCTTCTCTCGTATCCTGTCTGATGTTCCGCTCACGTTTGACTTCACCTTTGTCGATGCGAAACCAGCGATTTTCGTCGATCTCGACGGCGATGTCGAACGACCGCTTCTGGCAGGCGTCCTGCGTGAGCCCGGTCGTCATTGGCTCGTCCCGTAAGGGACCTTCGGATTTGCCGAGAGCAGTCGTTCAACATGCTAGGCTGGCGGACCTTCGAGCTGATTCTGCACTTAAACGATATGGTCGAAATCAAGTCTTGCGAAACCTGTGCAACACTAGCCTTCACCGTCCAAAGCCGGGACCAGGACGAAATTCGGTTTCTAGCAAGAATAGCGGGGACGCCCTTCATAGGCGAAGTCGTTGCGTCTACGTATCATAACGGCCCCCCCTACCACTCTATTCGATGATATGGCTAGATGCTGGACCGGATGGCATGGCCAGAAAAGCTGGGAGGCGATTGACGGCGAGTTGTCTTTGATCGCGACGATGACATCCTTGGGCAAGGTAACTCTGGTCGTGAAAATGAGCGTAGACGATGGCGATTACACTGCCGCAGCCGTCCTGAACCTTGAAGCAGGTAGCCTCGATCGCATCGCTGACGACGTTCGCTCCTTGTTTTCGGCTTGACGGCCTGAAGACCTGCGTCGATATCCCAGAAGGTGTCTTTCGGTTGCTACCTGAGAGCCCGTAGGGTAAAGCCGACCTCCGAATGTTCGTCCGAGGGCGAGAGCGAGCGGTTGCATCTGCAACTAAACCCGGAAGTTCGTCGCCGGCTGGCGCTCGATCGCCCCGACTCTGCTCCGAGCTTCCGCACGCGTCGCGGGTTCAACCGTCCAATCCACCAGTTGAATCCCCAACCCAAGCGAGTCATTCGGAAGTAGCCAACGCAAGCTTCTTCACCATGGGCATGCAGGCCAGCCGAAGTCCCGAGGGGGATTGATAGATAGACGGCTCATCACCGACGAAACCACAACGCCGGTAAAAGGCGGCGGCGTTCAACGTGGCCTCGATATTGATCTCGGTTAACTCGGCCTGGCGCGCCAGGCATTCGAGGTGGGTCACCATTTTCATGCCCACGCCGCGCTGCATGAAGTCGGGGTGGACAAAGATTGCCCCCAACTCTCTCTTTTCGAGGTCGAGCATGCCTGTGGCGACGGGATTCCCCTGGATGCAGACCAGATGAAAATGATTTTCCACCAGGTCTCTATACCACTCCATGAGCGGTACGGCCGTCCACGCGTGGACCTGCTCCGGGGTATAGGCGGCGCCGCATTGATCTTGTATCGCCAGACGGCGAATATCGAATGCCGCCTGGGCATCGCTTCGCCTGGCTCGTCGAATCTCCAGCATTTCCATTCTCCGTTCAAAGCCATCAGTGACGGAGAACGAAAAAGCCCCGTCATTGTTGGCGGGGCTTCGAGTTATACGCTGAATCCTGGACGCGTACGACTTCATGGCCCGCCGAAGGCGGTCATGGAGAAGCACATCATGTTCATCTGGCGTATGTGGGGCATCCCCGGATAATGGTGGACGCTATGCGGATTGTCAATGTCAGGGTCCGCTCCTGTTGAAGAACGAGGCGGATTGCCTCATTCGCCAACATAGAACCTTGTGACCGGCCTCTCCCTGACCGCCGCCGTATGGCCGTAGCCCTTACCGCGCGAGCGGTTTAGTCCTTCGACCCATTGCAGCCGGTCAGGTTGCTCCGAAGCAGACACTCCGCAGCGTTGCTCGTGCTGGTAGGCATTGGCGTCTTTAGCATCACGCCATTATGAACAAAGGCCACCCTGTACCAGGGTGACCTTTGTCAACAATCTGAATGGCCAGCTCGTGCTGGCCATTTTCCTTACATCTCACTCTGTTACTTCACGCTGGTCAGTTCCTGCGTGTAAGTCCTCAGGTAAGTCGGATCCGAGAAGCTGGTCGGATAACCATAGGTATCTTGCCACTTCACAATACGACCCAGCTCCGTCGACCACCATGTCTTGATGGTTTCGTTATAGGTCGTGAAGCCAGCCGGATCGTTCGAGTTGGCGTACGAGATCACATAGCTGATACGCAGTGCATTGAACGTACCGGCGGCCGTCGTCACCGACTCGATACCTTCCACATTGCCCACCACGCTGGCGTCTTCATGATAACCGGGTACGCCGCCCACCAGGCAAGCGTATTGCCACGTGCTGTTCCACGTCTTGCCCACATACAGCGGGAAATTGTACAGGCCACGCTTGGGCGTATACGTGCAGACGTTGTTGGTCGCCGGGTAGGTCTGGGTCAGACGATTGCGGTCGCCATCTTGCGTGTAGTTGCGGAAAGCCGAGTTGTCGGCCAGATTCACGGCATTGATGGTGAACACGCCGTTGTTGACGGCCGAAGTCGTGTATGCAATGTTTCTGACGTTGCTGGTGCCACCGATCGTTACCGAGGTTTCCTTGAACGTCGTTACCTCGCCGACCGTTGGCGCAATTGCCGAATAACGCGTCGATGCGGCAATCGCCAGCTTCAGCGTAAATACCTTGTTGGGATTGCTGGCGAGTGCGGCCGTCAGAACGATGCTGTCACCGTCTGGGCTGATCAGGTTGCCTGACCATACCGTGTCCGTCAGCGTCTGGTTGGTAACCGTCGTCTTGGTGCTGGTAATCACGGCTTGCCACTTGACCGGCTCGGTCGCCTGCAGCGTGACGAAGTCGCCCGACTTGATGTTGATGGATGCGGTCTGGCCTGCACCGACGCTCGTCGCTTGCGGAGCGCTGCCCGTAGCATTGATGCTCAGCGAGCTGCCAGCACCGTCGTCACCGCCGCCGCCGCCGCAGGCGGCAAGAGACCCTGCCAGCAGGAGGCTGGCAAAAAACTTACTCATCGTTTTCATTATTTCCCTTCAATCTTATTGTTAATTTTTAGTGCGATAGATTTTCTGACTCGAAATCTAAAGCATCGCAATTCTAGCTCTTTATGCAATAAGTCCGGGAAAATCGATAACCCAACTATTGGGGGGGGGCTGGGGAGATGCAAATGGCTACCTCGATTCCCGCGGCCCACCCAAGACGTTCGCCCGCCTCGCACATCGAGACACACGCCTTACGGCTAGCTGGAACGCAATCATTTGTCTTTGAGCGCGAGTGCCTGCTTTTGAGCCGGGACGGGACCTCTGCCCGCTGCAACCCAGTCGTCTCTTCCCGACCCACTTGCTACGCGCTAGCATCCTCGGCCTGCAAACGTCAGACCTCGGCCTCCACCACCCGAGCCTTCAGGCGCGGCGCGGCGAAATCGAGAAAAGCGCGCAATTTCAGCGGCAGGATGCCCTGTCCGGTGTGAACGAGGCTGATGGGCCACGGCGGCGGCTCGAACGGTGCGAGCACGATCTTGAGCGCGCCGGCGCGCAACGCGCTCGCCATCTGATAGGACACCACGCGCGTGATCCCGACGCCGGCCACCGCCGCATCGACCGCGGCTTCGGCGGTGCTGACGGCAAGCCGCGAGCGGACGGGCACCGCGATCTCCGACTTGCCCGACATGAAGGTCCAAACCTGCCTGGAGGCCATCCGTTCGAACGTGATGCATGCATGCGCGGTGAGATCAAGGGGGCTTGTCGGCATGCCGTGCTCGGCGAAGTAGGCCGGGCTTGCGCACACCACCCGGCGCACTGTGCCAATCCGTGCCGCGACGAAACTACTGTCGGGCAGTTCGGCAACCCGCAAGGCGACATCGACGTGCGCTTCAAGAAGCGGCACCACGCGGTCTGTCAGCACCATCCGCACATCGATGTCCGGATAGGTCTTGAGGAACTCCGCGACCACGGGCAAAACGTGCAGGCGCCCGAAGACGAGCGGTGCAGTGATGGCGATCTCGCCTTTGGGCGCCGCATACTCCCCCGACGCCGCACGCTCCGCCTCCCCCACTTCCTCCAGAATGCGCCGGCATGCGGCGACATACGCTTGCCCGGCTTCGGTGAGGGAAAGCTGTCGGGTGGAGCGATGCAGGAGTCGGGTTTTCAGGTGTAGCTCGAGGTCTCCGACCTTGCGGCTCACCGTTGCAAGCGGAATCTTGAGTTGGCGCGCCGCAGCAGAAAAACTGCCGGCTTCGACCACAGCCACCAGGATCGACATGGATTCGAAGCGATCAGCCATGTTCTCAGTTTCTGGGAGGATGATTCCCAATAATGGCAGATTATCTTGACCGGTGGAAGAGCATATTATCGGCCGCACCTCCCCGGCAAACGAGGCGGCGAACGATTTGAGGCTTCTCGATTGGCAGCTCTGGGCCGCCACGTCTCAGGTCCCCCAAAATCTGGAGAATGTGCTGTGTCAACGCTTTCGAGTCCCCATCCGCAGTCCTTGCGAATCACCGCTTCCATCAGAAATTTGCCCGTTAACCTGTTTGCGTCGGTCATGGGCATTGCCGGCCTGTCCATTGCATGGCGCCAGGCCAGCCACGAGTTTGGGGTAAGTCCGCTGATCTCAGATGCAGCCGGCATCCTCGCCCTGGTGGTGTTCGTCGTGCTGGGCGTGGGCTATCTCGTCAAGGCAGTCAAACATCCTGAGGCGGTGCTCGCCGAGTACCGGCATCCCGTCGCCGGCAATTTCTTCGGCACGATCACGATCGCCATCCTGCTGCTTTCCTCGGTCGTTGCGCCAATGAGCCAGACACTCTCAGAAGTCATGTGGACGGTGGGTACCGTTTTCACGCTTGCGCTCTGCTTTGCGATTGCGGGCCGTCTGCTGCGGGGAAAGATCGACGCTGCGCACGCGGTTCCCGCCTGGTTCATCCCGGGTGTGGCCACCTTGGATATCGTCGTTGCCGGCGGAACCATGCCGATGCCGTGGGCGCATGAAGTCAACCTGTTCGCGCTGGCCGTGGGAACGATGATTGCCCTCTTGTTCTTTACGATGATCATGTCGCGAATGATTCACCACGAGCCGCTGCCCGCCAGCATGGTCCCTTCGCTGCTGATCCTGATGGCGCCGTTCGAAGTGGGCTTTCTTGCGTACACCAACTTTACGCAGCAGGTCGACACCTTCTCCGGGTTGCTGTTCTACTTCGGCCTTTTCGTCTTCCTCACACTGGCGCCCAAGGTGTTTCGCAGGGGAATGCCGTTCGCTTCGGGTTGGTGGGCAATCAGCTTTCCAATGGCGGCGCTGGCGATTGCGTCGCTGAAATATGCGATGTTCGTCCAGGCCTGGCCCGTGAAGGCGATTGCCATCATCCTGCTCGCCATGCTGACGCTCGCGATTGTGGTTCTCTTTGTCAAAACGCTGCACATTCTCCTTAACGGTAAGCTGCTCGGCGGTTGAAACGGCGAACGAGATGACCGAAGTTCAGGACCCGCGTGTATTCTCCGACCCCACAGACAGCGCACCATCGCCACCGCTACCGGACGTGATATCGGAAGGTTTGGCAGTCGTCTTTTGTGGAATCAATCCCGGCAGGAAAGCGGCGGCAACCGGCCACCACTTTGAGGGAAATGGCAACCGCTTCTGGCGAGTCTTGCATCTGGCGGGTTTCACGCCAGCGCTGATGCGCCCCGAAGATGACCGGGACCTGCTCGCCCATCGGTGCGGATTGACAACTGCCGTTGGCCGGCCTACGGCGCGGGCCGACCAGCTTTCACCGCACGAATTCCATGCATCGACTTCGGCGTTGCTGGGGAAAATCGAACTACATCGCCCCACCTGTATCGCCTTCCTGGGGAAGGCCGCATACGCGGCGATTTCAGGTCAGCGGCACGTGTTGTGGGGACGCCAGAACGCTATGTTCGGTGGGTCGGCAGTGTGGCTCCTTCCAAATCCGAGCGGTTTGAACCGCTCGTTCAGCCTCGATGACCTCGTTGGGGCTTATAGAGCGTTGTACCTCGCGTACGCCTCTCTATAGGCCTGGTTTGCGCAATAGACCGCAAACCACAGCGCGTCGGAAAGTGTCGGGATCGCGGTGGCCGTCTCGCCCCCTTGCTCCCTGGCTCCCTGGCTCCCTGGCTCCCCAACCCGCGACCCCCGCGGGTCGCCATCTGCCGTCCCCCTCCACTCGCGTAAAACCTCCTTGCAGCGTCATGATTCGCCTGCTAGAGTCCACAACTGATCACTGCATAGTTAAAAAAGAATCGATCGCGCCGCCTGGCGGGCGCGACGCAAAACCAACCGATCGGAGACAGCACCCATGGCCATCGCCTTCCCCACCGACGAGCCCTATTTGTCCGGCTACTTCGCGCCGCTGCACGCCGAGTGCGACGCGCCCAACCTGCCGGTCACCGGCGAAGTGCCCGCCGGGTTGCACGGCACCTATTACCGCAACGGGCCGAATCCGCAGTTCGCGCCGCGCGGCAAATATCATTGGTTCTCGGGCGATGGCATGCTGCACGCGTTTCACTTCGAGAAGGGCCGCGTGTCCTACCGCAACCGCTGGATCCGCACGCCGAAATGGGTCATGGAAAACGAGAACGGCGAAGGCTTGTCGGGCTCGCTGGCAAGCCGGCATCTGACGGACCCCAGGCTGATTGAGCTGAACTCCACCGTGGCCAATACCAACGTGGTCTGGCATGGCGCTCGCCTGCTGGCGCTGGAAGAAGCGCATATGCCGTTCGAAGTGGACCCGGTATCGCTGGCGCCGCGCGGCTACCAGACCTTCGATGGGAAATTCTCCGGGCCCATGACCGCGCACCCCAAGATCGATCCGGTCAACGGCGAGATGGTCTTCTTCGGCTACGGGGCCCGCGGCCCGTTCACGCCGGACCTGATGCTGCATGTGGCAGACAGCCAGGGCAAGCTGCTGCGCTCCGTGCATATCGTGGCGCCGTTCCCGAGCATGGTGCATGACTTCGTGGTGACGCGCACCCACATCCTGTTTCCCATCTTCCCGCTGACGGGGTCGATGGAGCGCGCCACCAACGGCCAGCCGGCCTATGCGTGGGAGCCGGACAAAGGCACGCACATCGGCATCCTGCCGCGCGACGGCACCGCGGCGGACGTGCGCTGGTTCACCGGCGATCCGTGCTACGTTTTCCATCCGATGAACGCCTTCGACACGCCGCACGGCGGCATCGTCTGCGACATGATGAAGTACGACGTGCCACCGCTGTTCCCCGGCCCGGACGGACGCCCGCTCTCCAACGGCGCACCCGTGGCCAGCCTGGTGCGCTGGACTTTCGACCTGGCGGGGAAATCCGGCACGTATCGCGAGCAGCCGCTATGCGATACGCCGGGCGAGTTTCCGCGCCTGGACGAGCGCTTTGCCATGCTGCCCTACCGGCACGGCTACTACTGCAGCGGCGACATCTCCGCCTCCGCAAAGGGCGACAGCCTGCGCAGCGGCCTGGCGCATATCGACCTGGCCTCCGGGCAGGTCGCGCAGTACCAGCCGCCGGCCGGCGACAAATGCGGCGAACCCGTGTTTGTCCCGCGCCATGCGGATGCCGACGAGGGCGACGGCTGGCTGCTGTCCGTGATCTGGCGCGCCGCGGAAAACCGCAGCGATATGGCCATCTTCAACGCGCAGGCGCTGGCGGCGGGGCCGGTGGCGCTGGTGCACCTGTCGCATCGCGTGCCCGCCGGCTTCCACGGCAACTGGCGTCCCGCCGACTGAGGCGCACGCGTGCCGCGATGCACGCGGCGCAAGGTGCTGGTGGGCTGACCGGGCCAGGCCCCCGGCCTAGCGCGGCGTTGCCGATCCCCGCAACGCCGCCAGGCAGAACTGCACGACAACATCGGCCATCTGCTCGGCCGTGGGCTTGTGCGTGGATGCCACAGGCAGGCGGCGGCGGTCGATGGTCAGCGTGGCCAGGCCATGGGTGGCAGCCCACACGGAGAACGCCAGCTGTTCTTCGGTGAGCTCGCCGACGCCTGGCGCTTGCAGCACTGGCCCGATGGCGCCGCGCAGCACCTGGAACGAGGCAGCGCCCGCCTCCGTCAGCTCCGGATACTGCTCCCGGTCCGCGATCTCCGGCCCGAACATCAGGTGAAACCGCGCGGGATGCGCCTGGGCGAACGCCACGTAGGCGAGCATGATCGCCCGCAGCCGGCCCTGCGCATCGGCAGGGTCGATGCGCTCCACGCTCTGGCGGCGATACGCCACCAGGTCGCGAAACCCCTGGGCCGCAATGGCGGCCAGCAGCCCGTTCCTGTCCTTGAAGTGATAGGCCGGCGCGCCCGGCGAGACGCCAGCCAGCTTGGCTGCCGTGCGCATGCTCATGCCCGCGATCCCCTCGGTATCGAGCAGATGGGTGCCCCAGGCGATCAGCGAAGCGCGCAGGTCGCCATGGTGCCACTGCCCTTCCGGCTTGGTGGTGCCACCTTGGGACAGGCCCTGCTTTACCGGGGTGTCGCCGCGTGCAGTTGCTGGTTTTTTCATGGAGGCGGAGTTTATCAAATGCCCGGGCCGCGGCATGAATGCCCACCATTTTCTCAATAATTAGACAATTGTGCCGCCATAGCTACTGAGAACGGGTACGAGGTGCCTGCGGCTGCGGCACCGGGATACCACTGGCGCATAAAAATCCCTTGCAAACACGATTTCTCACGCGTAATCTAAAAAAAAAGACAGTTGCCGTATGGCAAAGGCTAAAAGGCTATTTGCAGAGTAGTGCCTGCAGCCAGATCCATCCGGCTATTTTTTTCGCCACATGGTCTACAAATTGAGACGGATTTCGGCTTGCCTGCGAGGTCCCGCAACCGGGGCCGGCCGGCAGCGGCGGTGATCCGCACAGGAAGTGAACCAAAAGGCGCTACCCGTCGACGACACAGCCCGCCGGCCGGCGCACATGCTCAACAAAGGCTCAGAGGAACGCCCCATGGAAGCCAACGCTCGCGCATCGGTCCCCACGTCCGACGCCCCGCCCCTACGACCCGACCGGGCCTCGCCCTACGCCTGGAAGGCGCTGGCGGGCTCGGCCCTCGGTTACGCGATGGATGGGTTCGACCTGCTCATCCTCGGTTTCATGCTGCCCGCCATCAGCGTGGCCTTGAGCCTGAGCACCGGACAGTCCGGCGCCCTGGTGACGTGGACGCTGATCGGCGCGGTTGCCGGCGGCATCCTCTTCGGCGCGCTGAGCGACCGTTACGGGCGGGTGCGCGTGCTCACCTGGACCATCGTGCTGTTTGCGGTCTTCACCGGCCTGTGCGCGTTCGCGCAGGGCTTCTGGGATTTGCTGGCCTACCGCACCATTGCTGGCATCGGCCTGGGTGGCGAGTTTGGCATCGGCATGGCGCTGGCCGCGGAAGCCTGGCCCGCCAGCAAGCGCGCGCGGGTGTCGTCGTACGTGGCGCTGGGCTGGCAGAGCGGCGTGCTGCTGGCATCCTTGCTGACGCCGCTGCTGCTGCCGCATATCGGCTGGCGCGGCATGTTCCTGCTGGGCGTGGTGCCAGCGCTGGTGGCCTGGTTCGTGCGCAACCGGCTGCATGAGCCGGAAGTGTTCGTGCGCCATGCCAAGGCCCAGGACAAGGCCCAGGACAAGAACAAGCCGAGCGCGTTCAAGCTGCTGGTGGCCGATGGCCGCACCACGCGGACCAGCCTCGGCATCGTGATCCTGTGCTCGGTCCAGAACTTTGGCTACTACGGCATCATGATCTGGCTGCCGACCTATTTGTCCAAAGCCCTGGGCTTCTCGCTGACCAAGTCCGCCATGTGGACCTCGGTCACCATCGTGGGGATGATGGTCGGCGTCTATGTGTTTGGCCAACTGGCCGACCGCATCGGGCGCAAGCCCAGCTTCCTGATCTTCCAGGCTGGCGCGGTGGCGATGGTGATCGCGTATGCGCAGATGTCCGACCCCGTCACCATGCTCTGGGCCGGCGCGGTCATGGGCCTGTTCGTGAACGGCATGATCGGTGGGTACGGCGCGCTGATCTCGGAAGCCTATCCCACCGCGGCGCGCGCTACCGCGCAAAACGTCCTGTTCAACATCGGGCGTGGCGTGGGCGGCTTCGGGCCCATCGTGGTCGGGGCCCTTGCCACAGCCTATTCCTTCCAGGTGGCCATTGCCCTGTTGGCCAGCATCTACGTGCTGGACATGATCGCCACGATCTTCCTCATCCCCGAGCTCAAGGGCGTCGAGCTGGATTAGGCGGCTCGCATTGCATTGCCCCATACCGTATTGGTCAGGACTCTGGAGTCATCATGCCTGCAACCTTGTGCAGCCCGGACAGCATCGCCACGGTAGCGTCCTATCGCTGCCGCGTGGTCGAACATTCGTGGGTCAACCAGCGCTACAAGCACATCCGCCTGGAAGCCGATTCGCCCATTGCCAGGATCACGAAGCCCGGGCAGTTCTACCAACTGCGCTGCCCCACCACCGACACCGAACAGCCGTTCCTGCTGCGCCCCATGAGCGTCTATGGCGCGGGGCCGCAAGCGGGCCGCATCGAGTTCCTCTACAACGTAACCGGCGTGGGCACGCGCGCCATGGCCAGACTGCCGGTGGATGGCCACATGGAGATCGTCGGCCCGCTCGGCAACACCTTCACCTTCAGGCCGGATTTCAGGCGGATCCTGGTGGTGGCGCGCGGCGTGGGCCTGGCCACCATGGCGCCGCTGATCCAGCAGGCAGCCGATGCTGGCGTCGCCATTACCGCGGTGATGTCGGCCCGCACCCGCGACGACCTGATGGAGCACGAATTCCTGCGCGGGGCCAACGCCCAGGTGCATAGCGTGTTCGATGCCGATGGCTCCTCGTCGGTGGAGGCCATGGAAGTCCTGATGCGCGGCCTGGTCGGCCAGCAGCGGCCGGACGCGGTCTACACCTGCGGCTCGCACCGCCTGCTGATGCTGCTTCAGCGCGTGCTGGCCGATCATCCCGAGGTGGTGGGCGAAGTCGCCATGGAGCAGCGCATGGCCTGCGGCATGGGCGTGTGCCTGTCCTGCGTGCGGCTGTTCGATTGCGATGGCGACAAGCAATTCCTGCGGGTCTGCCGGGAAGGCCCGGTGTTTTCCATTCGTGAAGTCGTCGGGGAGGTGGAGTTTGGCTGATCTCACCGTTCGGGTTGGCGACTTGACGCTGCGCAACCCGGTCATGCCTGCCTCCGGCTGCTTCGCCATCGAGTACCGCGAAGCGCTGGACCTCAACCAGCTTGGCGCACTGGTGATCAAAAGCGTCTCCCCCAGGTCCCGGGCCGGTAATCCCACGCCACGGGTAGCCGAGGCCTATGGCGGCATGCTGAACGCCATCGGCATCCCGAGCAAGGGGCTCGACTATTACCGCGAATGCGTGCTGCCGCCCTACACCCGCTACAACACGCCGGTGGTGGTGTCGATCTCAGCCGATACGGCGCAGGCGTTCGCCCTGGCGTGCGAGCAGCTGTCCTTGCCCGAGGTTGCCGCCATCGAGGCCAATATCTCGTGCCCCAACCTGGAAGCCGACGGCATGGCCTTTGCCATGCTGCCCGAGACCACCTACAAGGCGGTCTGCGCCATCCGCGGGCGCACGCGCCACCCCGTCTGGGTCAAGCTCACGCCCAACGCCAGCCAGATCGCGGCCGTGGCCCGGGCGGCGGAAGACGCCGGCGCCGACGCCATCGTCATGGGCAACACGGTGCTGGGCATGGCCATCGACGTGCGTACCCGCAAGCCCAAGCTGGGCAACGTCATGGGGGGCCTGTCCGGCCCGGCCATCAAGCCGATTGCCCTGCGGCTGGTGCACCAGTGCTATCGCGCCGTGCGCATCCCCATCATCGGCTGCGGCGGCATCCAGAACGCCGAGGATGCCGTCGAGTTCATGCTCGCCGGCGCCGCCGCCGTCCAGGTCGGCACGGCGTCCTTCCGGGACCCCGGCGTCATGCAGAAGATCATCGACGGGCTGCAGGACTATTGCCAGGAAACCGGCACCGGGGCGCTGCGCGACCTGGTGGGCCAGGTCCGGCTCGACCAGCACTTGAGCGACCGCTGGCTGCGCTTCGCGCAGCAATCCGGCTGAGCGACCTCGGCAAAAAGCCACTCGCGCCAGCACATGCCGCTGGCGCGTCACTGCAACGATCAACAAACGTGTCATGGAAATTCTGGAACTCAAGCCGGTCGCCGAACAGCTCTTCAAGGACATACGCGAACTGTCGTCCGATGGCGTTGGCGTGACCCGCGACAGCTACGGCGCGGGCGAGACCGCGGCGGCCGCCTACCTGCGGGACTTCGCGCTGCGCCACGGCCTGGACGTGCAGGCCGACCGCGCCGCCAATCTCGTCTTCCGCCTGCCGCAAGCCGACGCGGGCGCGCCTGCGACGTGGGTCGGCTCCCACCTGGACTCCGTCCCGCAAGGCGGCAACTTCGACGGGCTGGCGGGGATTGTCGCTGGCCTGCTCTGCCAGCTCCGGCAAAAGCGTACCGGCCGGCACTCGCGCGTGCCGCTGCAGGTGGTGGGCTTCCGGGGCGAGGAAAGTGCCTGGTTCGGCAAGGCGTACATGGGTTCGGGCGCGCTGCTGGGCAAGCTCAGCGCCGACGACCTGGCGCTGGCCCACCGGCATTCCGGCGAGTCGCTGGCGGCCTGCATGGCAGCTGCCGGCGCCGATGTCGAGGCGATCCGCGCGCAGGCGCCGCTGCTCGACAAAGCCAAGGTCCATGCCTACCTGGAACTGCATATCGAGCAAGGCCCGGTGATGGTCGCGCGCGGCTTGCCGGTGGCGGTGGTGCCCGGCATCCGCGGCAATGTGCGGCACAGCCGGATCCAGTGCGTCGGCGAGGCCGGCCACTCCGGCGCGGTGCCACGGTGGCTGCGCAAGGACGCCATGTTTGCCGTGGCCGACCTGATCACGCGGCTGGACGAGCACTGGCGCGTGCTGCTGGAGCGCGGCATCGACCTGGTCGTCACCACCGGCGTGGTCAGCACCTGCCCGCAGGCGCATTCGATCTCCCGCATCCCCGGCATGGTGAACTTCAGCTTCGAGGCGCGCAGCAAGAGCGTGGAAACGCTGGAAGGCTTCTATCAACTGCTGCGCACGGAATGCAAGGCCATCTCGCGCGACCGCGGCGTGCGGTTCGAGTTCGACCGCCGCATCGAATCGGCCCCGGCCACCATGGACGGCAGGGTCTCCGAACTACTCACGCAGGCATGCCGGCAACGTGACGTCCCGGTTGAGCAAGTACCAAGCGGCGCCGGGCACGATGCATCGCTGTTTGCCAACGCCGGCATCCCCACCGGCATGCTCTTCGTGCGCAACGAACACGGCTCGCACAACCCGGACGAGGCCATGGACATCGATGATTTCCTGCTTGGCGTGCAGGTGCTGGACGACACCATCGCGAGCCTCTGAGCCGTGGCCGAGCACAAACACTGAAGCACTGAAGCACTGAAGCACTGAAGCATTGGAGCCCCGCATGTCTCAACTACGCCCTCAACCCGACCTGTCCTTGTCGGTAGGCCAGGCCCTGCTGGATGCCGGCTGCGTGAAATTCCGCACGGACGAGCCGTTCCGGCTGCCCTCCGGCTGGGCCAGCCCGGTCTATATCGACTGTCGCCGGCTGATCTCGTTTCCCCTGCTGCGCAGGGCGCTGATCCAGCGCGGCTTGAGCCTGCTGCGGGAACGCAACCGGCTCGGCGGCATCGATGCCGTGGTCGGCGCCGAATCGAGCGGCATCGCATTCGGCGCCTGGATGGCCGAAGCCCTGGCGCTCCCGCTGCTCTACGTGCGCAAAGAAGCCAAGGGCCTGGGGCCCGCCTCGCAGATCGAGGGAGCCGTCAACGCCGGCGACCGCGTGCTGCTGGTGGACGACATGATGGCCGCCGCGCGCTCCAAGCGGATTTTCTGCGAGGCGCTGGCAGCCGCCGGCGCCGTGGTGACGGACATCTTCGTGGTGTTCGACTACGGCACGTTCCCCACCGAGAGCACCCTCGCCCCCTGGCAGGCCAAGATCCATTCCCTCGCGAACTGGCACGACATCCTGCAAGCCGCGCGTGACAGCGGCAACGTGGATAGCCGCGGCATTGACGAACTGCAGCGTTTTCTGGCCGACCCGGCCCGATGGTCGCGGGACCACGGCGGCATCGGGGCGGGCGAGACGGCAACGACGACAATGCCCTGCAAGGCGTAACGCGCACCCAGGATCTGGTTGCCGGATTCGTCGGCGCCAAGGAAGGCGCTGGGAGAGATGCGATTCATACCTTGCGCAGGGTATGAATCGCGCCTGACGCCGTTCCCATGCTGCACTGCAATGTGAGCGCCGGTTCGGGATGTGCTAAAAAGACGCGGCACGCAGACCAGTGCCGCGTGATCGTGGCATACAACGCAGCCGTGTCGACCTGTCGAACGCTGACGCACCTTGCAATTGGAGTGACGCATGTTGAGGAAGCTGGCATGACGCAATCATATGCACTGCAACACGCACGACGCGTTTCGTCCGTGGTCGACAATGCGTCACTCCATGAAGCGGCGGCGCAGGCGCGCCTGTTTCGCTCCTGGACCCGCTCGCTCAATACCTTTCAGCTGGATCCGGGAAATACGTCCGGCCCGCGCGTCATCAGTGCGACGGAGCTGAAAGACAGGCGCAATCGCGCCGAGGCCCTGCTGCGCTTTTCGAGCCCGGTGGTGGAGCGCTTGCACGGCGTCGTCGGCAAGGCGGGGTATTGCGTGCTGGTGGCCGATGCCGACGGCGCACTGATCGATTTTCGTGGGCAGGAAGACCGCCGCAAGGAATACCGGCAGCACGGCCTGTATCACGGCCGCTATTTCACGGAGGACGCCGAGGGGACCAGCGGTGTGGCCTGCGTGCTGGCCGACAAGGAACCCATCACCGTCCACACCGAGGATCACTTCAGGGCAGCGTTCACCTGCCTGACCTGTACCGCCGCGCCCATCATCTCACCAGCCGGCGAACTCACCGGCGTGCTGGACGTATCGGCCGTGCGAAACAGTGAAAACCGGGACTCGCAGGAACTGATCTACGCCTGGGTGTGCCAGGCGGCGGAAATGATCGAGAACGCCTACCTGCTCCACGATACCGGCCACCTGTGGACCCTGTACCTGCACCGCAGCCAGGACTACCTGAGCCTGCACCCCGAACTGCTGATTGCATTCGACGATGCCGGGAACATCGTATCGATGAACCGGCAGACAAGGAGCATGCTGAGCACGCTGTACACCGCGATTCCGGCGAACGTCCAGCATCTGTTCGATCTCAATGCCGGCCAGGTCATCGACCTGAACAGCGGCCTGGAGATGTTCCCGTTGCGCCTGACCCGTGGCGGGGACCGCTTTTTCGCGAGACTTCGCCCGCCGCGCCGGGCCTTGCGCACGCTGTCGCTGTCGCCGGGACACCCGGCCACCGGCCACGCCGAGCCCGCGGCCCGTGCCATCGCCAGCGATCGCCTGGTCACCGGCGACCCGCAGGTCTCGTCGCATCTCGCCCGCGCGCTCCAGATCATCGACCGGCGTATTCCCGTGCTGCTGCAAGGCGAGACGGGCACAGGCAAGGAGGCATTCGCGCTCGCCGTGCATCGCGGTTCGCTGCGCGCGACGCAGCCGTTTGTCGCCGTCAACTGCGCGGCCATCCCGGATACGCTGATCGAAAGCGAGCTGTTCGGCTACGCGGAGGGCGCATTCACCGGCGCGAAGCGCAAGGGTCTCAAGGGAAAAATACTCCAGGCGCACGGAGGCACCTTGTTCCTGGACGAGATCGGCGACATGGCTTTGCCGCTGCAGACCAGGCTGCTCCGCGTGCTGGCTGAGAACGAACTGGTGCCGCTGGGCTCCGAGCAATCGGTGCGGGTCGATATCAACCTGATCTGCGCCACCCACAGAGACCTTGCGCGCATGGTCTCCGAAGGCACCTTCCGGGAAGACCTCTACTATCGCCTGACTGGCGCCGTGTTCCGGCTGCCTGCCCTGCGCGATCGCACTGACCTGGGCGAGCTCGTCGACTTCTTCCTGGCGGATGAAGCCCAGGCGCACGGCACCCGGTCCGCACTGTCCGAGGAGGCAATGGCATGCATCCGCCGCTATCGCTGGCCCGGCAACGTACGGCAACTGCGCATGGCATTGCGGTACGCATGCGCGCTGGCCGCAGCCCAAGGCGTCATCGTTGCCGAAGATCTTCCCGACTATCTGCGCTGCCCGGCCGATGCCGCGCCAGGAGCACCGCAGCCCTCGAGCCCGCCAGTCACCGCGCAGGCATTCGACAGTGCCGGCCTGAGCCCCGGTGAGCTTCTCGAACGGGAGCACATCGCGCAGATGCTCGCCTGCCACCACTGGCGCGTCAAGGAAACCGCCAAGGCACTGGGCATGAGCCGCGCGACCATCTACCGCAAGATGGCCAGGTACAGCATTGTCTACCCGGGTTCGGCATCCTTGCCGGGATCGCCGCCCTTGTCCTTGTCCCAGGCGGACGAGGCGGACGAGGCGGACTGAGGCACGGTGTCTCACCGGATCGAGCCGGCCCGTCTCACGCGGGCCGCGCCGTAGCTCGCCGGTCCATCGCCGGCGCCATGCCGTATCGCAGCAATAATCCCGCGCGGCTCACGCCTCACCCCGCCTGCGCCTGAGCCCTCCCCACGCTGCGGCGCAGCGCACGCTGCGCCTTCGCCACCCGCCTTCGTCCGCCGTCCTCACTGGCATGGTTCATGCGATTTCCTTCCTGCACGAAGGCCACGCCACACACTGACCCGCGGCACCCGCATGGCCCTTCGTCGATTCCCCACAACCACGATGGAGACACAACCGTGAGCAACGAAGGTTCGGTGCATCAGTCCAGCATGAAGGCCGCCGTATGGCGGGGTCGCCACGATGTCCGCGTCGAGGAGGTACGCGTCCCGGACAAGCCCGCCGAAGGATGGGTAAAGATCCGCGTGCATTGGTGCGGCATCTGCGGGTCGGACCTGCATGAATATGTCGCGGGCCCGGTCTTTATCCCGGTCGACCATCCCCACCCGCTCACCGGACTGAAGGGGCAATGCATTCTGGGCCACGAGTTCAGTGGCGAGATCGCGGAACTGGGCGCGGGCGTGACCGGTTTCAAGGTCGGCGAACGCGTCACCGCGGATGCCTGCCAGCATTGCGGCAAATGCTATTACTGCACCCATGGCCTGTACAACATCTGCGAGAGTCTCGCGTTCACCGGCCTGATGAACAACGGCGCATTCGCGGAATACGTCAACGTGCCGGCGGAACTGCTCTACAAGCTGCCGGAGAACTTCCCCACCGAGGCGGGGGCACTGATCGAACCGCTGGCGGTAGGGCTTCATGCCGTGAAGAAAGCCGGCAACATCGTCGGCCAGACGGTTGTGGTGGTCGGCGCCGGCACCATCGGCCTGTGCACGATCATGTGCGCGAAGGCGGCCGGCGCAGGCCGCATTATCGCGCTCGAAATCTCGTCGGCGCGCAAGAAAAAGGCGCTGGAGGTCGGCGCCAACGTCGTCATCGATCCCAAGGAATGCGACGCGATCGCGGAGGTCAAGGCACTGACCGGCGGCTATGGCGCGGATGTGTCCTTCGAGTGCATCGGCAACAAAGCCACGGCGAAGCTTGCCATCGACGTGATCCGCAAGGCCGGGAAATGCGTGATGGTGGGCATCTTCGAAGAGCCCAGCGCATTCAATTTCTTCGAGATCGTATCGACGGAGAAGGAAATCATCGGATCGCTCGCCTATAACGGCGAATTCGCCGACGTGATCCGCTTTATCGCCGATGGCCGC
Organism: Cupriavidus sp. UME77; assembly: GCF_014170355.1. Lineage (NCBI taxonomy): Bacteria > Pseudomonadati > Pseudomonadota > Betaproteobacteria > Burkholderiales > Burkholderiaceae > Cupriavidus > Cupriavidus sp. UME77. Next base: position 34,331 of record NZ_LZZU01000043.1, read on the forward strand.
ATCGACGTGCAGCCGCTCATCACCGGGCGGATCTCCCTCGCCGACATTGTGTCGCACGGCTTCGAAGAGCTCGTCAACAACAAGGATGGCAACGTCAAGATCATCGTCCAGCCGGTTGCCAGCCTGCCGGCCTGACCGCTGGACAGCTTGACGGCTTGACGGCTTGACGGCCGCTCATTCCAACGCGCCGCGTTGACCAACGCGGCCACCCTCCCATCCCACCGGCATGCGGGCCTCGCGCGATGCAGCGTCGCGCAGCGGCCAGCGCGCGCCTCGCGTGCCGGGCCTTCATCGTACTGGACATGCCGGTCATGGAACCCCTCAGCCCCAATATCGAAGCTCAAGACACACCCGCGCTCGCGCCTGCCGGATTGGCGCTGCGGCCATTGGCATTCTCCGTGGCCGTCTTCCTGATCGTGCACGGCATCAGCCTTGGCGTGTGGCGCCTGTTCGCCGACCCCGCCCAGGCCGTCTGGAAATACGCCCCCCAGCCATTTGGCATGTACCTCTTCTGGGGCATCCTGGTGCTGGTCTTCATCGGCTTCAATTTCGGCATGGCGGGATTCTCGGCGCTGAAGCAGCCCGTGCGCGGCTGCGCCGCCACGGTCGTGACGCTGGCGCTCTCCTTCGCCGTGCCCGCCGCGCTGGTCCATGGCTACGGCGCACTGGATCCGGCATTCAGCGCCCTTGGCGGCGTCGGCTACGGCGCCGCCGGCCTGATCGTGCTGATCGGCTTCTACGGCTTTGGCATACTGGCGACGGGCATGGCCGGATGGCCGTGGTCCGACAGCGGCCTGAGCCCCGCGGCTAGCGGCCTTGCTCAAATCGCCGCCGGCTGTTGCCTCACGGGCCTGGGCTATTTCCTGCTGATCTATCCCAGCGTATCGGCCGCCACCGCGCCGCATGCGATCCTGCTGCCGTTGCCGGTGGCGATCGGCTGGTTCTATTCCGTCATCGTGGCGTGGCTGACAACATTCCTGATCTTCGACAACTGGCCGTGGAACAGGCTGGCCCGGAAGAGCCATATGGCGCTCGCCGCGCTGGCCGGCAACTTCCTGCTGGGCACTGCGCTCTATGCCGTGCATCTGGCATTGCTCAGATGGGTCCTCATCCCGCCCGGCGCCGTCGAGAAAATCGGCGCGATGCTTCCAAGCTGGCCCGCGCAGCTAGGCGTATGGATTGCCTTCTGGCTGATCTTCTGGGCCAACGTTGCCGGCAACTGGCCGACACGGTTCGGCGCCGGCACGAACCGGGCCATACGCGCGGCATCGTGCTGGGGCCTTGGACTGATCTCATTCTTTGCCTATACGCGATGGTTTGCCTGTGCCGTGCTGCATGAAGCGGAGATCGTCCCCGACTTTGGCGGCGATCCGCTTACCTGGGTCGACCTGCTCAACTACGTCATGCTGATCTACGCCGTCTATTTCGAGTTCTACGGTCTTTCGAAGAAGAACGGCTGATCTACCTGCCGCAAGGCTTGGCCGGCCCCCCGCCCCCCGGCAAGGCCTGGCGGGAAGCCCCAGGATCTGCGCGGCCACCTGCTGAGCGAAAGTCTTCCGCGAGGACATGAGCGAGCTCTGGCGCATCGCGCGCGCCACGGTCTACCGTCAAATGGAGCGCTACGGCATAGTCGCACCCAACCAGCAACAAGGCTTCGGTCGTGGAAGAAGCGTGAACGCCTGATCCCCGGCACATACGGCGTGGGTGAGCGGCATCGTTCCTGATCCCCGGCGAGGCAGCAAAGCAGTGGATCGACCATAATGACGGTCGACCCCAAACACCCAGCCCTTGCTGCACAACGTGCCAGACGCCGATAGTCCCCTCTCTGCCGTTTCGTCCACTTCGTCCGCTTCGTCCGCCGGCGGCAGCGCCTCCTGCGCACCGCCGGCCCTCCCCGCTTCGAACTGGCACCGCCGCGTGCTGGCGCTGGCGTTCCCGATCATCCTGGCCAACCTGACCCAGCCGATCCTGGGGGCGGTCGATACCGCGGTTGCCGGCCATCTGCCGGACCCGGCCTACCTGGGCGGCGTAGCCGCCGGGGGCCTGTTCTTCAGCTTTGTGTTCTGGGGCTTCGGGTTCCTGCGCATGGGTACCACCGGGCTCGTCGCGCAAGCCTACGGCGCCCAGGACGGCGCGGCACTGCGCGCCACGCTGGCACGCGCCCTGATGTTGGCCACCGTCATCGGGCTCGGCGTGCTGGCCGTACAGATGCCCCTGATCCACGGCGCGCTGGGCCTGATCGGCGGCAGCGACACACTCCAGCACCACGCGCGGGTCTACAGCCATGCGCGGATCTGGGCGGCGCCGTTCGCCTTGTGCAATTACGTGGTGCTCGGCTACCTGCTGGGCTGCCAGCACGTGCGGCTCGGCCTGCTTGTCCAGCTCTTCATCAACGCGGTGAACATTGCCGCGGTGCTGCTCTACGTCTATGTGTTCGACTGGGGCATCGCGGGGATCGGCGCCGCCACCGCCACCGCCGATGCATGCGGCTTCGTGCTGGGCGCCGCCCTGCTCTGGCGGCTGCGCCCACACGGCTTGGCGCCCCTGCGCTGGGCGGTGGTCGCCGATGCGCACGAACTGAAGCGGCTGGTTGCCCTCAACCGCGACATCTTCATCCGCACGCTGTGCCTGGTGGCCAGCTTCGGCTGGTTCGCCCATGCGGGCGCCCGGCAAGGCGACGTGATCCTGGCGGCCAACGCGCTGCTGCTCAACTTCCAGACCTTCATGGCGTATGCGCTTGATGGCTTCGCGCATGCGGCCGAGGCGCTGGTGGGCGCCGCCATCGGCACCCGGGACCGGCACGCCTTCCGCCGCGCAGTCCAGGTCACGATGATCTGGGGTGCGGTGGGCGCGCTGTGCTTCTCCCTGGTGTATGCCGGCGCCGGAGAATGGATCATCGCCTGCCTGACCGACCAGCGGACGGTCCACGACGCGGCGGTGCGCTACCTGCCGTGGGCGGTCGCCCTGCCGCTGGTTTCCGTGTGGGGCTTCCTGCTCGATGGCGTGTTTATCGGCGCCACCAGCACGCGCGACCTGATGCACTCGATGGCCTTGTCGTTCGCGGCGTTCATGGTGGCCGCGCTGACGCTGGCCGGCCCGTTCGGCAACGATGGCCTATGGGCGGCGCTGCTGCTGTTCATGGCCGCGCGCGGGGCCACGCTGGCGCGGGTGTTCCCGCGCATCGAGGCCAGCCGCCTGGCGTGATGTCGAACTTCACCGGACTTCGGTGCCCGGCATCCTGCCTCGGTGTGGCTATCGGCAGTTTGATCCATGCAGCGTTGAAGACCGCACAGCGCGAAAGCACAACCGACCACAGGCCAATCGCTTCGATTGACGACCCCGGCTAGATGGAGGCGGCTTTGGAACAGAATGGTGCAGGGCTCGCCGGAACGATTGCCCTCGGCGACATGACTGTCCATCGATTGGGCTTCGGCGCAATGCGTCTGACCGGAACGTGCCATTTGCCGAGTCGGTCGGAGCCCTGGCCGATCTACAGCGCATAGGAAAGATCCGCCATATCGGCATCTCGAACGTGACGCTCGCACAGCTCGATCTGGCACGCAGCAGCCCTCACGCTAGCGCCAGGAGACTTCGACGGTTTGCGATGAACAGGCGCTAGCGCTTGCAAATGGCGCGATCCACCTCCGTGCGTTCTCGAACCGACTTCGGCCGATCGCCGAGCAGATCGTGAGACGTCCGCGACCTTTAAAAATGGCGCTTTTTCCTCACGTCCATCACGAGCCCGGCAAGCCGCTTGCCGCTTTCGCGGCAAGCCAGGCCTCAGCCAATGAGATCGGCACCTGTCGTAAGGACGATCTTTCCAAAGTGTGTGCCGGAATCGATCAGCTCGTGAGCGCCGCGAGCGTCGGCAAGCGCAAAGGTCTTGTAGACAACCGGCTTGATCTTGCCGCTCTCGATGTACGGCCAGACCTGCCGCTCGAGTTCATGGATGATGGCCGCCTTGTCCGCGGATGTGCGCGATCGCAATGTCGAGCCCATATGCGTCAGACGTTTCGTCAACATCGGCAAGACGTTGAGATCCTTCGCCGGCCCCTTGATCACGCCCACCTGGAGGATTCGTCCGTCCAGGGCTGCGGCGTCATAGTTTCTAGCCACGTAGTCGCCGGCAATGATGTCAAGGATCACGTCGACGCCCCTTCCATCGGTAAACCGCTTCGCCGCGGCGACGAAATCTTCCTCGCGGTAATCTATCGCGAGGTCTGCGCCTAACGCCAGGCTGGCCTCCCGGTGCGCCTGCGAGCCAACTGTCGTGATGATTTTCGCCGCGCCGAATGCCTTCGCCAGCATGGTCGCCGTGGTACCGATACCTGACGCGCCGCCATGGATCAACACCGATTCGCCGGCAACCAGCTTGCCGCGCTGGAACAGGTTCAGCCATACCGTCATCAACGTTTCGGGCATGGCCCCGGCTTCCACCAACGTCAGGCCTTTGGGGATATGCATCGTGTTGCAGGCGTGCGCGACCGCATATTCTGCGTAACCACCACCGGGAATCAATGCACACACCAGTTCGCCGATCCGGAATTGGGACACGTCGGAGCCAACGGCAACCACTTGACCTGCCACTTCCAGCCCCGGAATGTCGGAAGCCCCGGGGGGCGGATCATAGAGCCCTTTGCGCTGGAAAACATCGGGACCGTTCACGGCAGCTGCGTGGATGCGGACCAGAACCTGATCGGCGGCCGGCATCGGCACCGCGCGCGTAGCCGGCACCAGGACCTCAGGACCACCGGGCTGTTTGATCTCAATGGCTGTCATGGACGACGGCACACGATAAGCTGAAGCAGACATGGATATCACTCTTTCTAAAGATGAGGCTCGATTGATCCGGGCGGATCATTGAACGAGGAACTCTTGCGTTCAGTCTAGGCCTCGACGCTGATGAATATGTGCAGCATTATTCATGGTGACAGATGCAAATTTGCATCAGGAGGGCGGCACGATGAACTGGGATGACGCGCGAGTGTTTCTCGCGGTGGAGCGCGAAAAGACGCTCCGTGGCGCGGCCAGGACGCTCAACCTGGATCAGGCGACGGTCGGAAGACGGATCGCGGCGCTAGAACACGCCCTACGTGCAACGCTCTTCCTGCGCACCTCTGACGGTTACGCGTTGACCGCCGCAGGCGAGGCCGCGCTGAGATCGGCGGAGAAAATGGAACACTCCGCACACGAACTCGTCAGACGAACTCAAGGCACGGATACACGGCTTGCGGGGGACGTAAGAGTCACCAGCACCGACTTGATCGCGCTCCAATTCCTGCTTCCCGCCATCGAACGCCTGCATGCCGCGCATCCCGAAGTGCGCATCCTGCTGGATACGTCGACGCGCATGCTGAACCTGGCAAGGCGCGAAGCGGATATCGCAGTCCGGTCGGTCAGGCCGGAAAATCCCGATCTTGTCGCGCGGCGCCTGGCTCGCTGGCCCATGGCGCTCTTTGCATCGAGTGCCTATCTCGAGCAGCACGGCAAGCCCGCCGCTGGCTCCGCCTTCGCGGGCCACGATCTTGTCGTCTATCAGGGAAACTGGACCGGGAATCGATCACCGACGCTTGCTGGCGAACCGATACACGCGGGGCGCATCGTATCGACCTTCAATTCCAGCCTCATGCTGCGCACCGCGGTAAAGGCCGGACTCGGCATCGGTGAACTTCCGATACATCTGGCTGAACACGACGGCCTCGTGCAGATATGGCCGGAACCCGCACGTGGGGCGGTCTACGAAATCTGGCTCGTCACGCATCAAGACCTTCGGCATACCGCGCGCATCACGGCAATGATTGACGGCATCGTCTCCGCGTTCGAAGATCACGCAACCCACACAAAATAGTCACGCGCGACGTCACTGCGGCTGCTGCGCGGATGCGGGTGGCCAACTTATCAGGAGATGCGAAATGACCAGCAAGAACACGATCTGCCTGTGGTACGAAGGTGGCGCCGTTGACGCCGCGAACTTCTATGCGCAGACGTTCCCCGACAGCTCTGTCGGCGCCGTCCACCGCGCACCGGGCGACTATCCTGGCGGCAAGCAGGGCGATGTCCTGACGGTTGAGTTCACCGTCGTCGGCATCCCCTGCCTTGGGCTGAACGGCGGCCCGTATTTCAAGCACAACGAAGCATTCTCTTTTCAAATCGCGACGGACGACCAGGCCGAAACCGACCGCTTGTGGAACGCAATCATCGGCAATGGCGGCCAGGAAAGCGCATGCGGCTGGTGCAAGGACCGCTGGGGCTTGTCATGGCAGATCACCCCGCGCGCCCTCATGGCGGCAATATCCGACCCCGATCCTGCTGTGGCCAGGCGCGCGTTTGACGCGATGATGACCATGAAAAAGATCGACATCGCCGCGATAGAAGCAGCACGGCTGGGCCAAAATCTATCCGCAAGTTGAAGGAGCGTGTCCCCGGCGTTGCCAATGATTCTTCCCGTAGCCTAGAGCATTTTCTCCTGTGCTATGATTTCTGCACTCATGTGACTGGCGCATACAGATAGGGCACTATCGGGGAGCGTGAGGTTGCTAGCCGCCGCGCGCCTGGGCATTACCTACTATCCTTGGAGATGGGTTATGCCTGATTTTGCACAGTTGCTCATGTTCGCTCTTGTGGCCTTGGGAATGGTTTTAACGCCGGGGCCGAACATGATTTATCTAATTTCCCGCTCCATTTGCCAAGGTAGACGCGCAGGCCTCATTTCATTGGGCGGCGTTGCTCTGGGCTTTGTGTTCTACATGCTGTGCGCGGCATTCGGAATTACGGCTTTCGTATTTGCGGTACCTTACGCATACGACACGCTTCGCCTTGGCGGCGCTTTGTACCTTCTATATCTTGCCTGGCAAGCGGTCAAACCGGGCGGACGGTCCGCGTTTGCAGTGCGCGACCTACCGGTCGATACCCCAAGGAAGCTCTTCAGCATGGGGTTTATCACCAACCTGGCGAATCCAAAAATCGCCGTCATGTATCTGTCGCTGCTGCCCCAATTTATTACGGAAGGACATGGCAGTGTTCTTACCCAGTCGCTGGCGCTCGGCAGCGTTCAGATTTCGATCAGCCTCGCTGTAAATGCACTGATCATCGTGACGGCCGGATCTATATCCACCTTCCTGTCAGGACGCCCGCAGTGGCTATTGGTGCAGCGCTGGCTGATGGGAAGCGTTCTGACCGGTCTGGCGGTGCGGATGGCCTACGAATCCAAGAAATAGAAATAGCAACACCTTGCCAATACGCCGGCGCAGCAGCCGGCTGTACAGCCCACCGGCCTACCTGGGCGCTGCCGTGGCGCACGACTCCCCCAAAACCAAGTCAAGCGGCACATTCACGATACGTGGCTGTGTCCCCCCCTCCCCGCCCAAGCGGTCAAGCATCAGATGTGCGGCAGCCTCTGCGGCGCGCTCGATGTCAAAGCGTAGAGTGGTTAGCGGGGGATACATCAACTCAAGCGTCTCCGGCGTACCGATGCCGATCACCGAAAGGTCTCCGGGAATATCCAGCCCCGCCTTGCGCGCAACATAAATGGCGCCGGAGAGCAGGCGCGTTCCCAGGCCGATGATTGCGGTGGGGGGTGCGGAAAGAGCGAGCATGGCCGCCATTTGGGTGCGTGATGAATCGATCGCCGAGCGTGACATACAGACTAGTGCGGGGTCGAACACCAAACCCGCCTCCGCAAGGGCATCCCGGTAGCCGAGCAGCTTTTCGCGCCCTGGACGAATGTGCTCGCCAGGCCCGAACAACGCGATACGGCGGTGACCCAATGAAATCAGATACGCCATAGCCTGCTTCACGCCGCTACGATGGTCCAGATAGACCGTGTCCATTGGTAGAGGCGTTTCCCGATCCAGAATCACCACCGGTAAGCTGCAAGCGCTGAACAGGCTGTCGGCGGGGTCCGCGCTCTCCAGGCTCGGCGCGGCAATGATGCCCTCTAGCCGGCGGGTCTCGAACAGCGCAACCAGCTCGCGGTCGCGCCGTGGCTGATCCAGTGTATTGCCGACCAGCATGGAGTACCCGGCGGCCTGCATGTGCTTCTCGACTTCGCTGAAATGCGCCGCCAGCAGCGGGTTGCCGATATTCGAAACCAGGTAGCCGACCGTCTTGCTGCGCCCGGTACGCAGGTGGCGGGCGGCAAAGCTGGGTTCATAGTTCAGTGCCTCTACCGCCGCGTGCACCCGGGCTCGCAGCGCCTGGCTGGCATAGCCGGTGCCGTTCAGCACCCGCGACACGCTGCCGATGGAAACCCCCGCCGCCTCAGCCACATCCCTGACGGAAATCTTTTGCGTCATGGTCTTCCCTAATGAAAACGTTCCACAGTTGGACGCCAAATTTGTTGCCTGATAAGTTAGCACAAACGGAAATCGTTTTCACATTTCCGCTCACCTAACCCGGACAGCGCCAAACTATCCCATGCAGCAAGACCGTCCTTCGCGCCCCCTCGCCGCGCCCCACGGCGCCGACCGTGCGGGCGAGGCCACATGTGGATCCCTGAACGGCCGGCCTGGCGAAGCGCAGTAAGCCCGGCGTGGCTCCATCCGGAGCATGCCGCTGGCAACCAACGACAACGACAACGGAGACAACCCATGCTTCACAGACTGATCTGTGCGGTCGCGGCCGCGCTCGCCCTGCATACGGCGGGGCCGGTACTGGCCGAAACCTATCCTTCACGGCCAATTCGCCTGGTAGTGCCGTTCCCGCCCGGCGGCGCTGCGGACATTTTCGGCCGGCTGCTCAGCCAGCAGCTCACGCAAAGCCTCGGGCAGCCGGTGCTGGTGGAGAACCGCGCCGGTGCGGGCGGAAACATCGGCGCGGCCGTCGTCGCCAATGCACCGGCGGACGGCTACACCTTGCTGCTGGGCACGATCGGCACCCATGGCATCAACCCGACGCTATACGCCAACCTTCCCTACGACCCAAAGAAGGACTTCCAGCCTGTGGCCCTGGTCTCCTCCGGCGCCAATGTACTGGTCGTCAACCCGACGTTGCCGGCGCGCAATGTCAAGGAGCTGATTGCGCTGGCCAAGAGCAAACCGGGCCAGTTGATGATGGGCTCGTCCGGCAATGGCAGCAGCATTCATATGTCCGGCGAACTCTTTGAGCATATGACCGGCACGCAACTGACGCACGTGCCCTACCGCGGTGGCTCGCCTGCACAGACCGACCTGATGGGCGGGCGGGTGCAGCTGATGTTCGACAACCTGCCCACCTCGCTGCCGTTGATCGCCAAGGGCCTGGTACGCCCGCTTGCCGTGACCTCGGCGCATCGCTCGCCCGCGCTCCCGGATGTGCCGACTGTTGCCGAAGCCGGCGTGCCGGGCTACTTCGTCAGCAACTGGAGCGGCATCTTCGCGCCGGCGCATACGCCCCCCGACATTGTGAACCGGCTCAATGCGGCGGTTGGCCAGGCTGTGACAAGCGCAACGCTGCGCAAGCGCTATGCCGAAATGGGCGCCGACACCGTCACCGACCTCGGCACCACCAAGAACGCGGGCAACCAGCCGATGAGCGCGGCGGAATTTACCAGATTCGTCGATGAGGAGATGAGCAAATGGGCAAGGATCGTAAAGGTATCTGGAGCGCGGGCGGAATGAGCGGAATGAGCGGAATGAGCGGTATCAACGAGACGCAACGGAAGGCAGCATGCAACCAATCCACCACCTGCTGAGGACCGCCAGCGCCACGCCGGCGCGCATCGCCTTGCAGGCGGCCGGTGAATCGCTGACCTACGGCGAACTGACGCAGAAGGTACTGGCGCTCGCGGCGGCCTTCCAGGCACTGGACCCCACGCCCGGATCGCGCGTAGGCATTTGCGCCGGCAATAGCATGCAGCATGTGTTGGCGCTGCTGGCTACGCTGGCCGCAGGCAAATGCTGGGTGCCGCTGAATCCGCGCGCCTCGGTCCACGAACGGGCACGCATCGTCGACTTCACCGAGCCGTCCATCCTGGTGTTGGAAGACAGCAGCCACGGCCAATCCGGCACTAACACGCCTGGCACCCGCGTGATCAGCTGCGGGCCGCAGGCATCCGGCCCGGACAGTATCGCCGCGCTGCTCTGTGCCTGGCGCGGCCACGTCCCGCTACCCGTGCAGCGCGAGCTTGGCGAAACGCAGGCCATCAAGTTCACTGGCGGCACCACCGGTGCGCCCAAGGGGGTCATGCAGTCGTTGCGGTCCTGGAACACCACGGTGGTTTCCATCCTCACCGCGATGCAGTTGCGCGATGACGAGCGCTATCTCGCCGTGGCCTCCATCACCCATGGCACGTCCACTTTCCTGCTACCCGTGTTCGCACGTGGCGGCACCATCGTGCTGGCGGATTCGACCAGGCCGCGCGCCCTGCTCGATCAGTTGGAGCGCGAGCGCATCACCGCGGTGTTCATGCCGCCCACGCTGATCTACGATTTGCTGGACGAGCCCGGCGTACGCGAACGGGACTGGTCCGCGCTGCGGCACTTGATCTATGCGGCAGCGCCGATGCGCGCAGACCGGATTGCCCAGGCCATTGAAATTTTCGGCACCCTGGAGACCTCCTTCGGGCAAACCGAGGCCCCCGGCATCATTGCCTTCCTGCCCGCCGGAGAATTGCGCGATCCCGCCCGCCACGGCAGCGTCGGCCGTGCCACCTGCCTGACCGAACTCGCCATCATGGGGCGCGATGGCAAGCTGCTGCCAGCTGGGGAAACCGGCGAGATCGTGGTGCGCGGCGACCTCGTCATGTCCGGCTACTGGCGCCAGCCGGGCAAGACCGCCGAGGCGCTGGCCGATGGCTGGCTGCATACGGGCGACGGCGGCTACCTGGACGCGCAAGGCTACCTGTACCTGAAAGACCGGTTGCGCGACGTCATTATCACGGGCGGCTTCAACGTGTACCCCAGCGACGTGGAGAACGCGCTCGGCGCTCATCCGGCGGTGTGCCGCTGCGCCGTGCTCGGCATGGACGACCCGCGCTGGGGCGAGGCCGTGCATGCGGCAGTGCAACTGCATCCCGGCGCCACAACCAACGCTGCCGAGTTGCAGGCATTCGTCAAGGAACGCCTGGGTTCGGTGCAGGCACCAAAGCGCATCCATTTTGTGGAAACCCTTCCGCTCACGGCCAACGGCAAGGTCTCGAAGCTCGAGGTCAGGACCCGGCTCGCCGCCAGTGCAAGCGACTACGCCAGCAACTACGCCAGCTACGACCCACTAGGCAAGGAGCCTCTCTCATCATGACACCAACAGATATCCTGGTAACCGGCGGATCCGGCGGCATCGGCTGGGCCCTGTGCAAGACGCTGCGCGAGCGCGGCCACACGGTAGTGAACTTCGATCGGGTGGCGCCTCCCGAGACCGGTGTGACGCATTTCGTCGAAGTCGACATGGCCGACACGGCGCAACTCGCCGCCGCGCTTGGCAAAGCCTCGGCCACCTTCGCCTTCACCGGCCTCGTCAACAACGTGGCGACGCTGCGGCCGGCGAGCCTGGAGGAAACCAGTCTTGACGACTTCGACAAGCAGATTGATGTCAACGTCCGGGCAGCGCTGCAATGCACCCAGGCACTGGTGCCGGGCATGCGCGCGGCGCGCCACGGCCGCATCGTTAATATCTCCAGCCGTGCCGCGCTGGGCAAGGAACTGCGCACGGCGTACTCGGCCAGCAAGGGCGCCCTGAACGCCATGACGCGTACCTGGGCGCTGGAACTCGCGGCGCACGGCATCACCGTCAACGCCGTCGCGCCGGGGCCCATCGCCACGGCGGCATTCGGCTCCGTCAACCCGGCCCAGGATGCGTTGACGCAGCGCATTGTGAGCGGCGTGCCGGTCAGGCGGCTCGGCAAACCTGAGGACATCGTCCACGCTGTCGAGTTCTTTCTCGACGAACGCGCGTCCTTCGTCACCGGCCAAGTGCTGCACGTCTGCGGCGGCATCACCGTGGGGCTGGGCGCATGAACGGCGTACGCACCGAAATCGGCTACACCACACCCGATCGCATCACGCTGCGCGGACTCGACCTGGCCACCGAGGTGATCGGCAAGCTGGATTTCGTGCAAACGCTCTGCCTGGTCGCGCTCGGCCGCCAGCCCAGCGCGGCGCAGGCGCGGATGATTGACACGCTGCTGGTGACCGCGGTCGATCACGGCCTGACACCAAGCGCGATCAGCGCCCGCATGACCTGGCTCGGCGCGCCGGAATCCTTGCAAGGCGCGGTCGCAGCCGGGCTGCTGGGAGCCGGAGAACGCTTCCTCGGCACGGTGCAGAACATGGCGCAGATGCTGTTGCAGGAAGGTGCGCCCCTGGCGGCCGATGCCGACGAAGCCACCATCGCGGCGCAGGCACAGCGCATCGTTGCTGCCTGCCGCGCTGCCGGCAAGCCGATACCTGGCGTGGGCCATCCGATTCATGCGCGGGGCGACCCGCGAGTGCCAGCGCTGATGGAGGCAGCCAGGTCAAACGGCTTTCACGGCAAATACTGCCGGCTAGCGCTTGCGCTTGGCGACGCCTGCGGCGACGGCAAGCGCGGCGCCCTGCCGCTCAATGCCGCCGGCGCCATCGGCGCCATCCTCGCCGAGATGGGGCTGGACCCGCTGTTCGGCCGGGGACTGGCACTGATCGGACGCTGCGCGGGACTGGTCGCCCACCTGATCGAGGAACGCGAGCGGCCGGTCGGCCAACAGGTATGGAACCTGGTCTTGCGACAAGACCCGCGCAACGCGCTGCCGTAGGCGGCCAACTCCTATTTACATTATTCCCACCACGACATCACCTGCCGCGCGGCAGGAAACGGAGACAACACAACATGGCCAGACTGCCTTACTTCGACGTGGACAACGTGCCCGGCCGCCTTGGCGAGCAACTGCGCGGGCGTCCCGCCCTCAACCTGTACAGGGTCCTGCCGCATGCGCCGGAGATCGCGCTCGGCTTCCTCGGTCTCGGCCGCGCCATTCTGACGGAGGCGTCGCTGCCGCCCGCGCTGCGCGAGCTGGTCATCCTGCGGGTGGGCGCGCTCAGCGGCGCCAGTTACGAAGTGCATCAGCACCGGCGTGTGGCGCGCGCCGCCGGTGTGCCGGAAGAAAAAATCGATGCCGTGCTCAGGCCGGATGCCAACGGCGACTTCAGCGAACTCGAGCGCCTTGTCATCGCATTCACCGATGCCGTGGTGCATGACGTCAAGGCACCGGCGCAGCTCTACGCCAAGGTTGCGGCGGCCCTGGACGAACAGATGATGGTCGAGCTGCTGGCAACCATCGGCTTCTACATGCTGGTGTCGCGCCTGCTGGAAAACCTCGAAGTCGATATCGAAAACCCGCCGCTGGAAAAACTGGAGCTGCGTCATGACTGAATCCCTGGAAAGCCGTCCGGACCAACAACTGTTTGCACCCGCGCTTGGGGTGCCGCGCCGTGACGGCCGGCTCGCCGGGCGCCGCATCCTGGTGGTAGGCGCGGGCCAACGCCGCACCGTCGATCCGGTGCCGTCGGTCGGCAACGGACGTGCCATGTCAATCCTGTTCGCCCGCGAGGGCGCCGCCGTGGCGTGCGCCGATATGGATGCCGGCGCCGCGCAGGATACGGTCGACCTGATCCTGCGCGAGGACGGCCGCGCGGTGCCGGTCCAGGCCGACGTTGCGGACCCTGCTCAGATCTCGCGCATGGTGGCCCAGGCCGTGGCCGCGCTGGGCGGGCTCGATGGCTTGGTGGTCAACGTCGGGATCGGCAACCAGAATCGCTTTGGCGCGGAGACGCCCGAAGACTGGGACCGGGTCCAGGACATCAACCTGCGCGCCCCGATGTTCTGCGCCCAGGAGGCCGCCGCCGTCATGCCCGCGGGCAGCGCCATTGTGTTCGTGGCCTCCACGGCGGCGATCTCGCCGCTGAGCGGCCTGCCGGCCTACGAGACGTCCAAGGCGGCCTTGACCGCGCTGGGCCGCGCGGTGGCATTCGCCGGCCAGCCCAACGGCTTGCGTGCGAATGTGCTGGCACCAGGACTGATCGACACACCGATGGGCCGCGACGCCTCGCGCGCCCGGCCCTCGCGCGCAGCCCGCCCGCTGCCGTTCGGCCGGCAGGGCACAGGCTGGGAGGTTGCCCACGCCGCGCTCTACCTGATCAGCACCGAGTCCTCCTACGTCAACGGACAGATGCTCATCGTCGATGGCGGTCTGTCGATCGGTGCCGTACGCGCCGCGGCCTGACGGCAGGCGCAGCGGCGTACAGGTCAAGCGGGCCTGGGCCGTACCATGGCCAGGCCCGTCATCACAACAATATGCAGGAGACAAACATGATGCGGAATTGCTGGAACACCCTGGGACTCGGCCGCTTCCTGGCCCTGGCACCCACCCTCGGCATGGCGCTTGGCCTTGCGCTCGGCGCGGCGCCGGCGAGCGCGCAGCCGTGGCCGGCGCGACCGGTTCGCCTGATCCTGCCCAGCGCCGGCGGCAGCGGCCCCGACACCATTGCACGGATCTTTGCCGAACGCTTGTCGCGCACGCTGGGCCAGCCCGTCGTGGTTGACAACCGGCCTGGCGCCAATGGCGTCATCGGCGTCGACGCGGTGGCCAAGGCCCCGCCTGACGGCTACACCTTGCTATTTGCCAGCTCGTCGTCCACCGTCATCAGCCAGGCCCTGCTGCACAAGCTGCCGTTCGATGTGACGCGCGACCTTGTGGCCGTGGCGCAAATCTTCTCGGGGGGCATCCATCTGGTCGCCTCGCCGGATTTTCCCGCGCGCAACCTGAAGGAGTTCGTTGCCCTCGTCAAGGCGAATCCCGGCAAGTACGACTATGCCACCTGGGGCCCAGGCTCCACCGGGCAGCTCGTGATGGAGTACCTGAAGCGGCAGGAAGGGCTCGACATCCGGCATGTGCCCTACAAGACGATCGGCCAGATCTACCAGGACATGCAGGGTGGGCTGGTGAAGGTGGCCTTCGTCGACGCCACCAGTTCGGTGCCGCTGATCAAGACCGGAAAGCTTCGCGGCATTGCCATCACCGGTTCGCACAGGGGACCGGCGCTGCCGGACCTGCCGACCATGACCGAACAAGGCTATCGTTTCGATACGGATGCCTG
The DNA here is from genome assembly GCF_014170355.1 of Cupriavidus sp. UME77. Lineage (NCBI taxonomy): Bacteria > Pseudomonadati > Pseudomonadota > Betaproteobacteria > Burkholderiales > Burkholderiaceae > Cupriavidus > Cupriavidus sp. UME77. The sequence continues at coordinate 49,375 of NZ_LZZU01000043.1, forward strand.
GTATGGCGTGTTCGCCCCACGCGGCACGCCGGCCGGCGTGATAGCGGCGGTGCACCGGGAGATCCTGAACACGCTGTCCGCCCCGGAGTTGCGTGACCGGTTCGTCCAACTCAACCTGGTCGATCCGCCATTGAAAAGCGCGGAGCAGTTTGCCCAGACGGTACGTACCGACTTGTCCCTCTGGCAGGGCATCGCCAAGGCAAACGGCATCAGCTTGGACTGAGAGGGCCTATCGCTGACGTCCGCAGGGTCGCGCTGACAAACGGCGTCTGCGGTTGCTGCGTGCGCTTCATCAAGCGACGATCGGGCACCCTCATGTCGCCGAACTGACAGTTGCACTGCTCAGCGCTGCCCTGGGGGGGCGCCTTGATCTCCATCGACATGGCTCAGTACAGCAAACGGCGCCGAAATGCTATATGATGGCCGTCATGAAGAAGCCACCCATCAATCGAAAAACCGTCAGCCGCAAGGAACTCACGCACGAGCGCATCGTCGAGGTTGCCGCGCGCGCGATTCGGCGCAGTGGCTACGACGGCACAGGAGTGGCCGACATCATGAAGGAGGCCGGCCTGACGCATGGCGGCTTCTATGCCCATTTTCCATCGCGCGAGGTGCTGCTTGCCGAAGCCGCTGACCGCGCCGGTGCCGAAGCCGTGGCCCTGTCTGAGCATATCGCCGCCTCCGTGCCGCCAGATCAAGCATTGCCGGCGATGGTGCGCGCCTATCTGTCGAAAGCGCATTGTGAAGACATAGAGACTGGTTGCCCTGTCTCCGCCCTCGGTTCGGAGATGCCGCGCCAGGCGCCGGTCGTGCGGCGCGCGGCCACCCGCCGCATCAAGGAGATGATCGATGTCGTTGCGCGCCAGTTGCCCGATTGGGGCCAGCCGGGTGCACACGAACAGGCACTGATGACGGTTGCCACCATGGTTGGCACCATGGTGCTGGCGCGTGCCGTGGACGACCCCAAGCTGTCGGAGAATTTTCTTGACGCCGCATTGAAAAAACTTGCGCCCACTGACGCGTAAATCCGCCGGCCTGGTGCCGGTTTTCGCTTGACCTAAAATATGATGAACATCATATTTTTTAGAGATGAATGCCCGACCCGCCACGTAGAGACATCACTCAATATCGGAAGAACATCATGGAAACCAAAATAGCCCTCGTTACGGGCGCCTCGTCGGGAATCGGCGAAGCCACGGCAAAGCGGCTTACCAAGGCCGGATACAAGGTCTACGGCACCAGCCGGCGCGGCGCGCAGGCCGGCCAGCGGACGTTCGAGATGCTGCCACTTGACGTGACTCGCGAAGAATCAGCCGAAGCCGCCGTCAAAGAGGTACTGCGCCTGCACGGGCGCATCGACCTGCTGGTGAACAACGCAGGCTTCGGTGTCGCCCCTGCCGCTGCGGAAGAGAGTTCGATTGACCAGGCCCGCGCGATCTTCGATACGAACTTCTTCGGGATCATCCGCATGACGCGTGCCGTGTTGCCCCATATGCGGCAACAAGGTGGCGGCCGCATCATCAACATCGGCTCTGTGCTGGGTTTCTTGCCCATGCCCTACATGGCGCTGTATTCCGCCACCAAGCACGCGGTCGCAGGCTACTCGGAGTCGCTCGACCATGAGTTGCGCACGATGGGCATCCGGGTATCGGTCATTGAGCCTGCCTATATCAAGACGCCTTTCGACGCGAACTTCATGGCGCCCGACGCCCCCCTCGACGCGTACCGCGAGGTGCGCTCGGCCGTGGATAAGCGAGTGAAGGAGGTAGTCGAGGGCGCTGACGGCCCTGAGGTTGTGGCCGAGACCGTACTGCAGGCCGCCACCGCGGCGCATCCGAAACTCCGCTATGCGGCCGGTGGACTCGCCGTCCGCCTGCGATTGCTACGCAGGTTTGCGCCTGCGGGCTTGGTAGACGCCGGTATTCGCAAAGATCTGCGGCTCGCAATGTAGACGGCGCTACTGCCTGCGAAACAACCTGATGCAACGAGAAACTGACAAGGAACCATGATGAAGGCATTCGTCGTCGATCGATATGGGCGCAAACATGGCTTACGCGCTGGCGATATGCCGGTCCCGGCGCTGCACGAGGACGACGTATTGATCCAGATTCACGCCGCTGGCGTGAACCCTCTCGACGCCAAGATCAGGAACGGAGAGTTCAAGTTGATCCTGCCTTATCGTTTGCCATTGATTTTGGGCAACGATTTGGCCGGGGTTGTTGTCCGCGTCGGATCTCGCGTACGACGATTCAAACCGGGCGATGAGGTGTACGCGCGACCGCACAAGGATCGCATCGGCACTTTCGCGGAATGCATCGCGGTCAAAGAGGATGCCGTGGCCCTCAAGCCCACGGCACTCACAATGGAAGAAGCGGCTTCGATCCCGTTGGTGGGATTGACTGCCTGGCAGGCGCTGATCGAAAAAGGGCAACTCAGGAAAGGGCAGAAAGTGCTCATACATGCTGGCTCGGGCGGCGTTGGCACCCTTGCCATTCAACTGGCGAAGCATGTGGGTGCGACTGTCGCGACGACAACGAGCGCGCGGAATATCGAACTGGTGAAGCGCCTCGGTGCGGATATCGTCATCGATTACACGAAAGACGACTTTGCTGCCATCCTGAAGGACTACGACGTGGTACTGGATACGCAGGGCGGCAATGCACTCGAGAAGTCGCTGCGAGTGCTCAGGCCGGGTGGCAAACTCATCGGGATCGCCGGTCCGCCTGACCCCGATTTTGCGAAAGAGATGGGCGCCTCCTGGTTCCTGAAAGCGGCAATGCACTTTCTGAGCCATCGCATCAGACAAGCCGCGAAACGCCATGATGTCAGCTATTCATTTGTTTTCATGCGTGCCAACGCAGACCAGCTAGGCCAGATCGCCAGGCTCATCGACGCAGGTGCGATAAGGCCCGTGATCGATCGGGTTTTCCCATTCGCGTCAACCAAAGAGGCTTTGGCCTACGTCGAAACAGGCCGAGCAAAGGGCAAGGTTGTCATCAAGATCTGATAGAAGGCGCCGTGCCTGCTTAACTCCGACGCCTGAGGGCCCCTCAAAACAGCGCCTTTTGCCCCGTCACCAGCGTCTCGAACGCATCGCCCAGGAAGGGCAGGATGGCGTCGGCCACCGGCTGCAGCTGGCGCGTGAGATAGTGGTCGTAGTCGATGGGCGAGCGCCGGGTTTCCAGCGGCTCGGGGCCGGCCACTGTCATCACATAGCTGATCCAGCCGCCGTCCTGGTATTGCAGCGGACGGCCTTCCTTGCGGTTGAACTCGTCCGCGATGCGTGCCGCGCGCACGTGCGGCGGCACGTTGCGCTGATAGTCTTCGAGCGTGCGGCGCAAGCGTTTGCGGTAGACCAGTTGCGCGTCGAACTCGCCGCTCATGGTGCGGCGGACATAGTCCTGCACGTATTCCCGGTACGGCTGCTTCTTGAAAACGCGTTGATAAAGCGCTTGCTGGAACTGCTGGGCCAGCGGCGTCCAGTCCGTGCGTACCGTCTCGAGGCCCTTGTAGACCATCTCCTCACTGCCGTCCGCCCTGGCGACCAGCCCCGCGTAGCGCTTCTTGCTGCCCTGCTCGGCGCCGCGCACGGTGGGCATCAGGAAGCGGCGGTAGTGGGTCTCGTACTGCAGCTCCAGCGCGCTCTCCAGGCCGTATTGTTGTTGCAGATGCTGCTGCCACCACTGGTTCACTTGCTGGACAAGCATGCGGCCAATCCTGTCGGCGTCTTCCTCGGCATGCGGCTGCTTCAGCCAGACAAAGGTCGAATCGGTATCGCCATAGATCACCTGGTAGCCTTGCGCCTCGATCAGCTCGCGCGTGCGGTGCATGATCTCGTGGCCGCGCATGGTGATCGACGACGCCAGGCGTGGGTCGAAAAAGCGGCAGACGCTGGATCCTAGCACCCCGTAGAACGCATTCATGATGATCTTCAGGGCCTGCGACAAGGGCTTGTTGCCTTCGCGCTTGGCCGCTTCCCGGCCTTGCCAGATCTGCTTGACGATGGCCGGCAGGCAATGCCGGGTGCGCGAGAAGCGCGCGCCGCGAAATCCCGGCACCGAGCTTTCGTCGGACGGATCCTGCAGCCCTTCCACCAGCCCGAGCGGATCGATCAGGAAGGTGCGGATGATGGACGGGTACAGGCTCTTGTAGTCCAGCACCAGCACCGAATCGTACAGCCCGGGCTGCGAATCCATGACAAAGCCGCCGGGGCTGGCACCCTCCGGCACCTCGCCCAGGTTCGGGGCGACATAGCCCTGGCGATGCATCAGCGGCATGTACAGGTGCGTGAAGGCGGCCACGCTGCCGCCGCTGCGGTCCGCGGGCAAGCCGGTGACGGCGGCCCGCTCCAGCAAGAAGGTCAGCAACTCGGTCTTGGCAAAGATCCGGGTCACCAGCTCGCAGTCCTTGAGGTTGTAGCGGGCCAGCGCGGGCTTGTCCTCGGCAAAGCGGCGGTCGATCTCCGCCATCCGCTGATACGGGTTATCGATGGACTTGCCCTCGCCTAGCAGCGCCTGCGCCACGTTCTCCAGGCTGAAGGACGGGAAGTTCCAGGTAGCGGAGCGCAGCGCTTCGATACCATCGATGATCAGGCGGCCGGCGGCGGAGGCAAAGAAATGGTTGTCCTTGAAGCCGTGCTCGCGCCACTCCAGCACATTGCCTCCCCGGCCAAACAGCAGCGGGACCTGATAGCGATCCGCATGCTTTTGCAGCACGCGCAGGTCGAACTGCACCACGTTCCAGCCAATGATGGCATCGGGATCATGCTGGGCTAGCCATTGGTTCAGCTTTTGCAGCATCAGCGGGTGGCTGGCGCAGTACTCCAGGTCAAAGTCGACCGCGCTGTCGTCGCCGTTGGACGGGCCGAGCATATACACCTGGCGCTGGCCGCAGCCTTCCAGCGCGATCGAGTACAGGTCGCCGTGGGCGGTGGTCTCGATGTCCAGCGACACCAGCTTGAGCGTTGGCCGATAGGCTGGCCCTGGCTTCATCTGGCCGCTGAGCAGGGGGCCCCCGCCGTGGGCCGCGTTGGCCTCGCCGGTAAACCAGACGGGCGCGGTGATGAAGCGCTCCATCAGGTAGCGCTCCGGGGGGCGGATATCGGCCTCGTAGACGCTGACGCCGGCTTCCTTCAGCAGTTTTTCCAGCTTGGTGAGCTGGCGGTAGTGCTGGCAGTACAGGCCCAGCACCGGGCGGCGATGGAAATCCGCGAGCGGGAGTTCGCGCAACGCCACATTGCGCTCGCTGCGCAAGACCGCCTCGGCGGTCTCGCGCTGCTCGGCCGGGATAAATGCCACCGAGGGCTGATGCGCCAGGCGGATATGCCGGGGGCCACTGTCGGTCGCCAGCCAGAACTCGACTTCTGTCCCGGCGGCCGTATCCCGCCAGTGCCGAGTCAGAAGAAAACCCTGTTGTCGTTGTGCCACCTGCCGCCTTTGAAAACCCACCCTGGCCGGCTATTTTACTGGTCCTTGGCCAGCCAGGTCCCGCTCAGGCCCCGCTCAAGCCCCATTCAAGCCCCGCTCAGGCCGCATGGCCCACCATGCCCTCCACGCTCCGGATGGAGCTTGAACACGGCCACCGCCTGCACCAGTTGCCGCGCCCGCGCATGCAGGCTTTCCGCCGCCGCCGAGCTTTCCTCCACCAGCGCGGCGTTCTGCTGGGTGGCCTGGTCCATCTGGCTCATGGCGGTTTCGATCTGCGCCACGCCCGCGCTCTGCTCCGTGCTGGCTGCGCTGATCTCGCCCATGATGTCGGTCACGCGCTTGATCGCCGTAACGATCTCCGTCATGGTCGCGCCGGCATGATCCACCATCGCCGTGCCCTGCTCCACGCGCTCCACGCTGGCAGTGATCAGTGTCTTGATCTCCTTGGCCGCCTCGGCGCTGCGCTGCGCGAGGTTGCGCACCTCACCCGCCACCACGGCAAATCCCCGCCCCTGCTCACCGGCGCGCGCGGCCTCAACGGCGGCGTTCAGCGCCAGGATATTGGTCTGGAACGCGATGCTGTCGATCACGCCGATGATGTCGGCGATCTTGCGCGAGCTGTCGTTGATCTCCTTCATGGTGCTCACCACCTGCCCGACCACGTCGCCGCCCTTGCGCGCCACCGAGGTGGCGCCAATGGCGAACTGATTGGCCCGCAGTGCGTTGTCGGCGTTCTGCCTGACCGTGGAGCTGAGCTCCTCCATCGAGGCCGCGGTCTGCTCCAGCGCGCTGGCCTGTTCCTCGGTACGGCCGGACAGGTCGCGGTTGCCATCGGCAATCTGCTGGCTTGCGCTGGCAACGCCCTCGGCGTTCTCGCGCACGTGGGCGATCACGCGCACCAGGTTGGCCTGCATGTCCTTCAGCGCGCGCATCAGCCTGGCGGTTTCACTATTGCCGCTGGCATCGAACTGCAGGCTCAGGTCGCCCGCGGCCACGGCCGCCGACACCCGCACGGCCTGATTGATTGGCCGGGTAATGGCGCGGATGATCCATGTGGCCATGCAAACGGCGACCAGCAGCGCGACGGCACCCGAAGCCCAGATCGTGGCTTTCATGCGCTCGACGGCGTCGATGGCCTCGCTGGTGGACGCTTCCATGAGTTTGTCCTGATGCTGGATCAGGCCTTCCACGGCGGCGAAATAGGCCAGCTGGCCCGGGCGCAACTCGCCCAGCAGCATGTTCCTGGCCTCGTCGGCATTGCCTGCCGCCACCAGCCCGAGGAACTTGTCCTGCAGCGCACCGTACGCACCGCGCGCCTCGCTCACCTTGGCCATCTCGGCCCGACCCTGGTCAGAGATGATCTTGGCCTCTAGCCGGGCCCATTGGGCGGCAATGGTCTTTTGCGTGGCGGCTGTCTGCGCACGTTCCTTCTCGATATCCGCCGCCACTGTCATGATCGCCATATTGCGCAGCGAGCGCGCGACCTGGTTCAGGTTTCCCTTGATCTCATTGAGTTCGGCGATTTTCCTGTAGTGATCGCTCAAGACGGTGTGCAATGCACCTTCCACCATATGAATCTTGATGATCGATGTGCCGCCCATGAAGGCGATCAACAGAACCAGAATGCCGAATCCGGCAGTAAGGCGGGTCGATATTTTCATGTCACTGAAAAGCATGTTTGTCCGTCGTCCTGGAAAAAGAAAGGAGGAATGCAAGAGGTAATCGGCCAGAGCCATCCCGGATAAGCAAGCGAGAGACCGGCAGGCGGGTGCGTGGCAACGCCGCCTGCACGGATGCCTGATCTTCGCTTGTCGTGGCAACCGATCGAGCGTCGGCTTCGGGAGGAAGACATCGGCTCGTGCCGGCAAGGAATGCCGGCATTCTTCATGCCGATGAATACATATCGGCAAGGTTGAGTGGCTCTTTAGTCCCTCGCGCAATGGCGTAGCGCGAATATCCGCGCTGCGGACATGGCTAGCCGGTCATCCCTTCTTTTAAGCAACTACTGCACATGGGGCGACGGATTGCGTGTCACACGAATTTCCCGGTGATGCCGCCATCCACCACCAGCTCCGTGCCGGTGACATAGGCCGCCGCATCGGAGGCGAGGAAGGCGCAGGCGTGGGCCACGTCCCATGCGCTGCCCATGCGGCCCATCGGCACTTGCGCGGCGCGCGCACGGCGCGCCTCGTCCAGGCTGGTGCCGGAGAACATCTTCGCCACCGTGGTGGCGATGCGCGGCGTGTCGATCAGCCCCGGCACCACGGTGTTGGCGCGCACGCCATGTGGCGCATATTGCTGCGCCAGCATGCGCGTGAACTGCGTCACGGCGGCCTTGGTCACGCTGTAGGCCAGGTGCGGGTAGCCCACGTAGCGCATGCCCGCCACCGACGAGATGGCGATGATGGCGCCGCGCCCGCGCGCCACCATGTCGGGCAGCACCTGCTGGCTGGCCAGCAGCAGGCTGCGCACGTTGACGGCGTGGATGCGGTCCAGGTCGTGCGCGGTGGTTTCCATCGGGCCACCGGTCTTGCCAATGCCCACGTTGTGATGCAGCACGTCCACCATGCCGAAGCGCTCGCGCGCTGCGGCAAAGAGCCGCACCACTTCGGCCTCGACGGACACATCGCCCGTGAAGGTCTCGGCGATGCCGCCTTCGGCCCGGATCAGCGCCGTGGTTTCCTCGGCCGAGGCCGCGTCGCGATCCACCACGCAGACCTGCGCGCCCAGGCGCGCGTAGGTCACGCTGGCCGCGCGGCCGATGCTCCAGCCCGGCCCCGCGGAGCCCGCGCCGGCGACAAACACCGTGCGGCCCGAAAGATCGAGCGGCAACGCGGGCGGGCGTGCCGCCGCCGCGCTGTCGCCTGCGTTCGATGGCTTCGTCATGTCACGCACCCTCCCCCGGCTGCTGCCCACCTTCGCCCACGTAAGGAATCGCGTGCTCGATGGTGTCCCAGATAAAGCGGCCCGAGGGGCTTTGCTGCTCCTCCACGATATGCGCCACCAGCCCGGCCGCGCGCGAGATCACGGCAAAGCCGCGCATCACCGCCGTGGGCACGCCCAGCTCACCCAGCAAGGCAGCCACCGCGCCGGTGGCGTTGATGGTAATGGGACGGCCGGCCACGGCATCCACCGCGCTGGACAGGCGCTCCAGCGCGCGGATCTTGTCGCCGGCCAGGTCGGGCTCGGCGCGGCCCATTTCCAGCAGCTTGTAGGCGCGCGGGTCCACCGGCTTGTGCAGGTGATGGCCAAAGCCGGGCACATGGCTCTTGATGGACTTGTAGTGGCGTGCGATCGCCATGGCCTCGGCATCGGGATCGGCGGCCGCGCCGATGCGGTCGAGCAGCTGCGCGCAGTTCTCCATGGTGCCCACGAAGGAGCTGCCCACCGCCAGCAGGCCGGCGGATACTGCGCCCTGCAGGTTTTCGGGCGCGCTCATGTAGATCAGCCGCGTGGCGATGGCGCTGGGCGTGAGGCCGTGCTCCATCAGCACGATCAGCACCACGTCGGTGATGCGCAGGTCCACCGGGCGCGGCTCGCGGCCCAGGATCTGCATGAGCATGACCTCGGTGAAGGTCTTCTTGCCCATCAGGTCCTCGACCAGGTCCGCGTCGCGGTAATGCAGGCTGGTAAGGGTATGGGTGCAAAGGCGGGTGACGGGCTTGGAGGAAGCGGAGGAAGTCATGATGGGTTCGCAGTGGATTCGTTGGCAGGGGTCGGGGCCGAAGGGGCCGAAGGGGCGATGGCGCGTTCGCGCACCGCGGTCTTGAGCACCTTGCCCACGGCCGAGCGCGGCAGGCTCGCATGGAAGTGGATGCGCTTGGGCGCTTGCACGGGGCCCAGGCGCTCGCGCACAAAGGCGATCAGCTCGCCTTCGGTGGCATGCTGGCCGGGGCGCAGCTGCACGGCGGCCTGCACCGCCTCGCCCCATTTTTCGTCGGGCACGCCGAACACCGTGCATTCGTGCACCGCCGGGTGCTGGCCCAGCGCGTTCTCCACATCCACCGGATAGACGTTGAAGCCGCCGGTGATGACCATGTCCTTGAGCCGGTCCTTGAGGTACAGGTAGCCGCGTTCATCGATCAGGCCGCGGTCGCCCGTGTGCAGCCAGCCGTCCACCAGCGTCTCGGCGGATTTCTCCGGCAGGCGCCAGTAGCCGCTCATTACCAGGTCGCCGCGCGCCACCACCTCGCCGACCTCGCCCGGGGGCAGCAGGCGGCCGTCCGGGGACATGATGGCCACGTCGCTGAACCAGGTGGGCAGGCCGACGGCGGCCCAGTTGCGCTCGTCTTCGAAATCCGCGGGGCGCATCACGGTCAGGCTCTGCGGCGCCTCGGTCTGCCCGTAGGTGGTGCCCAGCACGGGGCCGAAAAAGGCACGCACCTCGCGGATCTTCTCGGGCGGCATCGGCGCGCCGCCGTAGATCAGGCGGCGCAGGCAGGGAAAGTCCGCGCGCGCGGCGCCAGGCAGCGCCATCAGCATGTAGACCAGCGTTGGCGGCATGAAGCACACGGTGCCGCCGCGCTCGCGAAACGCCGTGCGCACCGCCTCGGCGCCGGCCTCGGCCAGCACCACGTGGCAGCCGCCCTGCGCCAGGATGGGCAACAGGTAGGTCGACGTGCCATGCGTGATCGGCGCGGCCACGATGTAGCGCTCGTGCTCATCAAAGCCCCAGGCGTGGATCTGGTTGGAGACGTTGGTCATCCAGGCGCGGTACGGCTGCATCACGCCCTTGGGCAAGCCGGTGGTGCCGCCGGTGAACTTGATCGCCTGCGTGGCATCCTCCGGCAGCGCAAAGGCCGGGCGCGATGCGCCGGCATGCTGCGCGATCAACGCGGCCACCGACCTCTCCCCGGGCGGCGGCGAGCCACAATAGATGCGCGCGCCGGCCGCGCCCTCCAGCAAGCTAGCGCAGGCCGTATCGAGCACCAGGATGGAGGGCTCGGTGGCGTCGATGATGCGGCGGATCTCCGGCTGGGTGCTCTTGGGGTTCAGCGGCACCCAGACCTTGCCGCAGGCCAGCACCGCCAAGAGCGCGACGATGTGCTCGGCGCTGTTCTTCGCGCAAATGCCCACGCGGCTCTGCAGGGTGTTGTCGAGCGCATTGAGCGCCGTGGCCAGCGCGGCCACCTGGGCGGCCAGCGCGTCGTAGCGGATCGCGCCTTCGGGGGCGTCGATCGCAATGTTGCCGGGCCAGCGCGCCGCGGCGCGCCAGAAGAAATCGATCGGGTACATGGTAGGCAACGCTCCTTGTTTCTTATTCGGCCTTGGCGCCGGACTGTTTCACCACGTCGTGCCAGCGCTTGGTTTCCGCCGCGATCAGGCGGCGCAACTGCTCTGGCGAGCCGGGCTCGGGGGTGGCCGCCAGATCCTGCAAGCGCTGGCGCACGTCGGGCGCGGCCAGCACCTTGTTGAGGGCCGAATTCAGGCGCTCGATCACCGGCCGCGGCGTGCCGGCGGGCGCGGCCAGGCTGAACCACGATTGCACGTCAAAGCCGGGAAAGCCCGACTCGGCAACGGTCGGCACCTCGGGCAGCAGCGGCGAGCGCTGGGCGCTGGTGATGGCAATGGCGCGCAGCCGCCCCGCCTTCACGTGCGGCAGCGCCGAAGGCGTGTTGTCGAACATCGATTGCACCTGCCCGCCCAGCAGGTCGGTCACCGCCGGCGCGCTGCCCCGATACGGGATGTGCAGCATGTTCAGCCGGGCCTGCATCTTGAACATCTCGCCCGACAGGTGGATGGACGAGCCGCTGCCCGACGAGGCAAAGGTAATGCCGTCCTGCGACGCCTTGGCAAAGCGGATGTAGTCGGCCAGGGTTTTCACCGGCAGCTTGGGGTTCACCACCAGGATGTTGGGAATCCTGGCGATCAGCCCGATGGGTTCGAAGTCCTTTTGCGGGTCGTAGCCAAGCTTGTCGTACAGCGACGCGTTGATGGTGTTGGCGATGGTGTAGACGTAGAGCGTATAGCCATCGGGCGTGGACTTGGCCACCACTTCGGCGCCCACGTTACTGTTGGCGCCCGCCCGGTTGTCCACCACCATCGGCTGGCCCAGCTGTTCGCCCAGCTTGAGCGCGATGATGCGCGCGATCACGTCCGTGGCGCCGCCGGCGGCGTAGCCGACCACGAGCTTGATGGGCTTGGTGGGCCAGGCAGTGGGCTGGGCATGAAGCGGCAGCGCGAGGCCGCCCGCCAGGCTTAAGGCCGCCGCGAACGCCAGCAGGCGCCGGCGCGATGCGTGATGCAAGGTCATGGTTTGTCTCCTGTTTTGGCAGTGCAATGCCGTCGCTGGCCCCCTTCTGGCCGCGCTGCGGCATACTGCGGGTGGCTTCCATCGACCGAGAAATTCTTCCCCATGCCTGCCCGCTCCGCCAATCAAAACGTCCGCCTGCCGGACGTTTCTGCCAAAGGCAAGGCGGCTCTCAGCCCCCTTCCCTACGCTGCAGATGCTGCGGAGTCCGCCGAAGACGGCGGCAGCCGCACGCTGCGGCGCGGCTTGCAATTGCTGGATGCGGTGCTGGCCAGCGGCCGCGAAGGCCTGCGCGTGGTCGACCTGTGCCGCATCGCGGCGCTGGAGCGCGCCACCGTCTACCGGCTGCTGGCTACCTTGATGGAAAGCGGCTATGTGGCGCAGCGCGGGCGCTTTCGCTACGTGGCGGGGCCGCGCCTGGCGGCGCTTGCGCAGCCACACGCCACCGATGGCCTGGCGGCGAGGCTACAGCCAGTGCTGGCGCGGGTGAGCGCCGCTTGCGGGGATGCCGCGTTCGCCGTCGTGCGCGAAGGCGCGATCTCGCACTGCATCGCGCGCCATGTCGGGACGCATCCGGTGCAGATCCTCGTGATCCAGGTCGGTACGCGCCAGCCGCTGGGCGTCGGCGCTGCCGGGCTGGCCTTGCTGGCGGCGCTGCCGCAAGACGACGTGGCGCGATCCATCGCCGCCAATGCCGCGGCGCTGGGCCACTATGGCGGCATGACACCCGAGCGCATGAACATCCTGGTGCGCGCCACGCGCGAGCGCGGCTGGTCCGTGATCGGCAATCACGCCACCAGCGGCGTGCTGGCCGTGGGCATGGCGGTGCACAGCACGGACGGCGAACCGGTGGCGGGCATCAGCGTGGCCTCCACGCTGGCCCGCATGCCGCGCGAGCGGCAGCAGCTGATTGCGCGGGCCATGCGGGAATCGCTGGCGGCGTTGTTGCCCAAGGGGCTCTGAAAGCGATGGGTGCCCCCCCTAACCCCAAGACACATCCCGAAACGCCTCCACCAGGAAATCCACCAGCCGGCGCACCTTGAGCGGCAACTGCTTGCGCGTCGGATACACGGCGTAGACGCCGATCTCGATCGCGCGGAACTCGGGCATCAGTTCAACCAGGTCACCGCGCCGCAAGTCGTCCTGGAGCATGAAGCTCGGCTGCAGCATGATGCCGCCATGCGCCAGCGCAATGGCGCGGCAGGTGTCCCCATTGTTGGAGTACACGCGGGCGCGGGTGCTCACGCTGACCTTGCCGTGCGGGCCATCGAACTGCCATTCGTCGCGCCCGGACCAGTTGGTATAGGCCAGCACGCGATGCGCGGCCAGTTCATGCGGATGGGTTGGCGCGCCGTGCTGCGCCAGATAGCCAGGCGACGCGCATAGCACCATGCGGGTTGCGACCAGTTTGCGGCTGATCAGTGCGGAGCTTGGCATGTCGCCAATGCGCACGGCAAGGTCGTAGCCTTCGTCGACCAGATCCACCACGCGGTCATTGAGGGTGATATCGAGATCAACCTGCGGATACGCCGCCATGAAGGCGCTCCAGAGCGGCGCGAGGTGAAGGACGCCAAACGTGAGCGGCACGTTGATGCGGATCAGCCCGCTGGGTTCCTGCGTGCGCGACGTGATCTCGGATTCGGCATCATCCAGCGCCGCCAGCACTTCGCGCGCGCGCTGGTAGAAAATGCGCCCCTCCTCGGTCAGCGACAGCCGGCGCGTGGTGCGCTGCAGCAAGCGCACGCCCAGGCGCTGTTCCAGCGCATCCACATGGCGCGAGACCGCGGCCTTGGACATGCGCAGGCCTTCGACCGCGCCGACAAAGCTGCCGGCGTCGACCACGGCGGTGAATACGGTCATTTCCAGGGCACGGTCCACGGGGTTGCCTCGGCTCCGACTGATTGTCTCGATAATCGGGACTATATATCACACGAATGGCAGTTTATTGTCGCCATATGAATCAATAGACTAGCAAGATTCCCTATGTCGTTGCACGCCGCGCGTTTTGCCGTGGCCACCGGAGAATCCGAGATGTCGACCGCACTTCCCGTCCTGTTTGTCTCCCATGGCGCGCCCACCTTCGCCATCGAGCCGGGCTTGGCCGGCCCGCAACTCGCCGCGCTAGGCCGCGCGCTGCCGGCGCCCAAGGCGGTGCTGGTGGTCTCGCCCCACTGGGAAACGCGCGGCGGCGTGCGCGTGACGGCAAGCGCGCAGCCCGAGACCATCCACGATTTCGGCGGCTTCCCGCGTGCCCTGTACGAGATCCGCTACCCGGCGGCCGGGCACCCCGCGTTGGCCGAGCGCACGGTGGCGCAGCTGGCGCAGGCCGGGTTCAACGCCGGACTGGATCCGCGGCGCGGCCTGGATCACGGCGCCTGGGTGCCGATCCGCCACCTGTATCCCGATGCGCAGGTGCCGGTGTTCCAGGTGTCGCTGCCGCAGCCGCTGGACCCGGCCGGCGCGCTGGCGCTGGGCCGTGCGCTGGCGCCGCTGCGCGAGCAGGGCGTGCTGATCGTCGCCTCCGGCAGCATGACGCACAACCTCCATGAATTCCGCGGCCATGGCGGCGGCGATGCCCCTTACGTGGCCGCATTCACGCAGTGGGTGCGCGAGGCGGTGCGCTGCGCCATGCGCACCGGCGACCTGCAGCCGCTGATCGATTACCGCCGTCTGGCCCCGCATGCGGAGCGCGCGCACCCGACCGACGAGCACTTCCTGCCGCTGCTGGTGGCCATCGGCGCGGCCAGGGCGGGCGAGCCGCTGGCGGTGATCGACGGCGGCATCACCTACGGGATCTTGTCGATGGAATCGTATGTGCTCGGCCAATTCCGGCCGCTAGCCGCGCAGCCCATTGCGGCCTGATCCCCTGCCTGATCCCTTGCTCACAGCCACGCGTGACGATATGAACACCACCCACAATGAAATCGGCCCGCTGGCCGAAGACCCGGCGACCGGCCTGCGTTATCGCTTGCGAAAGGCGTCAGCGGCCGCGGCCGCAGCGCCTGCCGCGCGGCTCCTGCTGCTGCACGGCGTAGGCAGCAACGAGGCCAGCCTCGCGCCGGTGGCCACCCGTATCGACCCGCGCGTGGAAGTGGTGCTGGTGCAAGGCCCGCTCACCTTCGGGCCCGGCCAGCATGGCTTTTTCGAGGTCAGCTTCGCCGGTGGCGCGCCCGCCATCAACGCAGCCCAGGCGGAGCGCAGCCGCCAGCAGCTGATTGCCTTCGTCCGTGCCCTCCGTGCGCAGGATGGCGCCCTGCCCGCGCGCACGGTGATCGCCGGCTTCAGCCAGGGCGGCATCCTCAGCGCCAGCGTTGGCCTGAGCGCGCCGGCCGACGTGGCCGGCTTTGCCGTGCTGAGCGGGCGCATCCTGCCGGAGATCGAGCCGCACCTCGCCCCGCGCGAGGCCCTTGCCGGGCTATCGGCCTTTATCGCGCACGGCGAACTCGACAACAAGCTGCCCGTCGCGTGGGCCGAGCGCGCTGACCAGTGGCTAGGCGCGCTGGGCGTGCCGCATCGGTCGCGACGCTACCCCATTGGCCATGAACTGACCGCCGACGTGGTAGCCGATTTCCAGCAATGGCTCGCCAGCGTGCTTTTTCCTGTCTAATCCTTACCCTGCACAAAACCAAAAAACCGAAAACCCCAATACCCCGCCCCCTGATCGCATGTACAAGAAAGGCACCGCAGTAGAGATCCAGTTTTCCCCGAAGCGCCTGAACGACGGCGCGGGCGATCCGTACTGGATCGACCTGACCACGGAAGAGGCGCAGGCGCTGCTTGCACTGCTGCAGGCGCGCCTGGCGCCCGGCAGCGAAGCCACGGCGGCGCCGCTTGTCTTCAGCCTGGACGAGCCGGAACAAGCGAAGGCCGCCGCGCAGCCGGAGGCCCCCATCGCGGCAAAGGCCGCATCCGCCGCCACCGATGCGTTCAAGCAATGGGTGTGCATCATCTGCGGCTGGGTCTATGACGAAGCCGCGGGCCTTCCGGAAGACGGCATCGCGCCCGGCACCCGCTGGGAAGACATCCCCGACGACTGGCGCTGCCCGCTGTGCGACGTGGGCAAGGAAGACTTTGCGATGGTGGAATTCTGACCGGAGCCAGGCAATCTGGTTGCGCACGCAACCAGATTGGGCTATCTTGAACTGGTTGCGCACACAACCAGGAGACAAGACATGTACCAGCGCGAAGTCCACGCCGCATCCCTGCCGGTGCCGCACCCCGGCGGCACGGATGCCCCGCGCCAGGTAGTCATCGCCGGCGGCGGGCCAGTCGGGCTGGCGGTCGCGCTGGCCCTGGCCCGCCACGGCATCCCCAGCGTGGTGCTGGAAGCGGACGACGGCACCTGTGAAGGCAGCCGGGCCATCTGCATCTCCCGGCGCTCGCTGGAAATCCTCGACGCGCTCGGGGCTGCCGCCCCGGTCCTGGACAAAGGCCTCGCCTGGACGGGCGGCCGCAGCTACTACCGCAACGAGGAGGTGCTGCACTTCACCATGCCGCACGAGCCCGGGCAGTCCTTTGCGCCCATGGTCAATATCCAGCAGTACTACATCGAGCAATACTTGCTCGACGCCATCGCGCGCTACCCGGACCTAGTCGAAATCCGCTGGCAGAACCGCGTTACCGCCGTCGCGCAAGACAGCAACGGCGTGACGCTGGCAGTAGCCGCGGGCGACCATGCCTACACGGTGCGCGCGGACTGGCTGGTGGCAGCCGACGGCGGCCGCAGCACCGTGCGCGAAGCGCTAGGCTTGTCGTTGCGCGGCATGCAGTACGAGGGCCGCTACGTCATCGTGGATATCGCTATCGACGCCCCGCGCGAGGTCGAGCGGCTGGCGTGGTTCGATCCGCCATCCAACCCCGGCTCCACCATCTTGCTGCACCAGCAGCCGGACCAGGTCTGGCGCATCGACTACCAGGTCGGCGAGCACGAGGATGCGGAGCAGGCCGTCAAGCCGGAGAATGTGCTGCCGCGCGTAGCGAGCCACCTCAAGATGATGGGCGTGACCGCGACTTGGGAGCCGCTGTGGATCTCGATCTACAACGCGAAGTGCCTCACGCTGGATAGCTACGTGCACGGCCGCGCGCTCTTTGCCGGCGACGCCGCGCACCTGGTGCCCATCTTCGGCGTGCGCGGCCTGAACAGCGGCTTCGACGATGCCTTCAACCTCGCCTGGAAGCTCGCCCTTGCCGTGCGCGGCAAGGCCTCCCCCGGCCTGCTGCCGTCCTACTCCACGGAGCGCGTGGCGGCGGCGCGCGAGAACATGCGCTTCGGCGCGAAGAGCACGGAGTTCATGGCTCCGCCCTCGCCTGCCTTTGCCTTGATGCGTGAAGCCGTGTTGGGGCTATCGGCGGCGCACGCGGAACTGCGCTCGCTGATCAACCCGCGCCAGACCAGTCCGGCGGTCTTTGCCGACTCGCCCATTGCCGCCACGGATGACCCTGCCTTCAAGGCCGGTCCGGCGCCAGGCGCCACGCTGCCTGACATGCCGCTGGTCGGCCCGCACGGCACGCCGGCTTCGCTGGTCCGCTGCATCGGCAAAGGCTTCACCGCGTTATGTTTCGCCGGCGCCGGCCAGGATCTGGACGACGTCGTGCCCGGGCTGCGCCAGCTTTGCGACAGCGGCCTCGAACTGGATTGCCACCTGATTGCGGGCACGGCGCCCGCGGCGGGACGGCTGGCCGATCCACAGGATGCCGTGCGGCGCGCACTGGACGCCGTCGACGGCACGCTCTACCTGGTCCGCCCGGATGGCTACGTCAGCGGCCGCTGGCGCCAAGCCCGCGCCGGCGATGTGCGAAACGCCATCGCCCTTGCCATGCAGATCGACTGAAGCCGGAGAACCCTATGCAAACGACCATGAGCCCGACCGAGCTCGATGAAATCTACACGGCGATGTGCTACCGCATGACCGCGCTCGGCGAGCACAACACGCCGCTCTACCTGGCCCGCGTGGCGCTGCTGGCACTCAGCCGCCATGCCGGCTTTGCCGATGCGACGCGATTGCTCGAAGAGGTCTCGCACAGCTTCGAAGCAACGGAGGCGGACAACTCGCCGGGCCGCGCATCATGACGAACCCCAAGCTCTCCCTCTCCCTCTCCGACTTCGCCACATACCGCCTGCACCGCATCGTCAAGCAGTTCGACCGCGGCATCGCGCAGGCCTATTCGGAAACGCTGGGCCTGTCGCTTAGCGAAGCCAGGACGCTCGCCGCCATCGGCGAGTTCGGCCCCTTCCTGGTCATCGACCTTGCGCGCTTCGCCAACCTGGACAAAAGCCAGGCCAGCCGCGCGGCCGATCACCTCATCAAGCAAGGCCTGGTCAGGCGCGAGCCATCCCCCACCGACGGCCGCGCGGTGCTGATCTCGCTGTCCGCCGAGGGCAAGCCGCTGTTTGAGAAGATCATGCGGATCGCCTCCAGCCGGCACGAGACGCTGATGTCCGCGCTTTCCCCCCAGGAGCGCGCGGTGATGGAGCTCGCGCTGGGCAAGCTGCTGGCGCAGGTGGAGGCGATGCTGTAGCTCCAGCGCTGGGCCAAGGTCCTGGCCCACGCCCCCCCTCACTCGGCCGCTTGCTTCGCCATGTGGGTTAGCGCACGTGCCCGCGCACGGCACTGCCTTAAGCTCACCGCGTCAGCCATGCCACCGTTGTCGGCCTTGATTAAGGACAGACGCCATGACCCTGTACTTGCTCTCGCTTTTTATCGGCATCGTGGCTGGCCTGCGCGCCATGACGGCGCCTGCCGCCGTCAGCTGGGCGGTCCACACGGGCTTGCTGGACCTGTCGGGCAGCTGGCTTGCCTTCATGGGCTATCGGTTCACGCCCTGGATCTTCAGCGTGCTGGCGGGGGTGGAGCTCATCACCGACAAGCTGCCCGGCACGCCGAGCCGCAAGGTGCCGCCACAGTTCGGCGCGCGTGTTCTATCGGGGGCGTTCTTGGCGCCGTGGGCGCGGTGATCGGCACGCTCGGCGGAGCGGCTGTGCGCGCGCGCCTTGCGGCGATATTCGGCAGGGGCCTGCCGGCGGCGGTCATCGAGGATCTGGTTGCCGTCATTGGCGCTGCGGTCATCGTCCTGTCGCTGGCTTAGAGACCATTTCCAAAAGATGCTGGCGTCGTTGCGCGGCCTTGGCCGATCCCCTTGTACTGTCTGCGGCCGCGCGCCTGGCCAGTACCGCTTCGCTTCATCTCGAAACCGCCTCTCAGGCACCACCGCCAGTTGGCCCTACAAAGGATCGACCAGGCTGCGCACGACCTCCGCCAGGCGGGCCGCGCGTGCGCGCCCCTTCGCGTCCAGGCCAAGCGCGCCGCCCGCGGCCAGCGCCTGCAGGCCGAATGCGGCGTCGGTCATGTCGCGCCACGAGGGGTGGTCGGCGTGCATGGCCTCCAGCGCCTGCGCGCCCGCCGCCAGGCGCGCCGGGTCCGGCTGCAGGCCAGCGGCCAGGTCTTCCAGTACCGTCGCTGCGTCGAGCAAACCCTTGCGGTCCATATCGGCATCTCCCTCTCAAACTTAATGGCAAATGGACGGTCCCGCAGTGCATTTTTTTGCAGGCTCGTCGATGGGTTTCGCTGCGGTTGGCGACACGCCGTGCGCGGCGCCGACCCAAACGATATGCGCGGACTTTCACCCCTTATTCACTCAATTGGCCCCAGGCCCACGCCGCTACGATCTTGAGCGTGAAGAGTGAAGCACACGATCGGGATTACCCCCTGGTTTTCGGTCGATGCGCACATCTTCAGCGCGAAACGAGGACAAGATCGGCGCCCACAGCCGACAGATCAGCGAGCCGGGGTCAAATCAGCAGCATCTTAATGGCCAGTGGCGTCCCACGGCTGCCCCGGCGTATCCGTATCTACCCTCGTGTCGACAACCTCAAGGGCGACGCGACAGCCAGGCCACGGGCACCGGATTTCCTGCCAGGAACCAGCGGCTTGTCGCAATACAGCGCACGCCTATGGCGACGCCATCGATCAGTACCTCGCCCGAGGAAGCCCTGCGTGCCGGCCGTATCATCCGCGCGCAACTGGCTCTCCTGACCAGCCGGGCCGCTTCGGCGGGCCGGCCTCCTCCAACATGCAATTAAGGGATTGCAATCATGGCTATTTCCTCGATAGGAGTCGGGTCCCAGCTGGACCTGAGCACCTTGCTGGACAATCTGCAAAAGGCGGAAGAGACCAAGCTCACCGCCCTGACCAAGAAGGCCACCGTCCATACCACCAAGCTCTCCGCTTATGGTCTGCTGCAAGGGGCGCTGGCTTCGTTCCAGAATGCCGCCAGCGCGCTTGGCACGGCAAGCCTGTACAACAGCAGCACCACCACATCCAGCAACACCGGCGTGCTGGGCGTCGTGGCGGACAAGTCCGCGCTGGCAGGCAGCTATGCGGTCAAGGTGTCGCAGCTGGCGCAGTCGCAGACGCTGGTGTCCAACGGCATCACCGACAGCACGGGCCAGTTGCTGGGCAGCGCCAAGATCACGATCGAATTCGGCACCACCGAGGGCGCCGTCTTCACGCCCGGCACCGGCAAGCCCGCCTCTATCAACATCAACGGCACCAACAACACGCTGACCGGCATCCGCGATGCGATCAATGCGTCCAATGCCGGCGTGACCGCCAGCATCGTCAACGATGGCGGCAGCACGCCGTACCGCATGGTGCTGACGTCCAACACCACGGGCGCCAAGTCCAGCATGCGCATCTCCGTGGACAGCAACGGCGCCGGCGACCCCAGCACCATTGCCGGCTTGCTGGCGTATGACCCGGCCGGCACCAAGGCGATGAAGCAGAACATCGAAGCACTCGATGCCAAGCTGAACATCAACGGCATCGACGTGAGCAGCCCGACCAACTCGGTGCAAGGCGCCGCGCCGGGCCTGACGCTGAACCTGCTGAGCAAGGGCGACAGCACGGTGACCGCCGTCACCGACACCGGGACGATGGCTGCCGCCGTGCAGAGCTTTGTCACGGCCTACAACACGCTGCAAAGCACCGCCGCGAAGCTGTCCGCCTTCGACAAGACCAACAAGGGCACGCAGTCGCCGCTGCTGGGCGACGCTACGCTGCGCACGGTCCAGAACCAGTTGCGTTCCGTGTTCAACGCGCCGCAGACCGCCACCAGCGACTCCAGCCTGGTCAACCTGACCCAGATCGGGATCTCGTTCAAGGCCGACGGCTCCATGGGGCTCGACACCGCCAAGCTGAACAAGGCGCTCGCCACCAACCGGACCGGCGTGGCGCAGCTGTTCAGCGGTGCCGACGGCAAGTCCGGCTATGGCAATCAACTGACGGAAATGGTGAAATCGTTCAGCGCCACAAAGGGCGCGCTGACGACGGCCACCGAAGGCCTCAACACCAACCTGAAGGACCTCGACAGCGCCTACAGCCGAACCTCCGCGGGGATCGACGCCACGATGTCGCGCTATCGCGCGCAGTTCCAGCAGCTTGACCTGATGATCAACCGGATGAACTCCACCAAGTCCTACCTCACGCAGCAATTCGCGGCGATGAACAAAACAACCTCCAACCAGTAAGCACCACCGCAGCCGTCCTGCCCGCAAGCGCGGGACGGCCCCGCCAACGGCTTACCGTCTCGCTTTCCCTTGGTGGCATAACCGTGCGATGCCGCTACACTGTCCCCTGATCCTAGCCAGTCAATCAGGAACCGCCCCACATGCGCGAACAAGAACAGAGCGGAAGCCCGCCTCCCTCACGCCCCCCCTCCCTGCGCCAGGCCGCAAGCATCCTGGTAGTGCGCGATGGCGCGGCCGGCATGGAAGTGCTGCTGGTGCGCCGCCCCGAGCGCAACGACGACCGCAGCAGCGGCGCCTTCGTCTTTCCCGGCGGCACGCTCGACCCCCAGGACAAAACCCTGCACGATGCCTGCACCGGCCTGGACGATACCGCGGCCAGCGCTCGCCTCAAGCTGCCGGATGGCGGCCTGGATTTCTACCTGGCAGCCGTGCGCGAGTGTTTCGAGGAAGCCGGCCTGCTGTTTGCGAGCGATGCCGGTGGCAAGCTGATCGCGCTGGACACGCTCGATGCCACGCAGCAGGCATGGCTGCGGCAGTCGGCGCGCAGCGGTGGGCCGGGCATGGCGCAACTCTGCGAGCAGCTTGGTGTGCGCCTGGCGGTGGACCGCTTGGCGTATCACAGCCACTGGTTGACGCCACCCGGCTTGCCCAAGCGTTTCGACACGCGCTTTTTCGTGGCCGTGGCGCCCGCCGGCCAGTCCGCCACGCACGATGGCGACGAGGCCATGGAGCATCTCTGGATACGCCCGAGCGATGCCATCGATCCGGCGCGCGGCCTGAAGCTGGTGGCCGTCACGCGGCGCACGCTGGCGTCGATTGCCCGCTTCGACACCGCCCAGGCCTGCTTTGACCACGCGGCACAGTTGCGCGACATTGCGCGCATCATGCCGCGCCTGGCCCAGGGCAGTGGCGGCCTGCGGCCCGTGCTGCCCAGCGAACCCGCCTATGCCGAGATCGAGCGCATCGACCCGCAAGGCCAGGGCCATGCGCGCTATGAGCTGGCGACCGGCGCCGCGGTGCGCCTGTCTGAACGCATCTGGCGCGTCACGGCCGGCAATGGCAGCGCGATGACCGGGCCCGGCACCAATACGTACTTTGTGGGCAATCCCGCGCGCAACGAATGGGCCGTGATCGATCCGGGCCCCGACGACGAAGCCCATGTGGACGCCGTGCTGGCGGCCGCGCCCGGCCCGATCCGCTGGATCCTGGCCACCCACACCCACATCGACCACTCGCCGGCGACATCCAGGCTCAAGGCCGCCACCGGCGCGGCGGTGCTGGGCCGACCCGCGCCGCAGACGCCACGCCAGGACCAGACCTTCCAGCCCGAGCGCATCCTGGCGCACGGCGAGCGCCTGGCGCTGGGCGAAGGCTGCACGCTGCGCGTCGTCCACACGCCGGGGCATGCATCCAATCATCTTTGCTTCCTGCTTGAGGAAGAAAAGACCTTGTTCACTGGCGACCACGTGATGCAGGGATCCACCGTCGTGATCAATCCGCCCGACGGTGACATGCGCGCGTACCTGGCCTCGCTCACCGCGTTGCAGGACGAAGACCTGGAATGGCTCGCGCCCGGCCACGGCTTCCTGATGCCCCGGCCCGCGGATGCCATCCGCACCTTGATCCGCCATCGCATGCAGCGCGAGGCAAAGGTGCTCAACGCGCTGCGAGAGCTCGGCGAAACCAGCATCGACGCCCTGCTCCTGCGCGTCTACGACGACGTGCCGCAGCGCATGCTCCCCGTGGCAAAGCGCTCGATGCTGGCGCACCTGCTCAAGCTGGTGCAGGACGAACGCGTGCAGGAGTCCGACGAGAAGTGGCAGGTGCTGGAGAGCGCAGCAGGCTGAATCGCAGCGCGCGATGCAAACAAAAAGCCGACCTCGTCAGGTCGGCTTTTTCACATGCCGGGAGCCAGCAGCGCGCTGCTTGTTCGTCCTACTCGGATACCGAAGCCATCAGCAGCTCGGCGGCGGACTCCAGCCGCTCAGGCGCCCCAAACAGCCGCGCAACGATCAAGCCGTTCTGCAGCGCGCCGTAGATCACCTGCGCCAGTGCGCGAGGCGTCACCGGATAGACCTTGCCGTATTCCTTCTGCGCGCGCTCGATCAGCCCCATCAGCCAGTTCTCGTTCATGCGGTAGAACGCCTTGAGTTCGGCGTGCACCGCCTCTGGCAGGCATAGCGTCTCGGTGGACAACATGCCCGCGAGGCAGATCTGGTCGCCGCAGGCCGCGGTACGCAGGAAGTTGAGGTAGCCCTCCGCCTGCGCGGCGGGGGAAAGCGAGGAATCCACGCTGCGCAGCCGCTCGGAGATGCGGGCGCTGTATTCCTTCACCGCCTCCAGCACCAGGTCGCCCTTGGCGGGGAAGTAATAATGGATGCTCGACGTCTTCACGCCGACCAGCTCGGCCAGGTCGCGATAGCTGAAACCATTGAAGCCGCGCCGGCGGATAAGCACCAGCGTGTGTTCGAGCAGTTGTTCGCGTACGGATTGCGTTTTCATAGCGCGATCTTATCTATCTATCGATAGATCCTCAAGCCAATTTCGTGTGCAGTCGCAACAAGCCGGCTCACGCCGGGAGCACTTGCGCCACCACGGTGATGGCAGAGCCACTGGCAACGCAGAGAACCACCCAGCCGGCCAGGATCAGGAAGCTGTCCCGTAAACTCATGATGCACCCCTACTCTATTTCACTCTCACTCTGTTTCCCAACCGCCATCGGACATCCAGGCGGCGATCGCCGGGATGCCCTTGCCGCACTCAGGCATTGGCGCCTTCGCTGAACACGTCGAACTTGCCGCCACGCGCGCCATCGGTGTAGGCGTCCACGCTGCGGGCCGGGCTGGCCGACACGCCGCTACGATCCAGGCCGGCAACGACGCGGGCACCATCCGTGTACGGGTCAGCCTTGCCGACGCGTGCGCCTTCGGTGAACGGGTCGAACTTGCCGCTGCGGACGCCATCGGTATAAGCATCCGCGCTGCGGGCCGGGCTGGCCGACACGCCGCTACGATCCAGGCCGGCCACGATGCGGGCACCGTCCGTGTACGGGTCAGCCTTGCCGACGCGTGCGCCTTCGGTGAACGGGTCGAACTTGCCGCTGCGCGCGCCGTCGGTGAAGGCGTCGGGCGTGGTGGTGCGGAACACGTAGCCGTACTTGTCACCCGAGAACGTGCTGTCCTTCGGGCCCGAAGCCTGGGCGGTGCCGGCAACGAACGCGGCAGCCAGAGCGGCGGCGGTGATCAGGCTCTTGGCGAAGAGGTTCGAGGTCATGATGTTCTCCATTTGCATTTGAGGACCCGCGCTTGGGCGGAATCGAATCGGTACGCTTTGGAACCCTTCGCTTCTCTTGCCTGTTATCTACTAGTAGATAGATAAGCCGGCCAAAAAAAACGGGGATTCCCCGGGTGATGCGCTGGATCCTCTTTCCTGCTTCAGCTTTCTCGCTGGGGCGGAGCAGCGGCTTCCATGTCGTGAATATTATCTACTGGTAGATAGATAGTCAAGGAGTTTTTCAGATCGGATGCCAGAAGGCCAAGATACCGCGCAAAGCGCACATGGGACAGGGCGCGGCCGAAAGGAAAGAGCGCAACAAGGATTTACAACGTTTTACTACGGCCTCCCCGGATTCACTCCTAGGATGAACTGTGCGGGACGCAGCATAGGCAGACGCGGGGCGGGCACTCATGCGCCCTGGGCCGCCTCCACTTGCGTGCCCCGCTGGCCCACCGAGGTTACCGCCCCAGCTTGCCTGGCGTGGCGCAGATGCCGGCTATTCCAGCCAGCCTGTGCCCGGGCGCTCCTCGCTGAACCATAGGCGACCACCTCCTTACCACCGGAGCAAGAGATGCGCAGAGTACTCACGTTGACGTTACTTGTCGCCGCCGCAACGGCTTCAGGCTTGAGCTATGGCCAGCAGAAGAAGTTCGACCCGTACACCGACGGGGCCAAGGCCGGCAAGGCCGATCCCTATACGGATGGGGCGAAAACCGGCAAGTTCGATCCGTACACGGATGGTGCGAAGCAATCCACGCAAATGGACCTGAATGCCACGCAAGGCAAGCCCGATCCCTATACGGACGGGGCCAAGGCCGGCAAGGCTGATCCCTATACGGATGGCGCCAAGGCCGGCAAGGCCGACCCGTACACGGACGGCGCGAAATCGAAGTAGCGAGCAGCCCAAAGGCGCGGCCACCCACGTTGCCGCGCCGCCGCGTGGCAATGCTCGCGCCTGGGCAATAGCGCCCCGGGTTCGGACCTTTGCAGCGGCCACCGCGCGCGGCCCCTTCGCTTGGCCGCGCGGGGTGCGCTTGTGCGCGTGAGGTCACGCCGCCCCCTTGCCCGATCTCCATGCCTAGCCGGCCAGGACCCGCTCCGCTTGCCGGCAGCTGGCGCCCAGCAACACCTCTGTCCCGCGCTGCGACGCCAGGATGGCGTGCGCGCTGTATGCACGCATCGCGGTTTCGTAGCCGCCAATGGCCGCCCGCAGCGAGCGGCGGCCGGCGGCGGCCTCGCCCAACTGCCGCGATAGCAGGAGCGCATCGTGCAGCGCCGTGTTTGCCCCCAGGCCGCCGGCCGGGCTCATGGCATGGATGGCGTCTCCCAGCACCGTGACGGCACTGCTTGGCCAGGCAGCGGGCACATCCGCCGTCCTGACGGGCACCATGGCCAGCGAGGCACGATCGCTCTGCTGGAACAGCGGGCGCAGCCCGGCATGCCATCCCGCCGTGATGCGTTCGAGGCGCGCGGCAAGCGCGTCCTGTTGCAACGCATCCCCGGCTTCCCAGCCGATGCCAAGGGTTTCGCGCGCGCCGACGATGGCCCAGTAGAGGTAGTCGCCGGGCATGCTCAGACGGTACCCCGCGGGCGGCGGGCGGAACCGCATCGGATCGATGATGACGGCCACGCCATCGCCAAAGACGATCGACGTCCTGGCTGGCAGCAAGCCGGAGAGCCGCTCCAGCGTGGCAGGCGTGGGATGGGTCTTGCCGTAGAGGCAGGCAAATCCGGTATCGGCCGGTGCCGCGCCCGGCAGGCGCCGCCGGCGCACCCTTGAATTAACGCCGTCCGCCGCGACGAGCAGGTCCGATACGGTGGATGAACCATCGGAGAAGCCCGTTTGCGCGCGCGAGTCGTCGCCTTCACGGTAACGCACGAACGCCTTGCCGAAATGCACCCGATCCTCGATGCCATGCATCAGGACTTCGCGCAGCGTCTGGCGATTCACGCTCAGGTCTTCCACCTGCGCATCGGCTTGCGCTTGCGCTTCTGCTTGCGCTGCGGCGGGCGCATCGCCACGGGCACGCCGCCACGACTCCACCCATCTGCCGCTGACGGCCTCGAGCCCGGTGTTCACTATGTTGACGCCGGCGGCGGGGATGGCGCTGGTCGACTGGAACACGCTGAACAACGCCGCCGGCAGGCAGCCCTTCAAGGCCTGCTGGCCCGCGTGGTCGATCCGGAGGCGGTAGCCCTGCGTACGGCTGGCCAGCGCGGCATCGCGCTCGTAGACATCGAAGGCAATGCCCCGCTGCTTGAGCCCTTGCGCCAGGCATAAGCCTCCCAGGCCAGCGCCGACGATGGTGATGTGCAGTGGTTTCATAGACACGGAAAATTTCGCGGTTTGGGCCATGACGCTGGTTCTGAAGCGCTCAACGCGCGGCTGCTCCGGGTGCCTGCGCATCCGCGGACGCATCCAGCGCAGTCTCGTCCAGCGCCCGCGCGGCCAGCGAAATCTGGCGGCTGGGTATTGCGGATATAGCCCGTACGGGGGGGATTGCGGTCTGCAGCATGTGGATCTCCTGCGGCGCGGGAAAGTGTGGATGGCGGCGCCTTGGCAACAAGTATCCGGCGGAAACAGGTAGACTCGATATCGTTATCCTGCCGATAAATAATGAATTCCAGCCATGTCATCGCATCCATCCCATCGTGCGTCTTACGCCAGCGTGGCGGCGGATACGGCAAGCCTGCTGGCCGCCTTTGCCGACACCAGCGAGCGCCCGGACGGCCCGGCCCTGATCGCCATGCGCGGCGCCGATAAGGCGGACAACGAATTCCGGCTCGGCACGCGTGAGCTGGGCTGGCACAGCCACGTGCGCGGCCAGCTGTTCTGCATCGACAACGGCCTGGTGCATGTCCGCACACGGCGCGGCTCCTGGCTGCTGCCCGCCCAGCGGGCTGGCTGGATGCCGCCGGGAGAAATGCACCGCGTCACGATCAGCGGCGTGCTGAGCGGCTGGAATGTGTGGATCGCGCCCGCCGCGGCGCAGGACCTGCCCAGCATGCCCTGCGTGGTAGGGACCAGCGATGTGATGCGCGCGCTGATCAGCCGCGCTGCGTCGTGGCCTTCGCCATTCACGCTGGACGCCGCACAAGAACGAATCACTGCGGTGCTGCTGGATGAGATCCGGCAGGCGCCACAACAACCCCTGCACCTGCCGCTACCGACCGACCGGCGCGCCTGCCGGATCAGCAACGCCATCCTGGCACAGCCCGACGACCACCGCAGCCTGGTGGAATGGGCGGCCTGGGCCGGCTTGTCTGCGCGCACGCTTTCCCGCCTGTTCCTGGGTGAGACCGGCCTGAGCTTTGCCAACTGGCGGCAGCAGGCCCGGCTCACACTGGCGCTGGAGCGGCTCGCGCGCGGCGAGGCCGTGGGCGAGGTTGCGCAGGCACTGGGCTACGCCACGCCAAGCAACTTCATCGCCATGTTCCGCCGAGCGTTTGGCGATTCCCCGGCCCGGTATTTCGCCAGCCGCGGGGTGAATGCGTAGCCATCCGCGCCGGCAAGCGGCACATTCGGAACCTGCCGGCCGCCCTCTCCGCACACGCTAAACAATGTAGATTCTGACCTTGAATTTATCTGACTTATCAAATATTATCCAGCCAGCGGACGAAAGACAGGAGGCAGCCATGAAGCACTACACGAAGGGGACTTTCAACCTGACAGAGAGCGTCGGCTTTTATCTCAACAAGGCCCGCAATCTTGTGCTGATGGAGATGGACGCTGCTCTGAAGGAACTGGATATCACCGCCCAGCAGATGGGCATCCTGCTGTCGCTGTCGCGCGGCACGGCCACCACCCCGTTTGAGTTGAGCAAGCTGCTGGTGATCGACACCGGCCTGATGACCCGCATCCTCGACAAGCTGGAGCACAAGGGCCTGTTGACCCGCTCGCGCAGCGTGGATGACCGCCGCGTGGTGAACCTGGAGCTCACCGCCAAGGGCCACAGCGTTGCCGACCAGATCCCGGAGATCGCCCCCGAGGTGCTCAATGCGCGCCTCAAGGATTTCAGCAAGAGCGAGTTCAACGAATTGTTGCGCCTGCTCGACAAATTCTCGGCCGCCTGAGCGCGCGTCTTTTTTTAACCATTTATCTGACAAATCAGAAAATGAAAACGCAGACTTCTCGAACGACCGGCCGCGCCCTGCGCTCCGCCAAGGTCCTGCCCCTGCTGCTCAGCGCCTGGCTGGCCGGCTGCGCCAGCTACGCGGGCATCTCCAGCGACAAGCACGTCGCCGAGCCCACCGCGCTGGAAACCACCGCCAGCCTGCCCGCCGAGCAAGGCCACTGGCCCGCGGCGGACTGGGCCGCCCAGTTCGGCGACGCGCAGCTGCGCGGGCTGATTGCCGAGGCGCTCGAAGGCAGCCCGTCGATCGACATGGCCAAGGCGCGCCTGGCCGCCGCCGCTGCCTACAGCGAAGGCGCCAATGCCAACACCTTGCCGCGCGTGGACGCCGGTTACGCCTTGACCCGCCAGCAGTACTCGGCCACGGCCATGGTGCCACCGCCCGTCGCGGGCTCCTGGCAGACCGAAAACCGTGGCGTGATCAGCGCCACCTATGAACTCGACCTGTGGGGCAAGAACCGAGAAGCGCTGGCCTCATCGGTCTCGGCCCGCCGCGCCGCCGAGGCGGAATCGGAGCAGGTCCGCCTGTCCGTCAGCTCGGCCGTGGCCCGCGCCTATAACGAACTGGCCCGCCTGTACGCCCTGCTCGACATCGCCCAGGACGAAGTCAGGCAGCGCAGTGCGCTGGCCCGCATCACCCACGCCCGCGCCGCCTCCGGCCTGGACACCGAAGTGGAACAGCGCACCGCCGACGCCAACCTCGACGCCAGCAACGCAGCGGTCACGGCGCTCAACGGCGCCATCCTCAATGCCCGCTACCAGCTGGGCGCCCTGCTCGGCCGCGGCCCGGACCGCGGGCTGGCCCTCGCGCGGCCCACGCTGAGCCCCGGCGATGCCGTACGCCTGCCGGACAACCTCCCGGCCGACCTGGTCTCGCGCCGCCCCGACATCGTTGCCGCACGGTGGCGCGTGGATGCCAGCACCCACGACATCAAGGTGGCCAAGGCCGGCTTCTACCCTGACATCAACCTGAGCGCCGCGATTGGCCTGGATGCCTTTGGCTTTGGCCGCTTTCTCACCGCCGCCAGCCGCACCGCCAGCGCCGGCCCGGCCATCCACCTGCCGATCTTCGATGCCGGCGCGCTGCGCGCGCAGTTGAAGGGCCGCTACGCGGAATTCGACATGGCAGTGGCGAACTACAACCAGACGCTGATCGGCGCCCTGACCGACGTGGCGACGCAACTGGCCCAGATACGCACGATCGATGCGCAACTGGTCGATGCACTGCGCGCCGAGCAGAACAGCCGCCGTGCCCGCGACCTGGCTCTTGCGCAATATCGCCAGGGCCTGACGACCCAGCTCACCGTGTTGAATGCGGAAACCAGCGCGCTGGCCCGCAACCAGGCCGTGGCCCAGCTGCGCATGACGCGCCGCGACCGCCAGATCGCGCTGGCGGCGTCTCTTGGCGGCGGCTACACGGATACGTCCGGCGTGGCGGCCACCGCGGTGGCCGCCACGCCGCCAGTCCTTCGCGCCGCCGCCCCGGGCGCTCCCGAACAGCCGCAGTAGCCGCAATTGCCATAACAACCGCTCAACGCCGATAACACCACCGATACAGCGACCAAGGTGATCAACATGACCGAAGCTACCCAGACCGAATCCACCGCCGACAACAACAGCAACACCGCCCCCGCCGGCAAGATGGCCACCCGCAGGCGCCTGCTTGCCGCGCTGGGCCTAGCCTCCTTGCTTGCCGCCGGCGGCTACAGTGCCTACTATTTCACCTACGCCGTGCATCACGAAGACACCGACGACGCCTACGTCAACGGCAACCTCGTGCAACTCACGCCGCAGGTCAGCGGCACCGTGATCAGCGTCAATGCCGACGACACGCAGATCGTCCAGGCCGGCGAAGCCGTGGTCAACCTCGACCCGGCCGATGCGCAGGTCGCGCTGGGCAACGCCCAGGCTCAGCTCGCGCAAACGGTGCGCCAGGTCAGCGCCCTCTACGTCAACAACAACGTCTACCAGGCCGCGATCCAGCAGCGCCAGGCCGACCTGGCCAAGGCCCGCGACGACTTCCAGCGCCGCAGCCAGGTGACGGAAACCGGGGCCGTGTCCGCGGAAGACGTGGCCCACGCCCGCGACGCGGTCAAGACCGCCGAGGCCGCGCTCGAAGCCGCCCGCCAGCAACTTGCCTCCAACCGCACCATGACCGACCAGACCACGGTCGCCGAGCATCCTGCCGTACAGGCCGCCGCCGCCAAGCTGCGCGACGCGCATCTCGCCCTGGCGCGCAACACGCTGCCGGCGCCCGTCACGGGCTATGTGGCGCGCCGCTCGGTACAGGTCGGCCAGCGCGTAGCCCCGGGCGCGCCGATGCTGGCCATCGTCCCGCTGGATGGCGTGTGGGTGGATGCCAACTTCAAGGAAGTCCAGCTCCAGCACATGCGAATCGGCCAGCCGGTTGTGCTGCGCGCGGACGTGTACGGCAGCAGCGTGCGCTATCACGGCCGCGTGGTGGGCTTCTCCGCCGGCACCGGCAGTGCGTTCTCGGCCTTGCCGGCACAAAACGCCACCGGCAACTGGATCAAGGTGGTGCAACGCCTGCCCGCCCGCATCGAGCTCGACCCGGCGGAGCTGCGTGCCCACCCGCTGCAGATCGGCTTGTCGATGCAGGTCGACGTGGACACCAGGGACCGCAGCGGCGCGCAACTCGGCGCGGTCAAGAAGACCACCTACAGCACCAATGTCTACCGTGGCTATGGGGAGCAAGCCGATGCTGAAATCGCTCGCATCATCGCGCTGAACAGCACCTCGGGCGCATCCAGCCAGGGCGCACAGGCCACCGCGGTTGCCGCGAAGACGGCTGAAAAGCCGGCCAAGGGCGCTGTCCTGTAATGCCTTGCCAGGATTTTTCTTCGTTATTTATCTGATAACTCAGATTCTTAAATGGCAACTAAATCCGGCAAGAGCCGGCCGACACCAGCCAGAAACCCGTCGAGTTCACCATGGAAAACGCCAACACAGCCGAACCGCTCCAGCCCCCGCCGCTTACCGGCGGCAAGCTGGTGCTAGCCACCTTCGCGGTAGCGCTCGCCACCTTCATGAACGTGCTCGACTCGTCGATCGCCAACGTGGCCATTCCCACCATCTCCGGCAACCTCGGTGTGTCGGTGGACGAAGGCACGTGGGTCATCACGCTGTTCGCCGCCGCCAACGCGGTATCGATCCCGCTCACAGGCTGGCTGACCCAGCGCATCGGGCAAATACGCCTGTTTGTCGGCGCCATCCTGCTGTTCGTGCTGTCATCCTGGCTGTGCGGCATTGCGCCCACCCTGCCGATCCTGCTGGCCGCGCGCGTGCTGCAAGGCGCCGTGGCCGGCCCGCTGATTCCGCTCTCGCAGGCCATCCTGCTAGGCTCGTATCCCAAGCAACGCAGCTCCACCGCGCTGGCGCTGTGGGCCATGACGGCTACCGTGGGCCCGATTGCCGGCCCGGCGCTGGGCGGCTGGATGACCGACCGCTACTCGTGGTCCTGGATCTTCTACATCAACATTCCCGTAGGCTTGTTCGCCGCCGCCGTCACCTGGATCATCTACCGCTCGCGTGAAA
Organism: Cupriavidus sp. UME77; assembly: GCF_014170355.1. Lineage (NCBI taxonomy): Bacteria > Pseudomonadati > Pseudomonadota > Betaproteobacteria > Burkholderiales > Burkholderiaceae > Cupriavidus > Cupriavidus sp. UME77. Next base: position 81,541 of record NZ_LZZU01000043.1, read on the forward strand.
CGCCGAAGCGCGCGCTGCCGATCGACAAGGTTGGCCTGGCTTCGCTCATCACCTGGGTGGCAGCGCTGCAGATCATGCTCGACAAGGGCAAGGATCTCGACTGGTTCCATTCGTCGCTGATCGTGGGCCTGGGTGTCGTTGCGTTGATCAGCTTTATCTTCTTCGTGATCTGGGAACTGACCGAGGAACATCCGATCGTCGATCTCAAGCTGTTTGCCGGGCGCAACTTCCTGGGCGGCACCGTGGCGATCTCGGTAGCCTACGGCGTATTCTTCGCCAACCTGGTCCTGCTGCCGCAATGGATGCAGCAGTACCTTGGCTACCCGGCCGTGAATGCCGGCCTGGTGACCGCGCCACTGGGCATCTTCGCCGTGATACTGGCGCCGGCGCTGGGCAAGATCATGCCGCGCTCCGATGCGCGGGTGCTGGCGACCATGGCCTTTGCCGGCTTCGCCGCAGTGTTCTTCATGCGCTCGGGCTACACCACCACCGTGGACACCTGGACGCTGGTGCTGCCCACGTTGTTGCAAGGCATCCCCACCGCGCTGTTCTTCGTGCCGCTGACCGCGATCATCCTGTCGGGGCTGTCGCCGGACAAGATTCCGGCCGCCGCCGGCCTGTCGAACTTTGTTCGCGTGTTCACCGGCGCGGTAGGGACATCGCTGGCCAGCACGGCCTGGAACGACCGCAATGTCCTGCACCACTCGCAACTCGCGGAGCAGGCCAGCCGGCACAACCCGGCCTTTGTGCACGCGCTGGAAGCCTTGCAGGCCACGGCCGGTTTCAGCCATGACCAGGCGATGGCGTTCTTCGAACGCAACCTCACCACGCAAGCCGCCATGCTTGGCTTGAACGATATCTTCTGGATCTCGGGCGTGATCTTCATCGTGATCATTCCGCTGATCTGGTTCACCAAGCCAGCCAAGGGCGGCAATGCTGCCGCTGGCGCGGCCGCGCATTGAAGGGATACGTAGAATGCAAACCATGGAACAACGTCTCGACTTCTACAAAGCCAACCCCGCCGCCATCAAGGCCGTGCTCGGCCTGGAAGAACGCATCGGCAAGAGCGGCCTGGAAAAACCGCTGGTAGAGCTGGTGCGACTGCGCGCCTCGCAGATCAATGGCTGCGCCTATTGCATCGACCTGCACACCACCGATGCGCGCAAGGGCGGCGAGAATGACCGCCGCCTGGCCACCCTGTCGGTCTGGCGTGAAGCGCCCTTCTTCACCGACCGCGAGCGCGCCGCGCTGGCCTGGACGGAAGCCGTCACGCTGGTCGCCCAGGATCATGTGCCCGATGCTGTCTGGGAAGCGGTTCGCCCCCACTTCGGCGACGCCGAGCTGGTCGACCTGACCCTGCTGATTGCCACGATCAACAGCTGGAACCGCTTCGCCATCTCGTTTCGCAAGACGCCGGCCTGAACCCGGGCCGGCCTCGCCCCGGCGCCGCTCCCGCCAACCGGGACACCGGCGCAACGCGGGCTTACTGCTCGCCGGCGCCCTCGGCGGTCGCCTGGGAGGCCTTGGCCTTGCGCGTCACGTTCTTGACCGGGATGCCGGTCAGGGTGGCCGCGCCGCCGTCGCCAAACGCCCGGGTGAGCGCCGCAGGCTTCTCCACCAGATCCTGCAGGCTATACGCGTCCAGCACCTCGAAATAAGCCCGCAACGCTGCGGACAGCACGCCGCGCAAGCCGCATACGCGGGTGATGATGCAGTGGTTATCGTCGCCCTGGAAGCATTCCACCAGGTTGAAATCCGACTCCATGGTCCGGATCACTTCGCCCACATTGATCTCCGAAGCCGGCCGCCCCAGCGCGATGCCGCCGGCGCGCCCGCGCACCGTATGCAGGAAGCCGGCCTGGCCGAGCTTTTGCACGATCTTGATCAGGTGGTTCTTGGGAATGCCGAACGCATCCGCGATGTGCTGGATGGTGACCAGTTCGCCCGGATGGACCGCCACATAGATCAGGGTCCGCAGACTGTAGTCGGTGTAGTCGGTCAGTCTCATGGAAAAGTCCGGTTTGCGGCGATGGTGTATGAGGTCGCCAGGATGGCGCTCCGGCAGGCATTGCGCCTCAGTGTGACGGTTGCCGCAGTCTAACATGGACCAAAGATGCATCTTTGCGCGCTGCCGCAAATTTTATGTTGCATTGCAAATGCATGTTTAATAAAATCGGTTTCAAGGCGTCGACACCTGACCGCGTCCAGGCAGAGCCGGGATTGCACCCAGACCGTACGCCGCCACCGCACCACGTTGCGGAGTCATTTTTCTTTTTTGTTGCATTTCACGCACATCTTTGGAGGTTGCCGTGCTGTCCGAACAATCGAGACCCCTGATCGACGCGAGCGTGCCCGTGCTGCGCGAACATGGCCTGGCCATTACCCAGACGTTCTATCGCAACATGTTTGCCGATCGGCCCGAGCTGACCAACCTGTTCAACATGGGCAACCAGGCCAACGGTTCGCAGCAGCAGTCGCTGGCTTCCGCCGTATTCGCCTACGCCGCCAACCATGGCGACAACAGCGCCCTGGCTCCGGTGGTCAGCCGCATCGTCCACAAGCATGCATCGGTCGGCATCAAGCCCAGCCACTACGCCATCGTCGCGCGCCACCTGCTCGGCGCCATCGGCGAAGTGCTCGGCGATGCCGCCACCCCGGCGCTGGTCGCCGCATGGGACGAAGCCTACTGGCTGCTCGCCGCCGAACTGATCGCCGCGGAAGCCCGCCTCTACGAGCGCGCGCAAACCGGCCCCGATCACCGCCAGCCCGTGCGCATCGTCGCGCGCGAAGAACAAAGCGCCGACATCACCGCCTTCACGCTCGAAGCCGTGGGCGGCACCACGCTGGCCGACTTCCTGCCCGGCCAGTACATCTCCGTGGTGGTGGAACTCACCCCCGGCGCCTTCCAGCAGCGCCAGTACAGTTTGTCCGACGCGCCCAACGGCAAGACCTGGCGCATCTCGGTCAAGCGCGACCGCGGCAATGGCGAGGACCTGCCCGCCGGCGCGGTCTCGAACTGGCTGCACGAAAACGCCCTTGAAGGCGACGTGCTGCTGGTCAGCCAGCCCTTTGGCGACTTCGCCCCGCGCATCGAGTCCAGCACCCCCATCGTGCTGCTCTCGGCCGGCGTCGGTGTCACGCCCATGATCAGCGCGCTGAACACCGTCGCGCAGCGCAATCCTTCACGCAAGGTCGTATTCGGCCACGCCGCGCGCATGGCCTCGCACGTGGCGCACCTGAAGGACGTCAAGCATGCCGCCCGCAAGCTGCCCAAGCTGCGCACGCACTTTTTCCTGGAATCCGAGGAGCCGGCGGAATTTCTGGCGCAACCCGCCCTGCCCGGCCGCATGGATATCGATGTGATTCTGGCCGACGATGAGCTTGCGGATGCGGACTTCTACCTGTGCGGGCCGCTGCCGTTCATGCAGGCACAGCGCGCGGCGCTGCAGGCGCGTGGCGTGAAGGCGGACCGGGTGCACCGGGAGGTGTTTGGGCCGGATCTGCTGGATACGCTGCTGTAACGCTGTTGCATCGCTGTTGTAGCGCTAGCAACGAAGCGGCAATGAAGCGCGCGGGGATCCCGCGCGCACGGCTGGCAGGCGCCAGCCGCCACAATTTCAGGCAGCCAACCCTTGCTGCCGCGGGAACCGCAGCGCAAACCGCACCAGCCCCGGCGCGGGACAACTGGCCTTCACGCCGCCGCCGTGCAGCACCATGATGGCCTTCACGATGGCCAGGCCGAGGCCGTTGGACTCCGTGACCCGGCTGCGCGCCGCATCGCCGCGATAAAAGCGGTCGAACAGGCGGTCGAGCTGGGCTTGCGGGATGGCCTCGCCCTGGTTTTCCACCGCAACGACGATGCCGTCAGGCTCTTCGGTACTGCTGAGCCGCACCACGCTGCCCGGCGCGCCGTAGCGCACGGCATTGACCACCAGGTTGTTGATGGCGCGGCGGCACAGCAGCGGATTGGCCCAGACCGTGCTGAGCGCCTCCACTTCGAACGTCATCGCCTTCTCGTCCGCCGGCCCTTCGAAATACTCGGCGATCTTGTTGAGCTCGTCAGGCAGCGACACCGGGGCGCGCTCGATAACCAGCCCGGCATGGTCGGCCTGCGCCAGGAACAGGATGTTCTCGGCGATATGGCCGAGCCGGTTCAGCTCCTCCAGGTTGGACTCGAGGACGTCCTGGTATTCCTCCGGCCGGCGCGACTGGCTCAGCGTGACCTGGGTCTGGCCGATCAGCGCGCCCACGGGCGTGCGGATCTCGTGGGCCAGGTCGGCGGAGAACTGGGACAGCCGTTCGTAGCCGTCGGCCAGCCGGTCCAGCATGGCGTTGAACGCGCCGACGAGGCCGCGCAGCTCGGCGGGGGCATCCCGCTCGTCCAGGCGCACCGCCAGGCTGGCCGGGCTGATCTCGGCGGCGCGCGCGGCGATGCCGCCAACCGGCTTGAGCCCGCGCCGGATGGCGAAGAAGGCGAGCGCGGTCGCCGCCAGCATGCCGACCAGCGCGGCCAGCACCACGCGGTCGCGGTAAGCGGCGAGCATCCGCACTTCGTTGCTCATGGGATGCGCGGCAATCACCTCGACCACGCCGCCATCCTCGCTGGAGCGCGCCATCGCGGCCGCCCAGTGCACCGGCACGCCGTTGTCCAGCCGGGTGCGCAAGATGCTGGCCGCGCTCGGGCCGGCGCCGTCGCCCGGCGCAGAGGCCTCAAGCTTTGCCGGCACCGGCAGGTTGTCCGGGTTGACGTGGATAAACGGCGGCTCGCCCGGCTTGCGGAAAATCAGCACGTCGCGCTCGGCGCCGAGCATGGATTCGAACAGCAAAGGCCGGTCCTTGAGCTCGCCGACGGTGTACACATCGCTGGCCAGCCGGCGGAAATGCGCCACGCGCCCGATCAGCTGCAGATCGGCGCGGGCCTCCATCGAGGTCTTGACGGACTGGTAGAAATACGCGCCCAGCGCGCCGATCACCACGCAGGCAATCGCGGCGAACGACAACGTGGTGCGCGCGGTCAGCGAGCGCGAGGACCAGGCTTTCACGCGCCCTCGCCGAAGGTATAGCCGATGCTGCGCACGGTATGGATAAGCTTCTTGTCGAAGGGCTGGTCGACCTTGGCGCGCAGCCGCTTGATGGCCACGTCGACGACGTTGGTGTCGCTGTCGAAGTTCATGTCCCACACCTCGGCGGCAATCAGCGTGCGCGACAGCGCCTCGCCCTGGCGCTTGACCAGCAGGTGCAGCAGCAGGAATTCCTTGTTGGTCAGCACGATCTCCACGCCCTGGCGCGTCACCTTGCGGCGCAGGACATCGAGCTTGAGGTCGGCGAATTCGAACAGCTCCGCCTCGCGCACCACGCCGCGGCGCAGCAGCGTGCGGATGCGCAGCACCAGCTCGATGAACGAAAACGGCTTGACCAGGTAGTCGTCGGCGCCGAGCTCAAGCCCGTGGATGCGGTCGTTGACATGGTCGCGCGCGGTCAGGAAGATCACCGGCAGGTCGCGCCGCGCGCGCAGCGCGCGCATGATTTCCCAGCCGTCGATGCCCGGCAGCATCACGTCGAGCACGACGAGGTCGTAGGCGTGTTCCAGCGCCATGTGCAGACCGTCCGTACCGGTGCGCGCGAGATCCACGGCGTAGCCGCTTTCGCGCAAACCCTTCTTGAGGTAATCGCCGGTCTTGGGGTCGTCTTCGATGACGAGGATGCTCATGATGCGCAATGCCATTCAACGATATGCCGCCATTCTAGCGGTGGCCGGAGCCCTGATTTATGACTTTTTTGTCATCAAAAAGTCACCCGAGCGACCCGGCCATCACCCTAACCTAGGTAGCACTTTCCACGCACCAGGAGTTCCAGGATGAAGATCGTTTCGAGCATGTTGACGCGTACCTTGGTGGCCCCGGCGCTGCTCGCCGGCGCCATGTTTGCCGCTGCGCCCGCAGTGCTGGCGCAGCCCGCTCCCGCCGCCACGCCGACCGGCGTGCGCGGCACCGTGACCGCCTTCGCCGGCGACACGCTGAAGGTGCGCACGCGGTCGGGACAGGACCTGGACGTGGGCCTGACCAAGGACACGGCGGTGCGCGCGGTGACGCTGGCGAAGGTCGATGAGATCAAGCCCGGCAGCTATATCGGCTCGGCCGCCGTGCCGCAGGCGGATGGCTCGCTCAAGGCGCTCGAGGTGCACGTGTTCCCGCCGAGCATGCGCGGCAGCGGCGAGGGCCACCGTGCGTGGGACCTCGGCAAGAACAGCAGCATGACCAACGGCACCGTGGGCAACGTGGTGGTCAGCAACGGCCGTACCATCACCGTGAAGTACCCCGACGGCGAAAAGCGCATCGTGATCCCCAACGACGTGCCCATCGTCAACCTGGAACCCGGCGACCGCTCCTTGCTGGTCCCTGGCGCGCATATCGTGCTGTTTGCCAGCAAGGGCGCCGACGGCGGGCTGACCGCGCGCTTTATCTCGGCCGGCAAGCAAGGCGTGGTGCCCCCGATGTAAGACCCGCCCGGGCCGGCGCCGTCCGGCCTGGATCCTTGCTGTCCCGCCAACGTTCCCTGTCATGCGCAAGCTCCCCTCCTCCGCCCCCGCGCGGCGCGCCATCGTCCATCCGCTGGTCGTGCGCGCCACGCACTGGATCAACGCCTTCGCCATGGCCTGCATGGTGATGAGCGGCTGGGCGATCTACAACGCATCGCCGCTGTTTCCCTTCAAATTCCCGGCCTGGGCGACGGTGGGCGGCTGGCTGGGCGGCTCGATCGCATGGCATTTCGCGGCCATGTGGCTGTTGGCCGCCAATGGCCTGGTCTACCTGCTTTATGGTCTCGCCACGCGGCATTTCCGGCGCCACTTCCTGCCGCTGAGCGCGCGCGGCGTCCTGCGTGACGCGTCGCTTGCCATCCGGCTGCGCCTGCCGCATCGGCCCGGCGCCTACAACGCGGTGCAGCGGCTGATGTATGTGGCGGTGCTGCTGCTGGGCGTGCTGGTGGTGGCATCCGGGCTGGCCATCTGGAAGCCCGTGCAGCTGGACTGGCTGGCGACGCTGTTTGGCGGGTTCGACACTGCGCGCCACGTGCATTTCCTCGCCATGGCGGGGATCGTGGGTTTTGTGGTAATTCACCTGGCGCTGGTCATCCTGGTGCCGGCCACCTTGTTGCCAATGTTGACCGGACGCGCCGGGCGCGCTGGCCATGGAGATGTCCAAGCATGAGCGCCCCCAACGATGACAAGCGGATCGTCATGCCGGCCTCGGAGCCGCCAAGCGCGGCTGATTTCAAGCCCCAGCTCGTGCAGCTCCAGCGACGCCTGTTGCTGCGCTCCTCGCTCTCGCTAGGCGCCCTGTCCATGCTGGCGGGCTGCACCTTGCAGGATGGCGACGCCGTGGACAAGGTGCTGTGGTCGATGTCGCGCTGGAACGATCGCGTGCAGGCCTGGCTGTTCAACCGCAACCGGCTCGCACCCACCTACGCGCGCAGCCAGATCACGCAGCCCTTCCCGTTCAACGCCTTCTATCCTGAGTACGACGTGCCGGAGGTCGACGGTGCCGGCTACCGCCTCGAAGTCTCCGGGCTGGTCGCCGACAAGCGCGCATGGAGCCTGGCGCAACTGCGCGCGCTGCCGCAGGCGGGGCAGATCACGCGGCATATCTGCATCGAAGGCTGGAGCGCGATCGGCGAATGGCGCGGCGTTGCGCTGCGCACCTTCCTGGAGCGCATCGGCGCGGACACCACCGCCCGCTATATCGGCTTCAAATGCGCGGACCGCTATTACTCCAGCCTCGACATGGAAACCGCGCTGCACCCGCAGACCATGCTGGCACTGGATTTTGGCAGCGAGCCGCTGCCCGCCCGGTATGGCTACCCGCTCAAGCTGCGGGTGCCGACCAAGCTCGGCTTCAAGAACCCCAAGCATATCGCCGCGCTCTTCGTGACCAACGAGAACCCGGGTGGTTACTGGGAAGACCAGGGGTATAACTGGTTCAGCGGGCTGTAGGACAACTAGGACAACAAAGCCCCGCCGCCGGCAAGTGACGAACTCCGGGTGATGCACTGTATGCCGGGCACCAAACACGGCGTGTGGTGTGCGCGCTGCCGCACTCCCAAAGCGCGCCGAGCATTCCCACGGTCGCCGCACATGGGTAATATCAAGGCCATGCGTGCCGCCGCCACCCTGGCCGACACGCAGCCTGGATAGCGCAAGCCCGCCTGACCTCCCGCCGCGGGCACCGGCACGCGAACGAGGGAGACCATGGCTTCAGTGGCATCATCGGCATCAGGCGGCAGCCCCTACCGGCAACTCTGGCACCTCACATCCGAAGGATGGGGCTACTGCGCGCTCGGCACCTTCAGCCACGATGGCCTGCCCCCGGAATGGCGCGCCGTGCTGCCCATGCTGCCGTTGCGCGACCGCTACTCCCCCGTGAAAGCCGCCCGCATGGTGCTGGTCACCATGCAGATCCGCGGCGCGGCGCCGGCATCGGCCAGGCAATCGGATCCGCAGCGGCCGTTGTATTACGTTTATCAGGCCTGGAGTACGCGGCGGGTAGCTTGAGGCAAGTCGTCTTAGCGATCTTCTCGGGTATGCCACACCCGCAGCACGTAGATTGTCGAATCCTGAATCTCATAGCGCATCTCATAGTGCCCCACAAGAATCCGCCGCACCTCGCGGGGTTCGAATTCATCAAGCTGCTCACCGATGCGTGGGTGAGCCAGAAAACTTGCAGGTGCTGCGGCGAGAGCCTGGACTGTTCGTGCAGCTGCCTGCTTATTCACAGGGGCCAAAAACTCGTACAGGCGAGTCAGGTCGGAGAGCGCCTTGCTGGTCCACTTAAGGTCCATCAGCATCAGCGCGAGACCGGCGGGGGCGTGTCCGTGCCGAGACCATCGGCCCAAGCCTGAACGGCCTGATGATCGATAACGCGACCTGCATCCACGTCGGCCAAAGCCTCACGTGTCAGACGGCTGCGCTCTTCCTCCTGATCGATCCAGGCAGATAGGGCCTGCTTCATGATCCAGCCGCGCGAGCGCTCCAGGCGGGTCGCCAACTGATCGACCTTCTCGGCCAGTGGCAACGGCACATGCACGGTCAGCACCTTGGTTTCGGTCTGGGCCATATGTAGTCCTTTTCGATGCGGGTTGAATCACAGTGAATCATAGCGATTAATGATGGCCTGTCCAAACCAAAGGTCTTGTTTGGGTATTTTTCAGCACTTATCTGAGGCAGCCAACCCGCTCAGTGAATCCCGCATCGACAAAAGGAAAAGCCCGCGCGAAGCGGGCTTTTCCTTTCTACAGCGCGAAAAACAGCAGGCCGATCAACCCACCCACTTGCGCGCGTTGCGGAACATGCGCATCCACGGGCTGCCGCCATCTTCCACCTGCTTCCAGGCGTCCGGCGCCCAGCTCATGGTGGCGGTGCGGAACACGCGCTCCGGGTGCGGCATCAGCACGGTGAAGCGGCCATCGGTGGTGGTCACCGAGGTAATGCCGTCCGGCGAGCCGTTCGGGTTCAGCGGGTAGGTTTGCGTCGGCGCGCCGTGGTTGTCCACGAAACGCAGCGCCACCTGGGCCTGGCTCTTGTCGCCTTGCTGCGAGAAGTCGGCGAAGCCTTCGCCGTGCGCCACCACGATGGGGATGCGGCTGCCTTCCATGCCGGCGAAGAAGATCGACGGCGAGGATTGCACTTGCACGGTGACGTAGCGCGCTTCGTACTGCTCCGACTGGTTGCGGGTGAACTTGGGCCATGCGCCCGCGCCGGGGATGATCGGGGCCAGGTTGCTCATCATCTGGCAGCCGTTGCACACGCCCAGCGCGAAGGTGTCCTGGCGGTTGAAAAACGCCGCGAACTGCTCGGCCATCTGCGCGTTGAACAGGATGGTCTTGGCCCAGCCTTCACCGGCGCCCAGCACGTCGCCGTAGCTGAAGCCGCCGCAAGCGACAAAGCCGGAGAAGTCAGCCAGGTTGGCGCGCCCGGCGATCAGGTCGCTCATGTGGACGTCGTGCGTGTCGAAGCCGGCGCGGTCCATGCTGTACGCCATTTCGATCTGCGAGTTGACGCCCTGCTCGCGCAGGATCGCCACGCGCGGACGCGCGCCGGTGGCCACGAACGGTGCGGCGATGTCTTGCGCCGGATCGAAGGTCAGGACAGGCGAGATACCCGGGTCCGCCGCGTCGAGCACGCGATCGTATTCGCTGTCGGCGCAAGCCGGGTTGTCGCGCAGGCGCGCGATGCGCCAGCTGACTTCGCTCCAGGTGCGCTGCAGCTCGCTGCGCGCGGCGCCGAAGACCTTCTTGGCGTCACGGTAGATCTCGATCTGGTCGGTGGCATTGGGCTTGCCCACCACGTGGCTGCAGGCCGACAGGCCAACTTCGCGCAGCACCGCGAACACGGCATCGCGCTCTTCCTGGCGGACCTGGATCACCGCGCCGAGCTCTTCCGAGAACAGTGCGCGCAGGGTCTGCTCGTCGCGGCGGCCGGAGATTTGCTGCGCCCAGTTCTTGGCGTCGCCGAAGTCCTGTTCCTGCACGGGGTCCAGCGCCAGCATGTCGACGTTGAGCGACAGGCCACAATGGCCGGCAAAGGCCATCTCGGCCAGCGCTGCCATGAAGCCACCGTCGGAACGGTCGTGGTATGCCAGCAGCTTGCCGTCGCGGTTCAGGCGCTGGATCACGTTGAAGAAGTTCTTCAGGTCTTCGGCGCTGTCCACGTCCGGCGTGGTATTGCCAACCTGCTGCGTCACCTGCGCCAGGATGCTGCCGCCGAGACGGTTCTTGCCACGGCCGAGGTCGATGGCGATCAGCACGCTGTCGCCCGCATCGGTGCGCAGTTGCGGGGTCAGGGTGCGGTCGGTGTCATCCACGGCGGCAAACGCCGAGATGATCAGCGAGACCGGCGCGACCACTTCCTTGTCGACGCCATCGTCCTGCCACTTGGTGCGCATGGACAGCGAATCCTTGCCCACCGGGATGCTGATGCCCAGCGCCGGGCACAGTTCCATGCCGACCGCGTGCACCGTGTCGTACAGCTTGGCGTCTTCGCCGTCCACGCCGCAGGCGGCCATCCAGTTGGCAGACAGCTTGACCTTGCCCAGGTCCTTGACCGGCGCGGCGGCCAGGTTGGTCAGCGCCTCGCCGATGGCCATGCGGCCCGAGGCGGGGGCGTTGATCACGGCCAGCGGCGTGCGCTCGCCCATGGTCATGGCTTCGCCGGCGCGGCCCTTGTAGTCGAGCGTGGTCACCGCCACGTCGGCCACCGGCACCTGCCAGGGGCCGACCATCTGGTCGCGTGCGTTCATGCCGCCAACCGTGCGGTCGCCGATGGTGATCAGGAACGACTTGCTGGCCACGGTCGGGTGGCGCAGCACGTCGCGCACGGCCTTGTCCAGCGCGATGCCGGTCACGTCCACCGGGGGCAGGCTTTGCTCCACGTGCTTGACGTCGCGGTGCATGCGCGGCGGCTTGCCCAGCAGCACGTCCATCGGCATGTTCACGGCATAGTGTTCCTTGAGCGCCGCGTCGACATGCGCATCGACCAGCTGCAGCTGCTGCTCTTCGGTGGCGATGCCCACCACGGCAAACGGCGAACGCTCGCGCTGGCACATGGTCTGGAACAGCGGGAAGGACTCCGGCGCCACCGCCATCACATAGCGTTCCTGCGACTCGTTGCACCAGATCTCGGCCGGGCTCATGCCCGACTCTTCCAGGTGCACTTGGCGCAGGTCGAAGCGCGCGCCGCGGCCTGCGCCGTCCACCAGCTCGGGGAAGGCATTGGAGATGCCGCCCGCGCCCACGTCGTGGATCGACAGGATGGGGTTGTCGTCGCCAAGCTGCCAGCAGGCGTTGATGACTTCCTGCGCGCGCCGCTCCATTTCCGGGTTGCCGCGCTGGACCGAATCGAAGTCCAGGTCGGCCGTATTGGTGCCGGTCGCCATCGAGCTGGCGGCGCTGCCGCCCATGCCGATGCGCATGCCCGGGCCACCCAGCTGGATCAGCAGCGAGCCGGCCGGCAGCGCCTTCTTGTGCGTGTGGCCGGCATCGATATTGCCGATGCCGCCGGCGATCATGATCGGCTTGTGATAGCCGCGCACGGTGCCGCCCACGTTTTGCTCGTAGACGCGGAAGTAGCCGCCCAGGATGGCGCGGCCGAATTCATTGTTGAACGCGGCGCCGCCAAGCGGGCCTTCGGTCATGATCTGCAGCGGCGAGGCGATGCGGTCCGGCTTGCCGGTCACGCTCACCTTGTCGTCCGGGTTGCGGTGCGCCACCGGCTGGGCGGCGTCGCGCGCGTTTTCCCAGCCTTCCACGGCGTCGGGCAGCATCAGGTTGGAGACCGTGAAGCCGGTCAGGCCAGCCTTGGGCTTGCCGCCGCGGCCGGTGGCGCCTTCGTCGCGGATTTCACCGCCGGCGCCGGTGGAGGCACCGGGGAACGGCGAGATGGCGGTCGGGTGGTTGTGCGTCTCCACCTTCATCAGCGTGTGGGTCAGCGCCTCATGGCGGCCGTACTTCTGCTCGGTGCCGCGCGGGAACCAGCGCTCGGCCACATCGCCTTCCATCACCGCGGAGTTGTCCGAGTACGCCACGATCGACCCTTGCGGGTTGAGCTGGTGGGTATTGCGGATCATGGCGAACAGGGATTTGTCCTGCTGCACGCCGTCGATGGTCCAGGTGGCGTTGAAGATCTTGTGGCGGCAGTGCTCGCTGTTGGCCTGCGCGAACATCATCAGCTCGACGTCGGTCGGGTTGCGCTCCAGCTTGGCGTAGGCGTCCACCAGGTAGTCGATCTCGTCTTCCGACAGGGCCAGGCCCATTTCGGTATTGGCTTGCGCCAGCGCGGCGCGGCCACCGGAGATGTCGATGAAGCGCAGCGGCTTGGCCGGCAGTTCCTGGAACAGGCCGGCGGCGTCTTCACGCGAAGCCACCACGCTTTCGGTCATGCGGTCGAACAGGTGGGCTGCCACCGCGGCACGCGTGCCGGCGTCCAGCGTCTTGCGCCCGCGCAGCAGGCCCTTCTTGCAGATCACGGTGATCTCGATGCCGCGCTCGATGCGGTGCACGTGCTCGAAGCCGCAGTTATGCGCGATGTCGGTCGCCTTGCTGGCCCACGGCGAGATGGTGCCGAAGCGCGGAATCACCACAAAGCGATCACCGTCGGTTTGTGCCTCGAAAGGCGCGCCATAGGTCAACAGCGCGGCGATGCGGGCGCTGTCGTCTTGCGACAGCGGCACGTCGGTGTCGACAAAATGCAGGAACTGGCCGTGCACCGACTCGATGTCGGCGTCGATCTGCTTGAGGGCGGTGAGCAGGCGTTGCTGGCGAAAGGCGGAAAGCGCCAATGCACCGGGGAAGCACGAGAAATGCGCCATGGTCTGAGCGGTCGGGAGGGCAGGAGGTAGGGGCTGCTACCGGCCGGCGCCGCTGGTTGGGGCGCCGTGCTGGCGGGAAACCGGGATTATACCTTGTCGAGAGGGGGTTCCCGCGTTGCAGCAGAGGTGGCTTGACGGACAAAAGGCGGTGGTGGCCCGGACAAGCTCCGCAGCCATCACGCGGGCCGGGCGACATCCGGGCCAATTGCGCCTCACAAGCCACTTAAATCACCTAAACCCAATCCGGCCAAGGGGCCGCGTCCACCACCGGGAAGCTGCCGCTGAACTGGTCCAGCAAGCCCATGAAGCGCGGCAGCAGCGACACATCGCCGCGCAGCGTGAGCCGGCCTTGCGCCACGGCCTCGGCCGCCGTCCAGCGCCGGGTCAGGATGGCGTCGAGCGTGTCGCGGCTGGTCTCGATGACCACGTCCGCCTTGTCCGCCTTGTCCGCCACATCGGCCGCCTCCACCTGCAGGCTGCTCAGCGCGCAGTTCGACAGCGTGCTCACCCAATGCTCGCCGCTGTCGGTGAACTGCCAGCCGATCTGGCACGCCATGCCCTGCGCGCGCTGGCCGTGGATGCGCACCGCCAGCGCGTCGAACAACAGCTCGTTGCTCATCGAGCCCATCAGCGCGTTGGCCGGCGGCCCCTGCGGATTGGCCTGCGGCGGCCCTTCGCGATACTCGCGCGCGGCCAGCAGGTAGGCATTGCGCCACGTCGCCGATTCGGCCTGGAAGCCCATCTGCTCCAGCGCGCGAGCCGCCAGCTCGCGCGCCTCGGCGTGCGCGGGATGCGCGTAGACCGCGTGCTTGAGCACCTCGGCCACCCAGCGGAACTCGCCGCGCTCGTAGTCGGCGCGGGCCTTGGCCATCACGGCGTCGATGCCGCCCATGTATTCCAGGTGCTTGCGCGCGGCGGCCACCGGTGGCAGCGCATGCAGGTTGGCCGGATGCGCGTCGTACCAGCTCAGGTAGTGCTGCACGATCGCCTTGACGTTGTGCGACACGGTGCCGTAGTAGCCGCGCGTGTGCCAGCGCCTGGCCAGCGACTCCGGCAGTTGCAGCCCTTCGGCGATCTCGCTGGCCTTCAGGCCGTGGCTCATCAGCCGCACGGTCTGGTCGTGCAGCACGCGGTACAGGTCGCGCTGCTCGGACAGGAAGCGCCGGGCGCGCTCCGCGCCCCAGGTCGGCCAGTGGTGCTGGGCCAGCACCACCTCGGTACGCGGGCCGTAGCGGCGCAGCGCGCGGTGCAGGTACTTGGACCACGCCAGCGCGTCGCGCACCTTGGCGCCACGCAGCGGGCACAGGTTGTGCAAGTTGTGGGTAGCGTTCTCGGCCAGGTTGAGCGCGCCCTCGGACGGGATGAACAGGTGCATCTCGGAGGGCGCCTCGGTCTCAGGCGTGAGCTGGAACTCGATCTCCAGCCCGTCGATCACGTGGATCTCGTGCTCGGCCTCGATCGACAGCGTTGGCGCGATCAGCGTCGAGCGGCCCATGGGCAGCGTCTTGCCCAGGCCGGCATCCACCTGCGCGGCCGGCCCTTTGGCCAACGTGTGGCCAAACTGGAACTGCGCGCGACGCGCCATGGCCACGCCGCCGATCACGTTCTCGGCGATAGCGTGGTGCATGAAGCCGGAGGGCGCGATCACCTGGACCCGCCCGGCGCGCACGTCGGCCTCGTCCACCAGCCCCGCCACGCCGCCAAAGTGGTCGGCGTGGCTATGGCTGTAGATCACGGTGTGCAGCGTGCGGTTGCCGCGATGCGCCCGGTACAGCGCGAGCGCCGCTGCGGCGGTCTCCGGGCAGGTCAGCGCGTCCAGCGCGATCACGCCGGTGTCGCCTTCGATAAAGGTGATATTGGCGATATCGAACCCGCGCACCTGGAAGATGCGCGGCGTGACCTGGAACAGGCCGTGGATGCGGTTCAGGCGCGCCTGCCGCCACAGGCTGGGGTTGACGGTATCCGGCGCCTCGGCGGCGTCGAGAAAGCCGTAGGCCTCCATGTTCCACACGCCGTGCCCGTTGGCGCGCGCCACCTTGGCATTGGGGATGGTGCCGACAAAGCCGCGCTGCGCGTCTTCCCAGTCCTGCTCGTCGTGCTCCGGCAACTCGCGCGCCAGCAGGCGATGAAAGTCAGCCGTGGCCGCGTGGGCACAGCTTGCGTTGTCCGGCATGGGATCTCCTTGGTGGCTCGTTGACGATGCTCAGGCAAGCCAACCCGCGCCGCCAATCGCGGCATCAACAGCGCCGGGATCGGTCAGCACAGCATGAATCGGCACGCCCTGCCATGAATGACCGAACGCAACCCGCTTGTAAACGCAAAGGGCGGCTTCGCCGCGATGTGCATGGCGCGAATAACCTGAACAGGAATTGGGCATTCATTCTTTGTCGCACCCTGCGTTCACGTTATCGGTAAAAACCCTCGCCAGGCGGGCCCTTACACCTTGCCGTAGCCCCCGCCTCCCGGCGTTTCCACCACGAAGACATCGCCCGCTTTCATCTCGCAACGCCCGACATGGCCCAGCGCTTGCTCGCTCCCGTCACCCCGCACCACGTAGTTGCGGCCCATCGCGCCAGGCTCGCCGCCGGCCATGCCGAACGGCGCGTGCAAGCGGTTGTTGGACAGGATCGACGCCGTCATCGGCTCGAGGAAGCGCACCTTGCGGATGCCGCCGTTGCCGCCGTGCCACTGCCCCGCGCCACCCGAGCCGGGCCGGATCTCATAGCTTTCCAGCCGCACCGGGAAGCGCCATTCCAGCACCTCCGGATCGGTCAGGCGCGAGTTGGTCATATTGGTCTGCACCACGTCGCAGCCGTCGAAACCCGGTCCCGCGCCGCTGCCACCGGAGATGGTCTCGTAGTACTGGTAGCGTGCGTTGCCGAAAGTGAAATTGTTCATGGTGCCCTGGCTGGCCGCCACCACGCCCAGCGCGCCATACAGCGCGTTGGTGATGCACGAGGACGTTTCCACATTGCCCGACACCACCGAGGCCGGATAGCGCGGATTGAGCATGGAGCCTTCGGGGATGATCACGTTGATCGGCTTGAGGCAGCCGGCGTTGAGCGGGATGTCCTCGTTGACCAGCGTACGGAACACGTAGAGCACGGCCGCCATGCAGACCGCGCGCGGCGCGTTGAAGTTGTTGGGCAGTTGCGCCGAAGTGCCGGTGAAGTCCACCACGGCTTCGCGCCTGGCCTGGTCCACGGTCACGCGTACCTGGATTTGCGCGCCATTGTCCAGCGGGTAGCGATAAGCGCCGTCCTTCAGCGCGGTGATGACCCGGCGCACGGCTTCCTCGGCGTTGTCCTGCACATGGCCCATATAGGCGCGCACCACCGGCAGGCCGAACTGCACCACCATCTTGCGCAGCTCCTCCACGCCCTTGGCGTTGGCCGCCACCTGGGCGCGCAGGTCGGCCATGTTCTGGTCGATATTGCGGGCCGGGTAGCGCGCGCCCGCCAGCAGTGCGCGCATGCCGGCATCGTCAAGCACGCCGGCCTTCACCAACGGAACGTTGTCGATCATCACGCCCTCTTCCTCCACCACCGTGGAGTCCGGCGGCATCGAGCCCGGCGTGATGCCGCCGATATCGGCGTGGTGGCCGCGCGAGCCGACGTAGAAAAGGATCTCCTCGCCGGCCTCGTCGAAGACCGGCGTGATCACCGTCACGTCCGGCAGGTGCGTGCCGCCGTTGTACGGGTCGTTGAGCACGTAGACATCGCCATCGGCCATGTGCCCGGCGTTGCGCGCGATCACCGTCTTGATGCTCTCGCCCATCGAGCCCAGGTGCACCGGCATGTGCGGGGCATTGGCGATCAGGTTGCCGCCGGCATCGAAGATGGCGCAGGAGAAGTCGAGCCGCTCCTTGATGTTGACCGAGTACGCCGTGTTCTGCAGGCGCTGGCCCATCTGCTCGGCGATCGACATGAACAGGTTGTTGAACACTTCCAGCATGACCGGATCAGCGTCGGTGCCCATGGCGCGCCGCTGCGCACGCGGCACGGCGCGGGTCAGCACCAGGTGGTCGCGCGCGGTCAGCTCGGCCTGCCAGCCGGGCTCCACCACCGTGGTGGCGTTGCGCTCGGCGATGATGGCGGGGCCCGGCAGCACGTCGCCGGGGCGCAGCGTATCGCGCGGGAACAGGCCCGTGTCGTGCCAGGCACCGCCGCTGAACATGCGCACCAGTTCCGCCGGCACGGGGCCACCGGAGCGCGGCTGCGCGTCGGGCAGTTTCTCCTCGGGCGGCTCGCTGCTGCCGATGGCTTCCACCGAGAGGGCTTCCACGACCAGGGGCTTGCCCTGCATCAGGAAGGCATAGCGCTGGCGGTACGCGGCATCGAACGCCGCCTGCATGGCAGGCAAGGTGCCGAATGGCACCACCAGCGCCGAATCCGTGCCCTCGTAGCGCAGGTGCGCACGGCGCACCACATCGATCTGCGCCTCGGCGACTTCCTGCTCCAGCAGTTCCTTGCGCGCTTCGCTTGCCAGCGCATCGAGCGTAGCTTGCAACGCGGGCAATGCACTGTCGTCCAGGCGCGCCTCCACGGCGCGCTCGCGCATGGCGGTGCGGTCGGCCAGCCCCATGCCGTACGCCGACAACACGCCCGCCAGCGGATGCACGAACACGGTCTGCATGCCGAGGGCGTCCGCCACCAGGCAGGCATGCTGCCCGCCGGCGCCACCGAAGGTGGTCAGTGTGTAGCCGGTCACGTCGTGGCCGCGCTGCACGGAGATCTGCTTGATGGCATTGGCCATATTGCCGACCGCGATCTCGATGAAGCCTTCGGCCACCTGCTCGGCGCTGCGTTGATCGCCGGTCGCCTCTGTTACCGCCTGCGCCAGCGCCGCGAACCTGGCCGCCACTGTGTCGCGGTCCAGCGCGGCATCGGCGCGCGGGCCGAACACCGCGGGGAAATGCCGCGGCTGGATCTTGCCGAGCATGACATTGCAGTCGGTCACCGCCAGCGGGCCGCCGCGCCGGTAGCTCGCCGGCCCCGGGTTGGCACCGGCCGAATCGGGGCCGACGCGGAAACGGCTGCCGTCGAAATGCAGGATGGAGCCGCCGCCTGCGGCCACCGTATGGATGCTCATCATGGGCGCGCGCATGCGCACGCCCGCCACGCTGGTCTCGAACACGCGCTCGAAATCAACGGGATGAGCGCCGTTGAAGTGCGAGACATCGGTCGACGTGCCACCCATGTCGAAGCCGATGATGCGCCCGAAGCCCGCGCTCTGCGACGAGCGCACCATGCCGACGATGCCGCCGGCCGGGCCGGACAGGATGGCGTCCTTGCCCTGGAAGCGGTGTGCATCGGTCAGGCCGCCGCTGCTCTGCATGAACTGCAGGCGCACGCCCGGCATCTGCTGCTCCACTTGCCCGACATAGCGGCGCAGGATCGGCGACAGGTAGGCGTCCACCACCGTGGTATCGCCACGCGAGACCAGCTTCATCAGTGGCGACACCTGATGCGAAACGGAAATCTGCGTAAAGCCGGTCTCCCGGGCGATCCGCGCGGCGGCCTGCTCGTGGGCCGCCTGGCGGTAGCCGTGCAGGAACACGATGGCAATGGCGCGGATGCCGCTGCCGAATACGCGCTGCATGTCTGCGCGCAGCGCGGCTTGGTCGAGCGGCGTCACCGTTTCTCCCTGCGCATCCAGGCGCTCGCCCACCTCCACCACTTCGCGGTAGAGCAGCTCCGGCAGCACGATGTTCAGGTCAAACAGGCGCGGCCGGTTCTGGTAGGCGATGCGCAGCGCATCGCGAAAGCCGCGCGTGATGAACAGCGCCACCGGCTCGCCCTTGCGCTCGAGCAAGGCATTGGTCGCAACGGTGGTGCCCATCTTCACCACTTCCACCTGCGCCGGCGTGACCGGCTCGCCCGGCGCCAGCCCCAGCAGGTGGCGGATGCCGGCCACGGCGGCATCGCTGTACTGCTCCGGGTTCTCGGACAACAGCTTGTGCGTGACCACCGTGCCGTCCGGCCGAAGCCCCACCACATCGGTGAAGGTGCCGCCGCGATCGATCCAGAATTGCCAGCGGCGACGGTCCGAAACTACGGCAGCGGAGGATGGCAGCGACTGCGGCATACGGGGGGCTTCCTTCTAGGGCGTGATGGAGATGTCGGGGAAAAAACGGGCGGTCATGCGGCAGCGCGGCCGGGGTGCAGGCCGGCCGCGCGCGGTGTCCTTGTTGCTACAGGGATGTTGCCGAGCGTGCGGCCTGCTCGTACAGGCCGGTCAGCACACGCAGCAGCCGTGCCAGCTCGCCGATCTCCACGTTCTCGGCACTGCCGGCGGAGAAATTGCTGGTCAGGCATTGCTCGCGGATCTCGCGGTAGCGCGCGCAGGCCTCGGTGCCGGCTGGGGTGGTGATGTAGGTGGCCTCCTTGCCGATGCGCTCGCCCTCCACCAGCGCCAGGCCCTGCAGCTTCTTGAGCGCGTAGGTGACCAGGTGGGTATCCTCGACGTTGAGCACGAAGCAGATATCGGCGAGCCGCTTGGGGCGCGCCCGGTGGTTGACGTGATGCAGCACCAGCACGTCCAGGAAGGTCAGGTCGCGCACGCCGGAGGCGCCCATGCAGCGCACCACCCAGCGGCTGTATGCGTTGTAGGCCGTGTTCAGGCCGAACTCGAACTCCGACAGCTCCGGGCTGCGCTCCGACACCAGGTGCGAAGACGAAACGATATTGGGGCCCGACGGATGCGCCAGCGCGCTGGCCGCGGCTCTGGCGGGCGTTTGGCCACCCTCGGCGTGATCGGCTACTGGCTCGCTTGATGGCTGAGTTGCTGGCTGAGTTGCTGGCTGAGTTGCTGGCTGAGTTGCTGGCCTACGCGCCATGTCTTCACTCCTTTCAGGGGTTGGTGTACGCACGGAACGACAAGGATGACTAGGTGTATCCCCGATGTCCCGGCCACCATATTTGGCTTGACAGTTTATTAACAAATTATGAGGATAAACACGAAATAAATCCAAGCAAAACATCGGGGATGTCACCGTGGATTCTGCACGAAAAAAGGGCGGGGAGCGCGGGTTGCGCACTATCGCGGGGACGCAGGCGTGCCCCGCCTCGGGCTGGTTGCGCAGCGCGGACGCACTGGATAGACTCGATCGGACCCCTCCTGAGCGCGACTGATCGCGAGCCCCATGCCCACGGATATCCATACATTACAGACAAAACTTCGCGATGGCGCGACCTCCCGCGCCGACGTGATCGAGCAGGCTGCGCAGCACGCCCAACAGCCGGACGCACACGCCGTGTTCCTGCACACCACCTTCGACACCGCCGCGCAGGTCGCCAGGGCCGCCGATGCGGCCTGCCGGGCGGGCAAGCCGCTGCATCCGCTGGCAGGCCTGCCGGTCTCGGTCAAGGACCTGTTCAACATCGCCGGCGAAGCCTCGCGCGCCGGCTCGCCGGTGCGCAGCGACGCGCTGGCGGCCACGACCGATGCCACGGTGGTGCGCCGGTTGCGCGAGAGCGGCGCGGCGCTGGTCGGGCGCACCAACATGACCGAGTTCGCCTTCTCGGGGGTGGGCATCAACCCGCATTTCGGCACGCCGGTGAACCCCGCGGACAAGCAGGTCGCGCGCATTCCCGGCGGCTCGTCGTCAGGCGCCGCGGTGTCCGTGGCGCTGGGCCTGGCGGTGGCGGGGCTGGGCAGCGACACCGGCGGCTCCATCCGCATCCCGGCCGCCCTGTGCGGGCTGACCGGCTTCAAGCCGACCGCCCGGCGCGTGCCGCTGGATGGCGCCTTCCCGCTCTCCTATACGCTGGACACCGCCTGCGCCATGGCGCGCACGGTGCAGGATTGCGTGCTCGTGGACAGCGTGATCGCCGACCAGGCGGTGCTCCCCACCATCAAGGCCGCGGCGGGCATCCGCCTGGCCATCCCGCGCCAGGTCCTGCTCGACGACCTCGATGACACCGTGGCGCGCGCGTTCGACCGCGCCCTCGGCCGGCTGTCCGCGGCCGGCGTGCAGATCGAGCACATCGACCTGCCGGAGCTGGCCGAGCTGGCCACCATCAACGCCGGCGGCGGCTTCACCGCCGCCGAGGCGCATGCCATCCACCGCCACGTGCTGGCCACGCGGCGCGAGCAATACGATCCGCGCGTCGCCTCGCGCATCGACCGCGGCGCGGCCATGAGCGCGGCCGATTATGTGGACCTGATGCGCGCCCGCCTCGACTGGATCGCGCGGGTTGCGGCCCGCATCGAAGGCTTCGATGCCGTGGCCTGCCCCACCGTGCCGATGGTGGCGCCGCCGATCGCCCCGCTGGTGGCGGACGACGCGCTGTTCTTCCGTACCAACGCCCTGCTGCTGCGCAATACTTCAGCGTTCAATTTCCTCGATGGCTGCTCCATCTCGCTGCCCTGCCACCAGCCGGACGAGTTGCCCGTGGGCCTGATGCTCTCGCACGGTGCACTGCGCGACGCGCAACTGCTGGGCACGGCAATTGCATTGGAATCCATCATCAAGCCGGCCGCCTGAGGCGCCGGGGCCAGACCGAGGTAACCCGCGCCACCCCTGAGCCAGGTGGTGCGGGCAAGACGACTTCAGAACAAAAACCAAGACATACGTAGCCGCAACGACCAACCAGGAGAGATCGATGCAAGGGAAGGCCACACTGAAGTGCATGTTGCTGGGCGGGGTGCTTGCCACCTCCGCCGTGATGACGTCGGCCGCGCGGGCGGATACCAAGTGGGACCTGCCAACCGGCTACCCGGTGAGCAACCTCCACACCGAAAACCTGCAGCAGATGGCCACCGACGTGGAGAAGGCCACGGGCGGCAAGCTCAAGATCGTGATCCATCCCAACGGCTCACTGCTCAAGGCCAACGAGATCAAGCGCGGCGTGCAGACCGGCCAGGTGCAGATGGGCGAGATCCTGATGTCTCTGCTGGCCAACGAGAACCCGGTATTCGGCGTGGATGCGGTGCCCTTCCTGGCGACCAGCTACCAGGACTCCTACAAGCTGTGGCAGGCCTCGCGCGCGGTCACCGACAAGGTGCTGGACAAGCAAGGCATGAAGCTGCTGTACGCGGTGGCCTGGCCGCCGCAAGGCATCTACGCCAACAAGCCGATCAACACCGCGGCCGACATGAAGGGCCTGAAGTGGCGCGCGTATAACCCCGCCACTTCCAAGATCGCCGAACTGGTGGGCGCGCAGCCGGTGACCATCCAGGCTGCCGACCTGGCGCAGGCGCTCGCCACCGGCACCGTCAATTCGTTCATGTCCTCGGGCGCCACGGGCGTGGACACCAAGGTCTGGGAGAGCGTGAAGTACTTCTACACCGTCGATGCCTGGCTGCCGAAGAACATGCTGGTGGTCAGCAAGAAGTCCTTTGCCGCGCTGGACAAGCCAACCCAGGACGCCCTGCTCAAGACGGTGGCCGAAGCCGAGAAGCGCGGCTGGCAGATCTCGGAGCAAAAGACACGTGAATACCTGGCCGTGCTCGGCAAGAACGGCATGACGGTGCAGCCGCCCTCGCCCCAGTTGAAGCAGGACATGCAGAAGCTTGGCCAGGTGATGGTGGAAGAATGGGCCAAGGGCGCCGGCGACGACGGCAAGGCCATCCTGGACGCATACAAGAAGTAGGCGTTGCCGTCGTTGCCGTCGTTGCCGTCGTTGGCGCTGTAGTTGGCGCCGCCGTCAGTGCCCTAGCGAGAAGCAAGCGATCCGTATCCGGCCACGGCGGCGTTGCCCGCCGCCGTGGCCCTGCTGCCGCAAGTCTCCCGCTCCCTCTTTTTCACCGCATCAACCCTCCCCACTCGCCATGGAAGCCACTTCCGTCAACAAGCGCTGGCTGGACCGGCTGCTTGACCTGTTTGCCGTGCTCGGCGCGCTATGCATCCTCGGGGTCTGCCTCATCATGATCCTGATGTCGTTCTCGCGCGAGACCACGTTTATCTTCAAGGGCGGCGACGACATCGTTGCGTGGCTGTGCGCCGCCTCCGCCTTTCTCGTGCTCGGCCAGACCTTCCAGCACGGCGGCATCGTCCGCGTGGAAATGCTGCTGGAGGCCGTCAAGCCGCGCGTGCGCTGGTGGCTGGAGCTGATCTCGCTGACCATCTGCGCGGTGTTCGCCGCCTACGCGACCTGGGCCTTGTTCAGCTTCGCCTGGGCGAGCTGGGAGATCGGCGATGTGTCGCAGGGCCAGATCGTGGTGCCGCTGTGGATTCCGCAGAGCTTTGCGGTGCTGGGCTGCGCCGGCTTCATGCTGGCGGTGCTGGACGAACTGTCACGCGTGGCGCGCAAGCAAAAGCCGCGTTACCAGCTGGCGCAGGAAGCCAAGCTGGCCGCCGGCGATTTCGGGGAGACCGTCTGATGAGCACCGTCCTCATTTCCCTGATCCTGCTGGTGGTGATGATCGGCTTCCTGGTCATCGGCGCGTGGATTCCCGTGGCCATTGCCGTCACCTCCTGGGTGGGGCTGGTGGTGTTTGCCGATCGCGATGCGCTGGTCAACCTGGCCAATGCGTGGTGGTCGTCCAGCGCGTCGTATACGCTGGCCTCGCTGCCGCTCTTTGTGTGGATGGGCGAGATACTGTTCCGCACCAAGCTGTCCGAGCAGATGTTCAACGGGCTCTCGCCGTGGTTGAACTGGCTCCCCGGGCGCCTGATGCACGTCAACATCCTGGGCTGCGGCATCTTCGGCTCGGTGTCGGGCTCGTCTGCCGCCACCTGCGCCACCATCGCCAAGTCGGCGCTGCCCGAGCTGACCCGGCGCGGCTACGATGAGCGCGTGACCCTGGGCTCGTTGTCGTGCGCCGGCACGCTCGGCATCCTGATCCCGCCATCGATCACCATGGTGGTCTATGCGGTCTCGGCCGATGTGTCGATCATCCGCGTGTTCCTGGCTGGCTTCCTGCCCGGCCTGCTGCTGATGCTGCTGTTCTCCGGCTACATCGTGGTGTGGGCGCTGTCGAATCCGGACAAGACGCCGAAGGCGGAAGTCTTCAACTGGCGCTCGCGGCTCGCCTCGATCCGCCAGCTGATGCCGTGCATCGTGCTGATCGCCTTTATCACGTGGATCATGATCACCGGCTACTCCACCGCTACGGAAGCGGCCGCCTATGGCGTGGTGGCGTCGCTGGCGCTGGCGTGGGTGGGCGGCTCGCTCACGCGCAAGGCGTTCTGGGAAAGCCTGATGTCGGCCACCCGGCTGACCGCCATGATCATGTTCGTGCTGGGTGCAACCTCGTTCCTGTCGGTGACCATGAGCTTTACTGGCATTCCGCGCGCGCTGGCGGAATGGGTGGCCTCGATGCACCTGTCGCCCTGGGCGCTGATCGCCGTGCTGACCGTGATCTACATCCTGCTGGGCACCGCGCTCGACGGCATTTCCATGATCGCGCTGACCACCGCCACGGTGCTGCCGATGGTGCAGGCCGCGGGCTTCGATCTGGTATGGTTCGGGATATTCATCGTGCTGCTGGTGGAGATCGCCGAGGTGACGCCACCTGTGGGGTTCAACCTGTTCGTGCTGCAGAGCATGACAGGCAAGGACAGCAACTACATAGCACGGGTCTCGCTGCCGTTCTTCATGATGATGGTGGTGGCCATCGGCATCGTCACCGTGTGGCCGCAGATCGTCACCTGGCTGCCCGATGTGGTGATGCAAAAAGAGCTGAAGTAACTGAAGTAACCTACGGAGCGCCATGCATGTGATCGTCATCGGCGCCGGTGTCATCGGCGTGTGCGCCGCGTGGTACCTGCGCGAGGCTGGCTTCGACGTAACCGTGGTCGAGCGGCGCGCGGCGCCGGCGCAGGAGTCGAGCTTCGGCAACGCTGGCGTGATCGCGCCGGGCTATGTCACACCCTGGGCGGCGCCCGGCATGCCGGGCAAGGTGCTGCGCAACCTCTTCGCCAGCACCTCGCCGGTGCTGTTCCGGCCTAGCGCCGATCCGGCCATGTGGCGCTGGATCGCGCGCTGGCTAGGCGAATGCACGCTGGAGCGCTACCGCATCAACAAGCTGCGCATGCAGCGCCTGGCCTTCTACAGCCGGGAATGCCTGCATGCGCTGCGCGGCCAGCTCCAGATCGACTACGAGCAGTCTCAAGGCTACCTGCAGCTGTTCCGTTCCCAGCGCGACCGGGATCTCGCCGAGCCCGCGCTGGCCCTGCTGCGCGAGCACAAGGTACCGCACCGGCTGGTCGACGCCGACGGCTGCCGGCGCATCGAGCCTGGCCTGACCACCGACACGCCGCTGGCCGGCGGACTGCATCTCCCCGAGGACGAATCCGGCAATTGCCCGATGTTCGTGCGCCGGCTGCGCGTGCTGGCCGAGGCCGCGGGCGTGCGCTTTGTCATGGACAGCGACGCCAGCGCGCTGCGGCCGTTGCCGGGCGGCAAGCTCTCGCTTGACCTGCGCAGCACCGCTGCCGGCGATGCCCACAGCGCGCGCGAAACACTCACCGCCGATCGCGTGCTGGTCAGTGCAGGCATCGCTAGCGCCGCGCTGTTGCGCCCGCTGGGCCTGCGCATCCCCCTCTACCCCGTCAAAGGCTATTGCGCCACCGTGCAGGTCAGCGACGAGCTGCAGGCGCCGCTGGGCGCGCTGATGGACGAGTCCTACAAGGTCGCCATCACCCGCATGGGCAACCGCCTGCGCATTGCCGGCACCGCCGAACTCGGCTCGCGCAAGCTCGACCTGCGCCCCGCGGCCATCAACACCTTGCTCAAGGTGGCGCGCGACTGGTTCCCGGTCGCAGGCCACTATGGCACGGCCACGCTGTGGGCCGGCGCCCGCCCGATGCTGCCCGATGGCCCGCCGCTGATCGGCGCCACGGCCGTGCCCGGGCTGTACCTCAACCTGGGCCACGGCTCCACCGGCTGGGCGATGGCATGCGGCTCCGGGCGCATTGCCGCCGACCTGATCGCAGGCGATCGCCCCGGCATCGACCTGGATGGCCTGACCCCCGACCGCTACGGCTTAGGCCCACGCTGACCATGCAAAGCTCTGCCCCGACTTCTCCCACGCTTGCCGCTGCCCTGCCCGACGATGCGTGGCTACCCCTGGACGCGGCAAGCGACAGCGCAATCCCGCTATACGACGTGGCGGCCATCCGCCGCATCGAAGCGGCCGCCATGGCCAGCTTGCCCGGCTTCGCGCTGATGTCCCGGGCCGGCGCCGCGGCGGCGGCCTGGCTGGCGCACCACGCGCCCGCGGGCCCGCTACTGCTGCTGGCCGGCCCGGGCAACAACGGCGGTGACGCGCTGGTGGCCGCCACCCGCCTGCACCAGGCCGGGCGCCAGGTCCAGGTGTGGCTGACGGCCGAGCCCGATCGCCTGCCCGCCGACGCCGGGCGTGCCTGGCTGGAGGCGCGCGCGGCCGGCGTGACACTGCACGCCATACCGGAATCCGCCTGCCATGGCACCCTGCCGCCGTTTCCCCCGGACACCTGCGCGCTGGTCGACGGCTTGTTCGGCATTGGCCTGAACCGCGCCGCCGATGGCTTCACGGCGCAGTGGATCGCGCACCTTGCCGAGTCCCGGCTGCCCGTGTTCTCCCTCGACATCCCGAGCGGGCTGTTCGCCGATACCGGCGCCGGCGCGCCAGCGGTGCGCGCGCACCGCACCCTCACCTTCATCGGTGCCAAGCCCGGCCTGCTCACGCTCGACGGGCGCGATTGCGCGGGCGAGGTCGATATCGCCCCGCTGGGCCTGCTCTACCCGCCGGCCCAGCCTGCCTGCGCCACGGTCAACGTGCCGGCGTCGTTTGCAGCGGCGCTGCCCACGCGCCGCCATGCCACCAACAAGGGCACATTCGGCTCGCTCGCCGTGATCGGCGGGGGCATCGGCATGACCGGCGCACCGCTGCTTGGCGCGCGTGCCGCGCAGCACCTTGGCGCCGGGCGCGTGCACATCGCTTTCCTGGCGCAGCCCGCGCCGCTGATCGACCCCGTGCACCCGGAGCTGATGCTGCACCCGATCGCCGAGATCGAGCTGACCAATATGTCCGCGCTGGTGATCGGGCCGGGCATGGGCACGGGCACGGCGGCGCGCAAGCAGCTGGCGCAGTTGCTGCAAGCCAGCGTGGCCGCCACCGAGCCGCCCGCGCTGGTGCTGGATGCCGATGCGCTGAACCTGCTGGCCGCGGACCCCGCGCTTGCCGCCATGCTTGGCGGCGGCCCGCCGGTGCGCGTGATGACGCCGCACCCGCTCGAAGCCGCGCGCCTGTCCGGCATCAGCGTGGCCGAGATCCAGCGCGACCGCCTGGCGGCGGCGCGATCGCTGGCGGCCCAATGGCAGGCCGTGGTCGTGCTCAAGGGCTCGGGCACGGTGATCGCGTCGCCACCGGATGCGCTCGGCAGCGTGTCGTTATCGATCAACCCGACCGGCAATGCCGGGCTGGCCACCGCCGGCACCGGCGACGTGCTGGCCGGCATGATCGGCGCCCTGCTGGCCCAGGGCATGCCGGCGCTGCAGGCCGCGCAGGCCGCGGTCTGGCTGCACGGGCGCGCCGCCGACCACCTGGTGGCACAGGGCATCGGCCCCGCCGGCCTGACCGCGAGCGAGCTCTACCTGCCGGTGCGCGACCTGTTCAATGCCCTGCTGCGGGCGCAGCAGGCATGAGCAAGGCGACCGATGGCGGCGCCCGCCTGCAGGCCGCCAGCGGCTCGCCGGCCAGGCGCCAGCTGCTGACCGGCGTGGCCCTGCTGGTGCTCGGCCAATGGATCCTCAGCCTGCTGGATGCCAGCAGCAAGACGCTGACCCAGCAGGGCCTGCCGGTGGTGGGCGTGGCCTGGGTACGCTACGTGGGCCATGTGGCCGCGATCTTCCTGCTGCTGGGGCCGGCGCGCGTGCGCCAGCAATGGCGCCCCGTGAAACCGGGCCTGCAGTGGCTGCGCGGGGGCATGATGCTGGTCTCCACGCTGGTGTTCTTCAGCGTGCTCAAGCTGATGCCGCTGGCCGAGGCCACGGCGCTGAATTTCTGCGCGCCGCTGTTCGTGGTGGCGTTGTCGCCCTGGCTGCTGGGCGAGCGACCGAGCGCGCATGCGCGCGTCAGCCGCTGGAGCGGCGTGGCGATCGGCTTCGTCGGCATGCTGATCGTGGTGCGCCCCGGCGGCGAGCTGAGCGGGGCCGGCATTGCGCTGGGCTTGTTGTCGGCACTGGTGTTCGCGCTGATGCAGATGCTGACGCGGCGCATCGCCGCGCATGAC
This sequence comes from Cupriavidus sp. UME77, assembly GCF_014170355.1. Classification (NCBI taxonomy): domain Bacteria; kingdom Pseudomonadati; phylum Pseudomonadota; class Betaproteobacteria; order Burkholderiales; family Burkholderiaceae; genus Cupriavidus; species Cupriavidus sp. UME77. The sequence goes on from NZ_LZZU01000043.1 coordinate 110,062, forward strand.
GCGCCCATGACCACCCTGATCCAGAGCGGCGTGACCGGCGCCGTCCTGACCACGCTGCTGGTGCCCTTCTTCTGGTTCGAAGCGGCACCCACGCCGCTGCAAGCCGTGCTCCTGCTGAGCACCGGCATCACTGGCTCGATTGGCCACTATTTTGTGATTCGCGCGTTCCAGTACGCGGATGCGTCATTCCTCAGCCCCTTCCTCTACCTGCAGATCCTGTCGGCGACGACCATCGGCTACCTGGCGTTCGGCCAGTTGCCGGACTGGATCACCGCGCTCGGCGTGGCGGTGATCTGCGTGGGCGGTGTGTGCGTGGCGGGGGGCGAGTCAGCGCTGCGGGCGGTCGCGCGCCGGCTCGGGCGCCCCGGCTGACGGAAGAACAGCGCCGGCGCGCAAAGGCATGCGCCCGGCGATCGATCCCCTCGGAAGCACTAATGCCGTCTTTTGCCGCCAAAACGCCGAGTCGTGCCAGATGGGCGCGTTATACTTGAGAGGCTCCTGACCGTCGCGCAAGGCCAGCCGGGCTGGCTGCCGGGGAGCAATGATATCTAGCCGAAAAACCAAGCTTGAAACGGTACTTCCGCGCTGTCCTTCAAAGATTTCCGTACGCATGCCCACAGACCTCCACGCCTGGCACTCACTTCTGCAACACCACGACGCCATTCGCGAAACGCCGATGCGCGAGTGGTTTGTCGCTGGCTCCGCGGAACAACGCGTCGAGCAGTTCTCGCTGGAAGCCGCAGGCCTGTATCTCGATTACTCCAAGAACCGCATCACGCCGCAGACCATGGCATTGCTGATGCAACTGGCGGATGAAGCCGGCGTGCAGAAACGCCGCGATGCCATGTTTGCCGGCGACCACATCAACGCCACCGAGGACCGCGCGGTCCTGCACATCGCGCTGCGCGCCGGCGCCGGCGCAACGTTCAAGGTCGACGGCGAGCCCGTCATGCCCGCCATCCACGCCGTGCTGGATCGCATGCGCGTGTTCTCGCAGCGCGTGCGCAGCGGCGACTGGACCGGCTTCACCGGCAAGCGCATCACCGACGTCATCAACATCGGCATCGGCGGCTCGGACCTGGGCCCGCGCATGGTGTGCCGCGCGCTCTCGCACCTGGCCGGCAACGGCCCGCGCATGCATTTCGTCTCCAACGTGGATGGCACCGAACTGGCCGAATGCCTGGAGCGGCTCGACCCCGAGCAAACCCTGGTGATCGTCTGCTCCAAGACCTTCACCACGCTCGAGACCATGGCCAATGCCTGCAGCGCGCGCCAGTGGTTCCTCGACAAAGGCGTGGCCCTGGACCAGCTGGCCAGCCATTTTGCCGCGGTGTCGACCAATGTGGAGGCGGTGCGCACCTTCGGCATCGACCCGGCGCACATGTTCGAATTCTGGGACTGGATCGGCGGGCGTTTCTCGCTGTGGTCCTCGGTCGGCCTGTCGATTGCGCTGGCGGTGGGCTTCGATGCCTTCGAAGACCTGCTGATCGGTGGCCGCGCCATGGATGCGCATTTCAGCAGCGCGCCGCTGGCGCAGAACATGCCCGTGGTGCTGGGCATGCTCGGCATCTGGTACCGCAACTTCTTCGGCATGCCGACCAGTTGCATGGCGCCGTACTCCACCTCGCTCGAATTGTTCCCTGCCTTCCTGCAGCAACTGGAAATGGAGAGCAACGGCAAATCGGTGCAGCTTGACGGCCGCCACGTGCGTGCCCATACCGCGCCGGTGGTCTGGGGCTCCGCCGGCACCAACGGCCAGCACGCCTATTTCCAGCTGATCCACCAGGGCTCGCAGATCGTGCCGGTGGATTTCGTGGCACCGCTGCGCCCGCCGCGCCAGCTGCCCGGCCATCATGCCAAGCTGCTGGCCAACTGCTTTGCCCAGGCCGAGGCGCTGATGCTCGGGCGCACGGCCGAGGAACTGCGCGCCACGGGCCTCACCGACGAGATCCGTATCGCCCACATGGTGTTCGAGGGCAACCGGCCGAGCAACACGCTGCTGATGGAAGACATCACGCCGCATACCCTCGGCGCGCTGATCGCGCTCTACGAACACCGCACCTTCGTGCAAGGCGTGGTCTGGAACATCAACTCGTTCGACCAATGGGGCGTGGAACTCGGCAAGATCCTGGCCAAGCCGATCGAGGGCGAGCTTAACCATGCGGAAAGTGCCGCCGCCGGGCAGCACGATGCATCTACCGGCAGCCTGATTGCGCGCGCGCGCGCGGCGCTCGGCAACGCCTGACACAGCGGTTTATCAAACCGGCGCGGTCATCCACTCGTCGCTGGCAACCCGGCCGGCTTCGATGGTCAGGATGCGCCCGCAGCGTGCCGCCACGGAGCGATCGTGCGTGACCAGCACCAGGGTGGAACCGGCATCGCGGTTCAGCTCGAACATCAGCGCAATGACGGCCTCCCCGGTGGCCGTATCCAGGCTCCCGGTAGGCTCGTCGGCAAAGAGAATGTCGGGACGGGCCACAAACGCGCGCGCCAGCGCCACGCGCTGCTGCTCGCCGCCGGAGAGCGTGCGCGGATAGTGGGAAAGGCGCCCGCTCAGCCCCACGCGGGCCAGCATGTCGGCGGCGCGCTCGCGCACGCCCGCGGTCTCCCCGCGCAACTCCAGCGGCAGCATGACGTTTTCCAGGGCGCTCAGGTGCCCGACAAGCTGGAACGACTGGAACACAAAGCCCACATGGCGCCCGCGCTGCGCTGCCCGCTGGTCTTCGTCGAGCTGGAACAGGTCCTGCCCGTTGAGCTTGACGGTGCCAGTCGTGGGCAGGTCCAGGCCCGCCAGCAAGCCCAGCAGGGTTGACTTGCCCGAGCCGGATGCGCCCACAATGGCCAGCGTTTCGCCGGGCGTGACGGAAAACGACACGTCGTGCAAAATCGTCAGCGAACCTGTCGTGTCGGCTACGGTCTTTCCTAATGACTCGACTGCAAGAATGGATGAAGACATGAGCAAGAAGTTCTGGTGCGGTTGGCGAAAGCTGGCGCTGGCGGTATGCGTGACTACGCTGCTGCCCGCGATGGTGCCGGCCACGGCGTCGATGGCGCGTGCAGCAACGCCCGCCATCCTGGTGCTGGGCGACAGCCTGTCCGCTGAGTATGGCCTGGCCCGCGATGCAGGCTGGGTCAAGCTGATGGAGGCGCGTCTGCGGGCGGAACGTTTCGATTATAACGTCGTGAATGCCAGCATCAGCGGCGAGACCACGGTGGGCGGCAAGACGCGCTTGCCCGACCTGCTGGCAAGGCACCATCCGGCCGTGGTCATCGTGGAGCTGGGCGCCAACGATGCCTTGCGCGGCCTGCCGCTGCAGACCACCGAGGCCAACCTGCGCAGCATCGTCACCAGCGCGCAGCAAGCCAAGGCCGGCGTGCTGCTGGTGGGCATGCGCATCCCGCCCAACTACGGGCCGGACTACACCGAGCGATTCTTCTCGCTCTACCCCAAGCTGGCCGGCGAGTACAAGATCCGGCTGGTGCCCTTCCTGCTGGAGCAGGTCATCGCCAAGCCAGAGTGGTTCCAGGCGGACCGCATCCATCCCACGGCGCAGGCGCAGGGCACGCTGCTCGATACCGTCTGGCCGCAGCTCAAGCCGCTGCTGAAAACGCCGGCGGCCAAGACGGCCACGCGCTAGTTGTCCGCGGCTTTGCCATAAAGAGAAAGGCGCCCGAAGGCGCCTTTCTCTTTATGGCTGCGAGCGGCAGTATTACTGCGCGCCAGCGCCGCTGGCCGAACCCGCTTCCGTGGTAGTAGCGGGCTTGAGCAGCTTCACCTTGGCCCGGTCCTTCAGGCCTTCATAGAAGGCTTCCAGCTGGCTTTGGCCGAGCATCTGACCCAGTTGCTGCGCCTCACCCTGGCGCTGCGCGGCATCCGCCTGCGCAGGCTGGCTGACCTTGCCGATGCGATAGATCGCGTAGCCGTCGGCGCCCAGATCCACGCCGACATACGCGGGCAGCTTGGCGGTATCGGCACGCATCACGGCTTCCACAGCCTTCGGCGCCAGGCCGTCGGCCTTGGCGCGCGAGACCGTTACCGGCGCGCCGAAGCCGTCGGCGCCGCCGCTCTTCTTCAGCGCTTCGAGACGCTCCGCGCCCGCCTTGGCGGCAAGCTCGGCTGCCTGCTGCGCGATATAGCCTTCGCGCACCTTGGCCTGCACGTCTTCGAACTTGCGCACCGTGGCCGGGCGGTAGTCGACGATGCGCGCCGCCACCAGCGTGGTGGGGCCAACCTGCACGGCCTCGGTGTTGCGCTTGTTCTTGACGGACTCATCGCTGAACAGCGCCTTGAGCAGCTTCTCGTTATTGAGCGGGTTTTGCGCGCCCAGGGCCGGGTTCGGCTGGCGGGTCACGTTGTCGGCGCTCTGGATCGTCAGCTTGAACTTGTCGGCGGCCGGCTTGAGGCTGTCGGACTGCTCATAGACCGTATTGCCAAACGTGTCGGCCAGTTCGGTGTACTTCTTGGCGGCGAGTTGCTTGCGCAACTCCACTTCCAGTTCGGTACGGACCTGGTCAAGCGGCTTGGTCTCGGCCGGCTTGATGCCGGTGAGCTTGATGATGTGATAGCCGTAGTCGGTCTCGACCACGTCGCTGATCTGGCCATCCTTGAGCGCGTACATCGCGTCTTCGAACGGCTTGACCAGCGCGCCACGGCCCATGAAGCCGAGGTCGCCGCCCTTCTCCGCCGAGCCCGGGTCCTGCGACTGCTTGCGGGCTACGTCGGCAAACGTCTCGGGATGCTTGCGCAGGTCCTCGAGCAGCTTGGTGGCTTTTTCCTTGGCCGCCTGGCGCTCCGCAGCCGGGGCTTCCTTGGGCGAACCGATCAGGATATGGCTTGCGCGGCGCTGCTCGTCGGTGCGAAAGCGCGCGATGTTGCTGTCGTAGTAGGACTTGAGCTCTTCGGGCGTGACTGGCGTCGACGCGGCCAGCGCGTCGGCCGACAGCACCAGGTATTCGACCTTGGCTTGCTCGGGCACCGAGAACGCCGCCTTGTGGCTTTCGTAGTAGGCCTTCAGCGCAGCGTCATCCGGATTGACCTTGGCGGTGAAATCGGCCGGCTTGATTTGCAGCGCCTGCACATCGCGCTGCTGGTCGCGAATGGCGATCAGGCGGTCCAGCAAGGACTTCGGCACGAAGGCGGTAGCGCCAACCGAGCTACTGAGCTGCTGGGTGGCCAGGTCGAAGCGCATGCGGGCATCGAACTGCTCCGGCGTCATGCCTTGCTGGGCCAGCAGGCTGACATAGGCCTTGTCGTCGATCGTGCCGTCTTTCTTCTTCGGCAACTGGGCGATGGCGGGAATGCTGCTGATCGTCTCGAGCAGGCGTTCGTTGGAAACGGTCAGGTGCTTCTTGGCCACCTCATCCGCTACCACGCGCTGCAGGATCAGCTGGTCGAGCACCTGCTGGCGTGCCTGCGCGCCTTCGAACTGGCGCGGGTCATAGTTCGTGCCAAGCATCTGGCGCATGCGCTCGCTCTGGTCACGCACCACGTTATCCACTTCTTGCGCCGTGATGGCGCGGCCGTCGACCTTGGCAAGGTCGTGCGAGCTGTCCATGAAACGCGAGTAGCTCTCCACGCCGAAGAACACAAACGACGGGAAGACAAGCACCAGCAGCAGCAAAAGCATCAAGCGCCGGTTGTTGCGTACGAAATCAAGCATGCTGACTCAGGAAAAGGGTTGTACGAACGGCAAACTCCGGGATTCTATCAGGAGCGGCCGGCTTCACGCGATTTGCAGCCCTGCGGCGCAATTGGCGAGCCATATCTGCCCTTGCCGGGCGGGTGCTGCGGGACACTGCAAGCCGGAGCCGGTTTGATCAAGAACGGAGCGCGGAATGGGTAAATCGATGTGATGCGCAAAAAGCAAAACGGGCCACTAAGGGCCCGTTTTGCTGACTGCTTGTTTGGCGGAGTGGACGGGACTCGAACCCGCGACCCCCGGCGTGACAGGCCGGTATTCTAACCAACTGAACTACCACTCCTGAATCGGTGTTGCAGGATGCATCTGTGTGTCGGGCTTGTCTTGCGGCAGGAGCGATGGTGGGTGCTGAGGGGCTCGAACCCCCGACCTACGCCTTGTAAGGGCGCCGCTCTACCAACTGAGCTAAGCACCCGCTCGTACCGCAGCCGCACTGCATGCTGCAAGCATCGCCGCGCACATATCAGAGTAATTACTGCCGTTTGCGTTGCGAGGGCGCAAGTGTAATACAGCCTTTGCCGTTTTGCCAAGTAGTCTTCGCAGACATTTTTACAGGCCGGAAAATGCACCTGCACGTTGTGCAAAGTGGCACGGAATAGAAGGCAGAACAGGAGGCGAAACAGGAGACAAAATAGAAAAACGCCGCGGGGGACACCCGCGGCGTTTTTCATGTGCTACCAGCAAGCTAAGGCAGCACCAGCGAGACATCATCAGTGATGAATCATCTCGACCTTGGCAGCGCCCTTGTCCGCCACATCGGCAGGCTTGGCCACTTCTTCAGGCAGAGGCTCGGGCTTGCGCTCGAGCGCGAGTTCCAGGACCTTGTCGATCCAGCGCACCGGGACGATCTCGATGGCGTTCTTGACGTTGTCCGGAATCTCCGCAAGATCCTTCACGTTCTCTTCGGGGATCAGCACCAGCTTGATACCGCCGCGATGCGCCGCGAGCAGTTTCTCCTTGAGGCCACCGATCGGCAGGACTTCGCCGCGCAGCGTGATCTCGCCGGTCATGGCCACGTCAGCGCGCACCGGAATGCCCGTGAGCACCGACACCAGCGCCGTGGTCATCGCACCGCCTGCCGAAGGGCCATCCTTGGGGGTGGCGCCTTCAGGCACGTGGATGTGGATGTCGCGCTTCTCGAACATCTCGTCCGTAATGCCCAGACGACGTGCCCGCGAGCGCACCACCGAACGTGCTGCCTCGACCGACTCCTTCATCACGTCGCCCAGCGAACCGGTGCGGGTGATGTTGCCCTTGCCCGGCATGATCGCGGCTTCGATGGTCAGCAGATCGCCGCCCACTTCTGTCCACGCCAGCCCGGTCACCTGGCCTACCTGGTTTTCCTTGCCGGCCAGGCCGAAGTCGTACTTGCGCACGCCAAGGAACTTGTCCAGGTTCTCGGACGCGACCTTGACCGTGCCCGTTTCCTTCTTGAGCAGCAGCAGCTTCACCACCTTGCGGGCGATCTTCGACACTTCACGCTCGAGCGAACGCACGCCCGCTTCCCGCGTGTAGTAGCGAATGATGTCGCGCAGGGCGTCTTCGTTCACTTCCATCTCGCCGGGCTTCAGACCATTGTTCTTGATCTGCTTGGGCAGCAGGTAGCGCTGGGCGATGTTGACCTTTTCTTCCTCGGTGTAACCCGACAGGCGGATCACTTCCATCCGGTCCAGCAACGGAGGCGGAATGTTGAGCGAATTGGAGGTCGCCACGAACATCACATCGGACAGGTCGAAATCGACCTCGATGTAATGGTCCTGGAACGTGTGGTTCTGTTCCGGGTCCAGCACTTCGAGCAATGCCGACGACGGATCGCCGCGGAAATCCATGCCCATCTTGTCGATTTCATCGAGCAGGAAGAGCGGATTGCGCACGCCGACCTTGGCCAGGCTTTGCAGGATCTTGCCGGGCATCGAGCCGATGTACGTACGACGGTGGCCGCGGATCTCGGCCTCGTCGCGCACGCCGCCCAGCGCCATGCGCACGAACTTGCGGTTCGTGGCACGCGCAACAGACTGCCCGAGCGAGGTCTTGCCCACGCCAGGAGGCCCAACCAGGCACAGGATCGGCGCCTTCACCTTGTCCACGCGCTGTTGCACTGCAAGATACTCAAGGATACGTTCCTTGACCTTCTCGAGACCATAGTGGTCTTCATCCAGCACGCGCTCGGCATTGGCGAGGTCGTTGTTGACCTTGCTCTTCTTGCGCCACGGCAGGTTGACCAGCGTGTCGATGTAGTTGCGCACGACCGTGGCTTCCGCCGACATCGGCGACATCAGCTTGAGCTTCTTGAATTCGGCGTCGGCCTTTTTCTTGGCTTCCTTCGGCATGCGCGCAGCCTTGATGCGCTTGTCGAGTTCTTCCAGGTCAGCGCCTTCTTCGCCCTCGCCCAGTTCCTTCTGGATGGCCTTGACCTGCTCGTTGAGGTAGTACTCGCGCTGGCTCTTCTCCATCTGGCGCTTGACGCGGCCACGGATGCGCTTTTCCACCTGCAGGATGTCGATCTCGCCCTCGAGCTGCGACAGCAGGCTCTCCAGGCGTTCGGTGACATTCACCATCTCCAGGATCTTCTGCTTCTGCTCGAGCTTGATCGGCAGATGCGCGGCGATGGTGTCGGCCAGGCGACCCGGCTCATCGATACCCGACAGCGACGTCAGGATCTCGGGCGGGATCTTCTTGTTCAGCTTTACGTACTGGTCGAACTGCGACACGATGGCGCGGCGCAGCGCCTCCGTCTCGGCGGTCTCGACCGGGCCCGGCGGCACGGGCACGGCTTCGCACATGAAGTGCGATTCGTCTTCGCTCACTTCGCGGATATTCGCGCGCTGCGTGCCTTCCACCAGCACCTTGACGGTGCCGTCGGGCAGCTTGAGCATTTGCAGGATGTTGGCGATGCAGCCCACCTCATAGAGGTCATCAGCGGTCGGCTCATCCTTGGCCGCCGTTTTCTGGGCCACAAGCATGATGCTTTTGCCCGCCTCCATCGCAGTTTCCAGCGCCTTGATGGACTTCGGACGTCCCACGAACAGTGGGATCACCATGTGCGGAAACACCACCACGTCGCGCAGCGGCAACAGTGGCAAGCGGATCGGCTCAGCCGGGAGGAGTTGTGTTCCGGACATCATTTTCCCCAGTCAGTCATTTAGGCGTAAATTGGGTCTCATGATTCGATTGCAAGACATCCTTTGCGCACGAATCGATGCTAGTTGCAAAATGCTGCTCCCCGCACTTGCAAGACCCGTCCAAACAGCATACCCCCGTTTCCTCCCCTTCGTTTTACGAAAATGAAGAAAAAAAGCCGCTCGCTTTTCGCGAACGGCCTCTCAGGACTCGCTGCCGGCCTGGCATCGTCATAAGCGCCGGCGTTCGCGTCAGTTCGAACCAGCCACCTTAGGCTGTTCCTCGTACATCAGCAACGGCGGAGCATCCCCGGTGATGGTGTTCTCGTCGATCACCACCTTTTGCACGCCCTTGTAGTTAGGCAGGTCGTACATCACATCCATCAGCGATTGTTCGAGGATCGAACGCAGGCCACGTGCACCGGTCTTGCGGCGGATTGCCTTGCGGGCAATCGCGGAGAGCGCGGCCGGGCGGATTTCCAGCTCAACGCCTTCCATCGCCAGCAGCTTCTGGTACTGCTTGATCAGCGCGTTCTTCGGCTCGACCAGGATCTGCATGAGCGCGGCTTCGTCCAGCTTGGCCAGCGTGGCCACTACCGGGAGGCGGCCGATCAGTTCCGGGATCAACCCGAACTTGATCAGGTCTTCCGGCTCGACCTGCGGCAGCACTTCGCTGGCCTCGCGCTCTTCCTTGCTCTGCACCTGCGCGGCAAAACCGATACCGGTCTTGTCCGAACGCTGCATGATGACCTTCTCGAGGCCGTCGAACGCACCGCCGCAGATAAACAGGATGTTGGTGGTATCCACCTGCAGGAAGTCCTGGTTCGGGTGCTTGCGGCCGCCTTGCGGGGGCACCGAAGCCATGGTGCCTTCGACCAGCTTCAGCAGGGCCTGCTGCACGCCTTCACCGGAGACATCGCGGGTGATGGACGGGTTGTCGGATTTGCGCGAGATCTTGTCGATCTCATCAATGTAGACAATGCCGCGCTGTGCCTTTTCCACCTCGTAGTTGCAGTTCTGCAGCAACTTCTGGATGATGTTTTCCACGTCCTCGCCGACATAGCCGGCTTCGGTCAACGTGGTGGCATCGGCAATCACGAACGGCACATTGAGCAGGCGCGCCAGCGTTTGCGCAAGCAGCGTCTTGCCCGAACCGGTGGGGCCGATCAGCAGGATGTTGCTCTTGGACAACTCGACATCGTCCTTCTTGCCGAGGTGCTTCAGGCGCTTGTAGTGGTTGTACACCGCTACGGCCAGGATCTTCTTGGCCTGCTCCTGCCCGATCACATATTGATCCAGGCTTTCGCGGATCTCGTGCGGGGTGGGGAGATCGGACTTGGCCGTGGCCCCCGCGTCCTTGTCGGATGCAGCAGCCTCGTCGCGGATGATCTCGTTGCACAGGTCGATGCATTCGTCGCAAATGAACACCGACGGGCCCGCGATGAGCTTCTTTACCTCGTGCTGGCTCTTGCCGCAGAACGAGCAGTAAAGGAGCTTCTCGCTGGATGAACCTTTTTTATCCGCCATAGGAATCAGTCACATTAGCAGTGTGCGTGCCGCAGTGCCGGAGCGCTGCGGGGATACGCTTCAAACGCATCATACGCCAAAAAAAATGGCGCGGCGGGTAGACCCCCAAGCTGTGGGGCAAAAGCAAAAAACGAGGCACAAGGCCTCGTTTCTGTATAGCCTTCTTCGTTGCGGCCGCGCGGCGATACCCGAAGGATCGCCACCCGGCCCCTGCCCGGCCCGCCTTGCGGCAGCCGGGCCGGTCTGTCAGGCACGGCGGGCGAGCACCTTGTCGATCAGGCCGTAGTCCACTGCCTGATCGCCGCTCATGAAATTGTCGCGATCGGTGTCGCGGGCAATCTTGTCGACCGGCTGGCCGGTGACTTCCGACAGGATCGTGTTGAGCCGCTCGCGCAGGTACAGGATCTCGCGGGCCTGGATCTCGATGTCCGAGGCCTGGCCGCGCGCGCCGCCCAGCGGCTGGTGGATCATGATGCGCGAGTTGGGCAGCGCCGAACGCTTGCCCTTGGCGCCAGCCGACAGCAGGAAGGCCCCCATGCTGGCTGCCATGCCCATGCACAGCGTGGCCACGTCCGGCTTGACGAACTGCATGGTGTCGTAGATGGCGAGGCCAGCCGACACCGAGCCACCCGGCGAGTTGATGTATAGCGAGATGTCCTTGTCGGGATTCTCGCTTTCCAGGAACAGCAACTGGGCGACCACCAGGTTGGCGGTCTGGTCGTTGACTTCGCCGACCATGAAAATCAGACGCTCCTTCAACAGGCGCGAATAGATGTCATAGGCGCGCTCGCCCCGACCGGACTGCTCAACCACCATCGGCACCAGCCCCAGTCCCTGCGTTTCCAGGGCGGAGGCCTGCGTGGTGGCCAGACGGTCAAGCAAATCATTGCGGGTCATGCAAGTTCTCCTGGAGTTCGGTAAGAGACAAGGCTGCGGCCAACGCGCCACGCGCGCCGGCCACGGGCCAGGCTCAGGCCTGCTGAGGCTGGTTGTTGCCTTCGGCAGTCAATTCCTCGAAGGACACCGTCTTGTCGGTGACCTTGGCCTTGTCGCACACGAAATTTACCACGTTGTTTTCGAGCACGTAGGCCTCCATCTCGGCCAGGCGCTGTTGGTCACCGTAGTACCAGCGCATGACTTCCTTCGGGTCTTCGTAGCTCTTGGCGAAGTCTTCGATCTCGGCCTTGATCTGGTCTGCCTTGGCGTCCAGGCCGTGAGCCTTGACGATCTCGGCCAGGATCAGGCCCAGCTTGACGCGGCGCTCAGCTTGCTGCGTGAACATTTCGGCCGGGATGGGCATGTCCTTGGCGTTGGGCATGCCGCGTTGCTCCAGGTCGCGACGCGCCATTTCCACCAGGCGCTCCTGGTCTTGCTCGATCAGGGCCTTCGGCACTTCCAGCTCGCTCGCCTTCAGCAGCGCGTCCATGACCTGGTCCTTCAGCATGGCGTGCGTGCGGCGCTTGACTTCGCGCTCCAGGTTTTCGCGGATGTCGGCGCGCATCTTCTCGACGTTGCCGTCAGCGATGCCCAGCGACTTGGCGAACTCGTCGTTGACTTCCGGCAGGTGCGCCCACTCGATCTTCTTGAGCGTGACGGTGAACTCGGCAGTCTTGCCGGCCACGTCCTTGCCGTGATAGTCCTCGGGGAACGCCAGCGGGAAGGTCTTGCTTTCGCCAACCTTCAGGCCCAGTGCAGCTTGCTCGAACTCGGGCAACATGCGGCCTTCGCCCAGCACGAAGGCGAAGTCGTCAGCCTTGCCGCCGGGGAATTCCACGCCTTCGATCTTGCCAACGAAGTCCAGGGTCACGCGGTCGCCGTTCTGGGCGGCCACTTCCGCACCGCCGTCGCCGTGCTCGCCGGCTTCGCCACGGGTGTGGTAGTGCACGCGCTGCTTGCGCAGGATGTCGATGGTCTTGTCGACTTCGGCATCGGTGATTTCGGTCTTGGTGCGGGTCACTTCGGCGCCAGCCAGGTCACCCAGCTTGACTTCCGGATAGACCTCGAAGGTCGCGTCGAAGGCCACTTCGTCTTCGCTCACGCCGTCGGTCTTGACTTCGAACTTCGGCTGGCCGGCAACCTTGACGTCTTGTTCTTTGGTGATGTCGAAGAACTTGCGGGCAGCCTTGTCGAAGCGCACTTCGAACTCGACTTGCTGGCCGTATTGCTTCTCGACCATCTTCATCGGTACCTTGCCGGGACGGAAACCGGACATCTTCACCGTCTTCGACAGGCGAACCAGACGTTCCAGCTTTTCCTTTTCGACTTCGGCCTTGGGAATGGCCAGGGTCACCTTGCGGTCCAGTTTGCCAAGGTTTTCAATGACATTCGACATGGTCGTTGATCCAATCCAGAGTGTTGTTGTGTTCGTAAGCGCACCCCGCTCGCGTGCCCGAGAAGACACAGGCAAAGCGACGGCTAATGCCGATACCCGGCACGCAAACCGCGTCGCACGCAGGACACGCGCAAAAATCGGCGTTTCCAGAGCATCCGGGCGCAGGTCCACGCAAACGGAAAACGGGCATTATCGCACGGTTTTCATTCGGTTCCGGCAGTTTTTACCCGGGAACCGGCTCGGCGGGCACATCGCCGCTTGCCACGGCCCCCTGCCGCAAGGCGCGCACCAGCAGGCGCGCCGGATCGATGGCCTCGGCCAGTTCGAGCTCGAGCGGCAATGGCTCGCCTTCGATCTGGCTGGCCAGCAATTCCGCCCCCAATGCGGCCCATGTGAGGCCGCGCGAGCCATATGCAAGTGCCGCGTAAAGCCCCGGCAGCCGAGGGATATCCCTTAGGCGTGCCCCGCTGAGCGCCGCGGCGTCCCGCGCCGCCTGGGCCTCATCGGCCACGCGCCCGATCAGCGGCAGGCGGTTGTGCGAGACGCTGCGCACGCCGACATACCCCCTGAGCATTGCCGGGTCCAGGCTGGCGGCCGTGCCGGCAAGCGCCGGCAGCAATGCGGCGAGCCGGGCCAGGTTCTCGGCGTGCACCGCGGGGCGCTCATCCAGCGCGCCAGACTCCTGCGCATCCGGCTCGTAGCTGGAACCGATGCGCGCGGTGCCGTCCGCGGCGCGCGGCAGCAGGTAGCCGGTGCCGGTGACCACGCAATCGGGCCATTCGCCAAGGCGTGCCAGCTCTGCCGGCGCCAGCGTGGTGAGCTGGCCGCGCACCCGGTCGATCGTCATATGGCGCAGCGCGAGCAAGCGCAGCGCTTCGTACGCGTTCGCCACGACCACCACCGGCGCCGCGGCCATGACCTTGCCCGCCTCGTCCATCGCCTGCCAGCCATCCGCCACACGCGCCAGCCGCGCAACGCGGTTGCCATAGCGCGCCGTGACCGCCGTCCCGGCCTGCGCCAGCTGCGCGCGGCAGATTTCGGGCGGCGGCGCCCAGCCGCCCTGCCCGAACCACAGCCCGCCATGGGGCACCGGCGCGCCATGCCGGCTGGCCGCTTCCTCGGCGCTCATCCACCGCGCGAACGCCTGCGGAAAACCCAGGGCGGCAAGAGCCGCCTGCTGGATATCCGCATCCTCCACGCCCGCACCGGTCTGCAGCACGCCGCAGCCCTGCCAGCCGGGCGCATGTCCCGCCGCCGCCAGCCCCGCCCAAGTCCGCAGGGCCTGCAGGTTGCCGGCGCGCGACAGGCGCGACAGGACGCTGTCATCCGAGGACAAGTGCGGATGCATGGCGGCGGCACGGTGGGCCGAGGTCAGCTGCGCCGGGCCGTCATGGGCATCGAACAAGGTCACGCGCCAGCCACGCGCGGCCAGCCGCTCCGTGACCGCGCAGCCGGCCAGGCCCGCGCCGATGACGATCGCGTGCCGCTCAGGCCACGCCGCGGCGGATGGCGGCGGCTGCCGCCGCGTGCCGCGCATGACAGGCAAGCGCGCCACGGTCATCGGTGGCTCCGAGCCATATCCGGGTGCAGAGCTGACCGCGAAGCCGGCGGCTTGCAAACCCCGCTGGAAGACGATGTCCGCCACGTGCGTGGCTAGCGTGGCTTCCGGGCGGGCCAGCCGGGCCAGCCGCTTCATCAACTGCGGCTGCCACATATCGGGATTGCGGGCAGGCGAAAAACCGTCCAGGTAAAACGCATCCGCGCCCAGCACCAGCCGCGGCAGCACGGCGTCGATATCGCCAAACGCCAGCGTCAGCACGACCGCCCCGCCCTCGAATTCCAGCCGGTGCAGGCCCGGCAGCGCCAGCGGCCATGCGGCCCTCAGCTCGGCGGCCAGCGGCTCGAGCGCCGCCTGCGCGCCAAGGCTGACATGCATCGCGGCAAGCCCCTCGCTCGTCAACGGATGCTTCTCGATCGACACAACGTGGAGCCGCCGGCAACGCTTGGGATCGTCTCGCCATGCCTGCCAGGTTGCCAGGAAGTTCAGCCCCAGCCCGAAACCGGCCTCCACAATCACGAACTGGTCGCGCCCACCCCAGGCCTGCGGCAAGCCGTTGCCGGCAAGGAAGACGTGACGGGCCCGCTCCAGGCTATCCTCGTTACCGTGATAGGCCTCGTCGTAGCGTGGCGAATATGGCAAGCCTGAGGCGGAAAAAGCGGGCTCGGCGAGATCTAGGCTGCGGGACATGGACAGGACAACAAGGTGACAAGGGCCGGGAGAATGGGAAATGCGCAGGACCATCAACGCGCAATGCATTGGAAGTGCGTTGGAAGTGCATCGGGACGGGAGGATGGCGCAGGAGCCGGCAATCGGCAATCGGCAATCCGCAAACGCCCGCCAGGCGCGCCCTCCGGCATGCCGCCGGGCCGCCCCAAAGCCGGGCGATGGTAGCATAGCGCCCTGTGCCGCCGGCCCCTCCAGGCCGGCACCCGCACGCCCTGCACGCCCTTTTCCCGCCTCGCCATGCTCAGCTACCGTCACGCCTTCCACGCCGGCAACCACGCCGATGTTCTCAAACACGCCATCGTGGTCCAGTTGCTGGAGCAGTTGAGCCAGAAAGACAAGCCCTTCTGGTACATCGACACGCACGCTGGCGCCGGGCTGTACGCGCTCGATCACGCCTACGCGCAGAAAAAGGGCGAGTTCGAGACCGGCATTGCCCGGCTGTGGCAGGCCGCCGCCGCCAAGCGGCCCATGCCGACGCTGGTCGAGGATTACCTGGAGCAGGTACGCACGCTGAACCCGGACGGCAACCTGAAGCACTACCCCGGCTCGCCCTGGCTCGCCTGGCAGATGCTGCGCGACGCGGACCGCCTGCGCCTGTTCGAGATGCATAGCACCGAAATCCAGGTGCTGCGCGACAACTTCCGTGGCGCCGGCCGCCGCGTCATGCTGTATGACGGCGACGGTTTCACCGGCATCAACGCCATCCTGCCCCCGCCGCCGCGCCGCGCGCTGGTGCTGATCGACCCCTCATATGAGGACAAGCAGGACTACGGCCGCGTGGTGCGCAGCCTGCAGGATTGCCTGCAGCGCTTTGCCACCGGCATGTATGCGATCTGGTATCCCGAAGTGCAGCGCCGCGTATCCGTGCAGTTGCCGGTGCAGTTGAAAAAGCTGCCGCTCAAGAACTGGCTGCACGTCACCCTGCGCGTCAAGCACCCGGTCGCCGGCGGGCTGGGCCTGCACGGCAGCGGCATGTTCATCGTCAACCCGCCGTGGCGCTTGAAGGAAACTCTGGAGGCAGCCATGCCCGCCCTGGTGACAATGCTGCGCCAGGACGACGGCGCCGGCTTCACGCTGGAAGCGCAGGAAAGCTGATCCTGGCGGCGGAACCCGCACCGCCGCCGCCTCGCACGGCAAAGGCATCGTGACGGGCGGACGCCCCTCACGATTGGATCCGCCAGCGATCGAGCCGCCGTCAGGCGATGGTGTACCTGTTCTGCCGGCTGCGGGAATAGAGCCCGCGTGCGAGTTCCAGGATGTGGTCGCGGTGGCGGTCGAATGCCTCCAGCACGGCAGGCTCGTCCGGACGCAGTTCGGGGCTGAGGTTGGAGAGTACCGCTCGGTCGACCTCGAAGGAGATCTCACGGGAACTGTCGTAGCCCCAAAAACATACGCAATGCCTGGATGGGTCGTAACTCCGGCTGGGATTGGGAAAATTAAGTGCCATCTCTGTATCCTAGTCCGATTCGGCCCCCTCTGTACGGTATAGAAGGCAGGACTGCCGTATTTGCGCCGGATTGGGCAGAGACCCCATCAGCAAGTCTGGAGAAGACCCCTTCTCACTGCCATATCGCTTACCGATGACCAGGTGTCGAGCCGCACAGACATGACACGACATAGGTGTTGGGAAAACCAGATCTAAGCATCTTCTACTTCGCCCGCGCGCGGCCAGACCGTACGATTCCCATCGCAACCACGGTGGCACGATCTCCGTGGTCCAGGACAGGACGGCAACCATAAAGCTGTCCGCCGGACATCAACACAAAAGGGTCAAGGGGTCTTATGAAAAGCTTGCGCGGAGCCAGCAACGGGTGGGCGCCGGATGTCGAAGTGACGGACAGGGGCATCTGGAAAAACACGATCGCCGCAGCCAGCCACGCGCTGGAAACCGTCGCCCTCATCGAGCACGGCGTTGGCATGACATTAAAGCTGCAGCGCAAGGTCCGCGCGCTGCGCGAGCGATTGCACGCCACGCAAACCGAACTGGACCGCTACCGCGACATGCACGCCGCCGCCATGGAGGCGTTGCGCCAGGCCGAGGTGACACCGCCCGAAGACACCGGCCGGCTGCGCGCCGAAAGTGAAGCCCTGCAGATGCGCCACCGTGCCTACAAGCTGCTGGTCGAGCACTATGCCCGGGCCGGCATTCCCATCGACCTGGCCGTCTTCGCCAGGCAGCGCCGCCAGGTCCTCCAGCACATCCTTTTCCAGCAGCGCCGCGGCGTCGCGCCGGCGCAGATCAGCGTCGACGATATCGCCTTCCTGCTCCGCTGATCCCATCGCCAGAGGGGAAAGAGATTCCGACGCACGTTGCGACAATCGCGAGCCAGCCGGATCCGCTTACACCGGCTGCGCTTTCAAAGGCCCGCGCAGTTCGCGGGCTTTTTTTTCGCGCCGGCAGGCATCGGCATGTCGGCTACCTACGCGCATCGCTGGTAGCGCGACCGGGACACAGCGGAATTGTCGGCAGAATTCGATATACTGTATATGCATACAGTAACCCGCCGACGCCATGTCATCTGCACCCCGCCGCATCGCCCACCTGGATATGGACGCGTTCTACGCGTCCGTCGAGCTATTGCGATATCCGGAGTTGCGCGGCAAGCCCGTGGTGATCGGTGGTGGACGAAATGCGGTACCCGAGATACTGCCCGACGGCAGCCGGCGCTTTGCCCGCCTGCGCAACTACGCCGGGCGCGGCGTCGTCACCACGTCCACCTACGAAGCCCGCGCGCTGGGCGTGTTCTCCGCCATGGGCATGATGAAGGCCGCGCAACTCGCCCCCGACGCCATCCTGCTGCCCACGGATTTCGACTCGTACCGGCACTACTCCCGCCTGTTCAAGGCTGCCGTCGCCACCTTCACCAGCGACATCGAAGACCGGGGCATCGACGAGATCTACATCGACCTGAGCGACGTGCCCGGCGAGCCCGCCGATATCGGCACCCGCATCAAGCAAGCGGTGCGCGAAGCCACGGGACTGAGCTGCTCCATCTGCATCGCCCCCAACAAGCTCCTCGCCAAGATCGGCTCCGAACTCGACAAACCCGACGGCCTCACCCTGCTGGCAGCCAGCGATGTGCCATTGCGCATCTGGCCGCTGCCCGTGCGCAAGGTCAACGGGATCGGCCCGAAGGCCACCGAGAAACTCGCCACGCTGGGCATCGCCACGGTCGGCGACCTCGCCAGCGCGGACCTGGGCATGCTGCAGAGCCATTTCGGCCGCAGCTACGCCGCCTGGCTGGCCGAGATTGCGCAAGGCCATGACGAACGCCCGGTGGTCACCAGTTCGGAGCCCAAGTCCATGAGCCGGGAAACCACCTTCGAGCGCGACCTGCACCCCAGGCAAGACCGCCAGACCCTCTCCGAAGTCTTTACCGGCCTGTGCCAGCGCGTGGCGGAAGACCTTCGCCGCAAGGGCTACGTGGGCCGCACCATCGGCGTCAAGCTGCGCTACGACGACTTTCACACCGTCACCCGCGACCTCAGCATGCCAGCCCCGACGGCGGACGCCGTACAACTGCGGCGCGCCGCCACCGAATGCGTCAAACGCGTTCCGCTGGATCGGAAGATCCGCTTGCTGGGCGTGAGGGTCAGCGCGCTGACGCCCGCGGGAGAACTGGAGCCGGCTTCGCTGCCGGTGCAGGGAGAGTTGCCTTTCGCCGACAACACTTAGCTGGCCCCGCCGCGAGCTGATCCGTCTGATAGTATTGGCGCAGCCGTGCATAACTTTGCAGCACCTGCGCACAATCAACACCTTCGGGCTAACGTCAATTGTCATCATTTGACCTGGATATGCGGGCCTCTACCGAAGCGGAAACCAGACACGAACGCATCGACACCTCAAGGTCGCTGAACCTGACAGTCGCCTTACAGCAAGAGCGGTTTGACGCGCTGACACGACTCGCGCGGCACCTCTTCAGGGTCCCGGTTGCGCTGGTTACGCTTGACGTGCTGCATGACGTGCATCCTGGCGACGCGCCCATCCTCATCGACGGCCTGCGCATGGGCTTTCACGCGGCGTGCCCTTTGACCACATCGAGCGGCAGCCGGCTTGGCGCCTTCTGCCTGTTCGATGCCGGATCACGCGAGCTGGACCAGGCGGAGCGCGGCCTCCTGCAAGACTTTGCCGACATGGCGGTCGCCATCATCGAGCGCGACCTGGCCCAAGGCAAACTGAACGACGACGCCAACAGGCTGGAGGAAAACGAAAAGCGGCTCGAACTGGCCATCGCGGGAAGCGGCACGGGGGTCTGGGACCGGGATATCCAGGCGGGCAGCATCCACTACTCGGCCGGCTGGAAAGCCATCATCGGCTATGAAGAATCCGAGATCACCAACCGGATCGAAGACAGCTATACCCGCGTCCATCCCGACGACCTCGCCTACGTCCAGGCCACCATACAAGCCCACTTCAACCAGGAAACGGAAAGCTACGCGGTAGATCACCGGATCCGTTGCAAGAACGGCAGCTATAAATGGATATCCAGCCGCGGCAAGGTAGTCAGCCGCAGCAGCAACGGCGAGCCGCTGCGCATGATCGGCACCACCACCGATATCACGGCCATCCAGGCACTCGCCGAAGAACTGCAGCAGACCGTCGACCTGGTCACCAGCCTGACCAACGAAGTCCCCGGCCTGGTATTCCAGCATCGCCTGCTGCCAACGGGCGAATCCTTCCTGCCCTACGCCAGCGCCGGCATCGCCGATATCTACGAGCTCACGCCGCAACAGGTAGCCGGCAGCACCAGCCCCATCCATACCGTCATTCACCCCGACGATCTGGAAGCCTACCGCGCCTCGCTTCACGCCTCCGCCGCGAGCCTGACGCCGTGGCACCTCGAGTACCGCGTCGAGCTGCCCAGGCAGGGGCTGCGCTGGCGGCAAGGCGACGCGCGTCCCCGGCGGCTCGACGACGGCAGCACGCTATGGCACGGATTTATCACAGACGTGACCGAGCGCAAGCGCATCGAGGGAGAATTGCAGGAATTTGCAACCATCGATTTCCTGACGCAGCTACCCAATCGCCGTCACTTCGTCGTGCGGATCGAACAGGAACTCGCCCGGATCCAGCGCACAGACAGCCGCCCTGCCGCCGTCCTGACGTTTGACCTCGACCACTTCAAAGCCATCAACGACACCTGGGGCCACGCCATGGGCGACCACGCCCTGCGGTGTTTCGCGGCGCTGCTGCGCGATGCACTGCAAAAGCACGATTTCGCCGGCCGCATCGGCGGCGAAGAATTTGCCGTGGTGCTCCCCGATGCGAGCCTTGAGAC
Organism: Cupriavidus sp. UME77; assembly: GCF_014170355.1. NCBI lineage: Bacteria > Pseudomonadati > Pseudomonadota > Betaproteobacteria > Burkholderiales > Burkholderiaceae > Cupriavidus > Cupriavidus sp. UME77. Next base: position 130,305 of record NZ_LZZU01000043.1, read on the forward strand.
GGCGACACGATTTGCCAGGCGCATACAGCATCAGATCGCGGAAACCGCACTGCTTGACGGCAGCCAGATCGTCACGCTAACCGTCAGCGTCGGCATCGCCCTCATGCATGCCACCGATCCCAGCGCGGACCTGTCCCTGTTGCGCAGCGATGGGGCGCTCTACCGCGCCAAGGAACGCGGCCGCAACCGTATCGAGTGTTACTGACCCACGCCAGGCCGGTGACTGGCGAAGCGATACCTGATACCTCATAACAATGACGCACCGGCAAAATCCCCCGCACCCCGGCCAGCCTCTCACGCCATTCATCGATGGCCGGAAAACGTTCCCTGGCGCATATACCACCCATTAAATTACCAATTAGTCATTGAATTTGCAGTACCAACAGAAAATTTACCTTCAGGTAATGCACAGGTTTAATGGGCCATGGATATTCAAGACACGCGTGAACAGCGCCTAGCCCAGATCATGGCCGAACAGTTCGGCGGCTCCATAGCGCGCCTATCAGACCGGCTGGACCGTGACCCCTCATACTTCTCCCGCATATTCTCGGACACAGGTAAAGCCGGGAAAAAACGCATCGGCGAACATCTCGCTCGCGACATCGAAGCCAAGCTCGGCCTGCCGCGCCTGTGGCTGGACGGCGACGCACAAGACGCCGCCGCACCCCCGAAAGAAGAAACCCTGCCACCCGAGATTGCCGCCAGATTCGCCCGCCTGATCAATGGCTTGCGCAACGAAGACATCGACAGGATGCTCGCGGCCATCGAATTGATCACGCAGGTCGAAGCCGTGCAATCGGTGCGTAAATACAAGAAAAACACCAAAACTGCCCGCGTGCTGAAGACCGGCGGCAGAAGCACGGCATTCAAGCAAGCCAGCAACGCCGTTCACGAAAGCGGCACGCAGCCACCCGGCAAGCCACGCAAGAAAACGTCCGCAAGCTGAGATAAGCGCGACATCCGGCTTGCCGGATGTATCACCCCGCCCTGCGCGCTCCGCACGATCGTGTTGGGGCGCACCAATTACCCAATGAGCTTGCCTTTTTGATTACCTATGGGTAATCTCTGGCATCGACTTCCCTGAAGCTGCACGACCAAGGAAACGTCATGCTCATAGGACTCTGCGGGCGCCCGGACTCCGGCCAGGACCTCATCACGAACTACCTGGCCTGCGGGAACCGCGCCTTCCACGTCATCACTTTCGACGCGCCGCTGCGCCATATGATCCAGGCCTGTGCGGGCATCCATGAGACGTACTTCGGCCTGGCAAAATGCCACGACGTCATCCCGGCGCTCGGCAAGTCACCCGCCCAGCTGCTGCACACGCTTCGGGAATCCTGGATCCGTGCACCGATGGATCCGGATGTGTTGGTCAGGTACTTCGCGCAAACGCTGGCCCGGCACGACGGCCGGAATGTTGTGGTCCCCGATGTGTGCACACAAGCAGAGGCTGAGTTCATACAGGCGCGCGGTGGACGGTTGATCCGGGTCGTTTCGCGACGCGGGCTGGGGGCTGCCCCGTCGATCAAGCGTGCATGGATTGACCTGGAGCTGGAGGTCGAGGAGGAGTCGGATTGGCTGTATGCGGAAATTGATGCGATCGTGGGCGAGGACGTTCTGGCGGGTTGACGGGTTGCGACGCCGGCCAATGATCAAGGTTCGGCGCATCGAGCGCGACGGCAACCAGCAAACAATATTTGCACAATGGTTAGCTGCAATGGCTACCATGAAGATGCACACGATCGCATTCACCAGGCATTCGGCCCGGTGGCCCAAGCCACCCAGGGAGTGTCCGGGAATGCCCATCGAGGAGGTGCCTTGCCATGATCAATATTCAGTTCATCGAACGCGACGGCCGCCCCGAATTCGCGGTGGTACCTATTGAGTTGTGGGAGCGCATCAAGCACCGGGTCGAGGACCCAATTGATGTCACGCTGCCAGGCCACGCGAAGGCCCAGGACAACAGCTTTCGGATCCCCGCTGCCATCCTGGACGCCGAACTCGCCGGGGATAACCCGGTCAAGGCCTGGCGGGAATATCGCCGCATGACCCAGGATGCGCTGGCGACAGCGGCGGGCCTCAGCAAGCCCTACCTTAGCCAGATAGAGAACCGCAAACGCGATGGCAGCCCCGAGGTTTTCCAGAGCCTGGCGGCGGCGCTGCGCGTCCCGCTCGACGTATTGGTGGGACAGCCGGAAAAATAGCGCGACATCCGATGTCCAGGCGAAGCACCGGACACCTCCCGCTATCCCGCGATCCCGCGGACAGAACATCCCCTAAAACAGCAGTAGCGCACTGCTCAGAGAGACAACCATGGATTCGATACCGCAACGCAACGTACACGTCGTGCCGCATGGCGACGGGTGGGACATCATCCACGAAGGGGCGAAGGGTGAAAGAGCACACTTCCTCACCCAGGAAGAAGCGGTGGAAGCCGCGACGGTGATTGCACAGCGCGAGAAGGTGGAACTCCTGGTGCACGGCCAGGATGGCCAGATCCGTACGCGGAACAGCTACGGGCGAGACCCCAGGAGCATAAGGGGCTGATCATGTCCAGGTGGCTGGCGCCTGGCGTCCAGGACCCGGCGCGCCAGCCTGCCTCATGGAATAGCCACTAGCGGGATCAGAGCACTTTCTTCATCGAGGGGGCAGGATGGAGAACATAGCTCTCGCGCTCATAGAAAGGAATGGCCTCCGGCCGTGCGTCGAGAAACACCGCAGTCATGTCGCGCGCACGCGCGTCGGCTTCCGCATATGCCATCAGGGCGTGACCAGCGCCACTTCCGCGCGCTTGCACGTCGACCACAAGGTCATCGACGTGCAGGTGTGCCCCACGCGCCAACGTATGGACGGGCCGCATCCCCATCACACCGATCAGCTTGCTGCCTTGAAAGGCGCCAACCAGCTCGTAGCCAGAATGCGATTGCCGGCGCGCCCGGCGCAGGAACTCAGCCTCATCCAGCGAGCGCAATTGCGCGATGACAGGGAAAGCTTGCCCCCATTGCGCAGGGGAAAGCCTTCGGATATCCAGACTGGCGCTGCGATCTGCAGTCATCGTTTCATTCCTGACTCATTGCCGAAATCACGATTCTGGCACAGGCTTGCGAAGCCAGCAGCCAGCAGCCAACGTCCACTGCGAAGTCACCCGCTATCGCGTAAAGCCCTAGTCCCCTCTACGGCGGGGTACTGAAACTGCTGCGACGCACCACAATCAATAGCGGCGACAGATTGCCCCTTTGCCTTCTATCAAGGGTGTAGGCAACCACCTTGCCGCCCCCTTTTTCACCCAACCGGGATGCAGCATGAGAATGACTACGATTCTTGCTCTATTGTTGGTGCCGGGCGCAGTCCACGCCCAACTCACGGCATACAGAGCTTCCGGATCCGCTGGCTACGGTGGCTATGCCGCCGCCTCGCCGCAGCACGGCAGCACCGCCTACGGCTCAGCACAAAGTCAGAGCAATTCGCTCTCCGGCGTAAACGGCGCTATTACGCAGCGCTATAGCAATGCCACTTCAGGGCATCAGCGAGAGGATATGACCGCAGCGCAGACTGCGGGCGCTTCGCGGGACTACGGCGGCGGTGCAAGCAAAACTTCGTTGAATCCGTCGACAGCCCGCTCTCAGCCGGGCAAGTGATGGGAGCGACGCCGGCGTGCTGAGACCATGAGCGCCCCATTTTCCTGAGTACCAAAACGATACGCGGCCACGGCAAAAGGCTGCGGCAAACGCAAGCGGCATGTCCGCCCGGCTCTCGGGCACGTAGACCTGAAATGCCGTCACATCCCAGGACTTTCCGCGCGAGTTCGGCTTCCGCTTCTACGCAAACGAAGCGTTAGCGTCCACACTGACGATGCGAGGATCCCCCGTGGGACCAAAGTCCAATTGCCCGGGAACGTCACTGCAAATACTATGTGTGCACGACAGTTCCGCGATGCCGGCAACAATGATCGCCTTGCGGTTGTTTGCGGAGAATGAGATGCACAAGAAAACTGACTGTTGTCCGGCGGCGTCCTCCAACGGCGTTGGAAGACGTACCGTGCTGAAGACTGCGCTTGGCATCGCAGCCGCTGGGCTGGCGGGAAGCATGGGCGGCGCTGAATCAGCCTACGCGGCAGCGCTATCGAAGTCTGAGCGAGACAAATTGACGCCAGACCAGATTATCGAGAGCCTTAAGCAAGGAAATAGACGTTTCCGTTTGGGGAAGATGCTGCCCCACGATTATCTGGCGCAAAAAAGAGAGACTGCCGGCGGGCAGTATCCAGCGGCGGTGATCTTGAGTTGCATTGACTCCCGGGCCCCGGCCGAGATCATCCTTGATGCGAGAATTGGAGACACTTTTAACGCGCGTATCGCGGGCAATATCGCCAATGAGGATCTCATTGGAAGCCTGGAGTTCGCCTGCGCGGCGGCCGGCGCTAAAGTGATCTTGGTGATGGGGCACACAGGATGCGGAGCAATCAAGGGCGCGATTGATCATGTCGAACTGGGAAGCCTGACCGGTCTCCTGGCCAAGATCAGACCCGCTGTGGATGCAACGCAGTACTCCGGCGACAGAAGCAGCAAGAATGCTGAATTTGTCGATGCGGTGGCAACAACCAATGTTCGGCGCACGATCGACGCCATACGAAACGGAAGTAACGTGCTGGCGCCGATGGAGAAGGATGGAACAATAAAAATTGTCGGAGCGATGTACCACTTGAACGGTGGAGTTGTCGAATTCCTCGTCTGAAAGCGAGACGTGGTGCGTGGAAATCCGACAGGTAGCCGGGGCATTGAATCAAGAAGCGCGATTCAATGCCGGACGCGTTTCTCCTTGGCAGGTTCAAGGGTGTCGAGGAAGGTGCGCATCGACGTTTTGCCATAGCCCCAGCGCCCTCGCTTATATCTCGCCCGGGCTAATTCGTGTCGCCTCGACACATGAGGTGATGGCTTCGATCATTGTTCTGCACTGGATGAGCTGCTCAGCGCTGAATGTCTGACTGACCGCATTCGCCCAGGCAGCTTGACGCGTTGCCAATAGCGCCACAGCGGAATGGCCTGCGGGGGTTGGGGCAAGCAATTTGGCGGATTTATGTGATGGATTGTCGAGGAACATCGCTAGACCCTCGCCTACCAAGACGTCTGCCAGACGCTGCACACTTTGCCGGGTCAGCCCCATGAAACGCCCAATCTCCGCGACAGTGCGGTGTTCATGGAGCACGGCTCCGAGAACGCGCCATCGGGCCGCCGTCAATCCCGCTGGCGCAGCGATCTGTTCGGCTGCTGCCATGAAACCGCCTTCGAGACGGAACACCTTCAGCACGATATCCGTCAGAATCACGCCCGTTTCGGTTTTATCGACACGCATTTCCGAGCTCCTTCCTATTGGATGCCCGCGATGAAGCGCAGGATTTCTCGCTCGACGCGATCGGGCTGGTCGAGCTGTATCCAGTGCCCGGTGTCGGCCACCACGGCATGCGGCAACGCCGGCCGCAGCGCATGAAGCGCACTCGGCTTGTCGTTCGCGCTGCTGACCAGGAGAAAAATGGGGCCTTTCCATGCATCGAGCGCAGCGTCGGGATTCCAGTTTGCGAACGCGGCCGCAAATCCCAGCCGTGCTGCCGGGTCGACCGCAGCACAGTCTTCCAGCACTCTGGCCTTTACCTGTGGGTTGGTGCCCGCGATCGTGGCATAGAACCCCTGCTGCACATCAAGGCTCGCAGCCCCATTCAGGGCCTCTAGAAATCCGGCGCGAATATCAGCAGGAAGCGCCCGTGGATCCGTCGCAGGATCAAGCAGGAACAGCCCCGCCACCCGGCCCGCGTGCCTGGCAGCATATTCCAAGGCAGCCGCGCCACTGCCGCTGTGTGCCACGATAATGAACCGATCAAGTTTCAAGGACGCGGCGGCATCGACAATGTCCTGTGCTCGCCCCGCATAGGAATAATCACCATCCGCAGCAGGGGCACTATCTCCGCTTCCCCGTGAATCAAGCGCATACACCCGCCTGCATCGCCCGATGCGTTTGAGCATCTCCGACCACTGGCTTGCCCTCCCTGAGTCCGCATGCAGGAACAGCACGGGCAGATCGCTGCCGTTGCCCGCTTCAAGCAGCGCAAGCTTGCCCTGAGTTCCAGCGATTGCTGCCTGCTTCATCGTGATCTCCTGTATCGATTCCGCGGCTTTCGCGGAGAAGTGGGTAAACCGTCAGCAACTGTGATCAGCTGTGCAATAGACAGCGTCAATCACTGACGCGGGCACATCACCAAAGCGCCGAGCCACCCATCAATTTGACAGGATGCTGTCATTTTGACCAATTTGACAGCATCCTGTCAAATTCGAAGAATATCTGACGATCGCAAAGGGGTCGCAGCGCCAAGAAACTGTATATCCATACAGTTAACTCAACTATCCACGCTTGGCTTACAGCGGCTCTTATACTGGATATCCATACAGTATAAATGAGAAAGACATGTTCGCCTGCGATCTGGAAACCGTCTTCCTGTACCGCCGCGCAGCCGATGCGGTCGCCGTGCCCTTTCCTTGCGCGCACATCACGGTGGACGATCCGCTGCTGATCGCCGACACGTGGAATCCTGAGGCAGAAGCGGCAGCGCAGGCCAGCAGCGCCACGCTTACCCTGAACGGCATCGACACGGCAGCAATCATGGCACTGCCGTGGACAATCGACCGCCTGGCATTCAATTACAAGGGCGCCTGGCTAGGCTTCCAGCTTGCCTACAGCATCCAGTTCACAGGTCCTCGCTCGATTTGCCTGCGCACCCGCGGCGAGCGCCACTATGCCACCCGCCAGGAGACGGCATGTTCCCCGTGACCTGCTAGGCGGCATCGCTCTTCCTGGAAACCCGGTTCCTGCCCGACGGCGAGGACGCCGCTGCGCGCACGGATCCCGCGGCGGTGAAGTAGCCTTACCGTCTGCCGCCATGCCACCCGATGCACCAGAGAAATGGGCCCGGGCGCTACGCCACGCCGTTCGCGGCGGCATGCCGGATCCCTACGGCAAGATCTATCGCATGCAGTTCTACATCCTCGGCCGCAACGGCGAGCCGGTGAAGGAGTCGCGCATGCAGACGCACCAGGAATTCCTGAGGGGCAGGTTCAAGCGGTTCGTCCTGCGCACCGACCTGATCGAGCAGAGCGCCCGCGTCTGGACCTGCTTTTGCCCATGGTCGGAAATGATGGAGGCGCCGGTCTTCCTGACCCACCTGAACGCACCCGGCGTCGACAAGATTTTCACCTCGTCAACGTGGCAAGATGCGCAGGACAAACATCGGCGCGTCTCGGACAAGGCGCGGCGGGTGCTGCCGCTCACGCCCTTGCCAGGCGATGAGGCTGCGCACTAATTACGCTCAGGCGCAACGCCAGTTGCTGCGCGATGCCTTCGGCGCCGAGCCGCCTGCGGTGGCGCTCTTCGGCTCGCCATGCCTTTGCCGCATTTACTAGTATCTGCAGTTGGTAACCGGCCCAGGGTTGATGCATCGGATCTGATTGCCGTCTTGTGGCGTCAGTGGCGCAGCTTGCGGCGCCACGTATTGCGGCATTTGACGCCATGCGTTCTGCTGTTGCTGCATCTGCTGGTTTTGCTGCAGCAATTGCGCATTAAGCTGCTGCATTTGCTGGACCACCATCTGCTGATTGAACTGATACATCTGCAGCTGCTGATCGGTCATTGCATCCCTGTATCCGGTTGCCTGACCGTCCGAGTTAAAGCACATGATTCGGCTTGGCGAAAGGACCCTGTATCGCTCGCATGTCGAATCGCCCGCCATGTAATATCTTCCGTTCACGAAGTTCGGCGCCGCCGAGCTTGCGCAGCCGGCGACTGTCACCGCCAAAAAAAGCGTTGCAATTATTTTCATGGGTTGTTTCTTGAGCCCGTATTGCGACGCGCATTCGTCATGCATCGTCCAAAACGATCGCGATTTTCGCAATCGTTGACGCGTCATGCAAGCGGTATTGCGGGCAGCTGACTACCGGCGGTCCCCCTCGGACATCATGATCTGCCCCACGAGTAGCGGACAGGCATTCGCCCATGAACCGCTTCCACGCATTCAACATCCGGGCCAAGATCATCGCGCAGCCAACACCGCCTATCGCATCAGGCCTGGCGCGCAGCTTCAGCGCACTCAGCGCTCACAAGCTTGGTCACGACCCTTGCCGGCACAGGCGCTGTGGGCGCCCAGGATGGGCCCGTCACGTCGGCAACCTGTTCCAGCCCGACGAGCGTGGCGGTTTGGCGGCAACGGCGTGGTCTATGTCGCGGATTCAAGAAACAACAAGATCCGTAAGCTCGCGCCAACTCCGTAAACCGTGCCGGATTGCTGGGCGACAGTGCCGCCAGCGGCGGCCCGGAAGGTTGTTTCGCCCACTACGCCGAAAAAATGAAGAAACCAGCACATGGCTGACTTTGACTGAATTTAAGGACATCTTGTCACCTGACTTTTACAAATTAAATTTATTGCATATCAGATATTAATTTGATTTAATTCGCGCCGCACGGTATCTGCTGTGCCCCTTTGCGCTCCTGCTTCTGCGCAAGACCGGCAAAGATCTCCCGTCTCGGCCGGTCTTCTTTTTATGCCCGCATCCGATACGGCGTGCCCCAGCGCTGGTGTGACGCACGATGCTGGCCAGCGTTGGCGCTGATTGCCTTTGGCATTCACTTACACCATCCACTCTTGCCTGTGACCAGGCACACCCCAACCAGCTGCAACGAGCATACGGCGGCAGTTGTCACGCATCCACCCGCCGTGGCCAAGCTCGACACCACCAACGCGCGATCTGAGACGGTTGGCGAGAAGCGGTCGTTCTCAGGCCCCTGGAAGTCGGGCCAGTTCTTCCTGGTGCCCACCACCAGTTTCTACGAACCCAACTACGAGAGCGGGCCAAAGTCGGTGCGCTGGAAGATCTGGCTGAAGGACGAGGACAAGTTTGCTATCGCAGGCCTGTGGCGTGCTTGGCAGGGAGAGGCCGGCGGCGAGGTGTTCAGCCGCGCCATGCTGACGATCAACTCGGACAAGCATCCACTGATGAGCCGCTTCCATGCCCCGGGGCAAGGAAAAGCGGATGCCGAGACGCGCAAAACCCTAGAAACCCTTGTGGGGCTTAGGTTTGCGGCATGATTTGGTGTGGATTTGGGTAGTACGGAAAGAGGACTTTGGTGCGAGGGAGGGGACCCCATTCTACTATGAAATCAATCACTTAGATTGCTTTCGGGGCCGTTCTGGGGCCGGGCGCACTTCCAACCTATCGGGACTCGAACTGGCAACCGAAGGCGGTATCGAACCCGTGAGAGTCGCCAGTATAGCCCCTTCGGGTGCCGTGACTCATGCGCCCCGCGTCGCTTGGACGCTGGCGATACTGTATATCCGTACAGTTAACTCAACTATCGGCGCTTGGCTTAGGACGACTCCTATACTGGACATCCATACAGTATCCAGTGAGAGAGACATGTTTACCTGCACCCCCGATACCGTCTACCTGTATAGCCAAGCGCCCGCAGTGGCGCGTCTTGCGATTCGCTGCGCGGCCCTGACAGTAGATGACCCGTTGCTGACGGCGGATACCTGGAACCCAGAGGTCGAGGCTGCCGCACAAGCCGCCGGCGCCACCCTGCACCTGGTGGGCGTCGATGCGGCGGCCATCCAGGCGCTGCCGTGGACCATTGACCGCCTGGCGTTCGAACACGACGGTGCGCGCATCAGCTTCTGCCTGGCGGATCGCGTCGACTTCCCGGGCCCTGCGCACCCGCGGCGAACGCCACTACGCCACCCGGCAGGAGACGGCATGTTCCCTGTGACCTACCAGGCGGCATCGATCTTCCTGGAAACCCAGTTCCTGCCCGGCGACACGGCCGAGCTGCGCCTCGACTGCGAAGGCGTCACGGTTTCCGCCAGCGCCGTCACCGTGCACGGCATCGAGACACGCCACATCGAGAAGATGGTGTGGACGGCCGACTACCTGTCTTTCGAGCAGGACGGCCAGCACCACCGGATCAAGGTTGCTCGGCCGGCGGTGAAGACGCCGCTGCGCGCGCGGTTCCCGCGCCGCTGACTAGCAGCAGCCGCCTCGCCATGCCACCCAACACCCCAGAGAATTGGGTACGCGCGCTACGCCACGCCGTTCGCGGCGGCACGCCGGATGCCTTTGGCGATCCATTCAGCATGCAGCTGTACGTCCTGGACCCTCACGGCCAGCCAGTCCACACGCTGGACGGCAACGCGCATCATGAATTTCTGAGGGGCTGGTTCAAACGCTTCGTGCTGCGCACTGACCTTCCCGAGCAGGATGCCCGCGTCTGGACATGTTTCTGCCCATGGTCGGACAAGATGAACGACAAGCCTCTTTTTCTTACCCACCTGTCCGCGAGCGGCATCGACAAGATCTTCACCTCGGCGACGTGGACAAGCACCGGCGCGTCTCGGAGAAGGCGCGGCGGGTGTTGCCGCTCACGCCCTTGCCAGGAGATGAGGATGTGCACTAACTACGCCCCGGTGCAGCGCCAGCTGCTGCGCGATGTCTTTGGCGTCGAGCCGCCGCCGCTCGACTACCCGCCTGAGACTTGGCCGGACTATGCCGCGCCGATCATTGTGTCCGGTGCCGACGGAACCCGCCAGGCGCTGGTGGGCACGTTCGGCATGGTACCCAAGGCGCGCATCCCGCCGGGCGTGGCCAAGTTCGACACGACGAACGCCAGATCGGAAACGGTTGGTGAGAAGCGGTCATTTTCCGGCCCCTGGAAGAAGGGCCAGCTCTGTCTGGTGCCGGCCAGCAGCTTCTACGAGCCGTTCTATGCGGAGGGGCAAGCGAAGTCGGTGCGCTGGCGGATCTGGCTGAAGGACGAGCCCGAGTTCGCCATCGCGGGCCTGTGGCGGGATTGGCCGGATGGCGCGTTCTCGTTCACCATGCTGACCATCAACTCGGACAAGCACCCGCTGATGAACCGGTTCCACGCCCCGGGCAAGGAAAAACGGATGATCGTCATCGTGCCGCGGGCGGAGTGGGATGACTGGCTGACTTGCCGGGATCCAGAGCGGGCCCGCAGCTTCATGCGGCCCTACCCGCCCGAATTAATGGACGCCGCGCCGGCACCGCGCGCATCTGCAACAAAAATGCGCTTTGAGGAAAAACTGTGAAGCACCTCACGAGGATAACGAGATAGTTCCGCCCCCCACTTCCGAAGGGAGTGGGATTGCAAGCTAGAACGATACGCTATCGGCTTTCGGCCAGGTCAATTCGAACAAAAGGCAGCTCAATGTCAGGAAGTAAAGAAAAAGAGAATAGTGCGGCAAGACTGCTTCGAATCTTCACCAGTGCTAACCAAGTACCGAACTCAAACGGCACCGGTACCACAGCTTGGTGCCAGATATTTCAGATTACGGAGGCTGAAGAGCGCCGGAAAGAACGAAAAGTCGCGATGCACCTCGATGCGCTTCACAAGGAAATCGAACTGACCGCTACAGCCCTCGATAATATGGGGGTTCCTCAGCATCTACACGAATCGACGCTGCACGTGCTGACGGAGGCCATATCTCCTGCGAAGCTGCGGAACATCTGGACCCTGGGTGTCGGGCAGCACGATATCGTCTGCCTCCGTTTTCTAGCACACATCCTGGATGACGAGGAAGAACTTATTGCCGCGGCAGAGATTGCGGACCTACTCCAAACGGTTGTCGATCTTCGAACTCAAGTTGCAAAAGCGGACCTGCCCACGGTCCTGAGAGACTTCCTCATGAAACACCTTGAGGCGATGGAACAAGCGCTGGAACTCTATCCGGTGACCGGTCTCGCACCTGTTGCTGATGCAGTAGAAGGCCTTGGCGGCAATGCCATCCTACGCGAAAAGCAACTTGACGAGGCAATGACAAAGACCAGTAGTGAACAAAAATCTTTGGTCGCAAAGATCGGAAAGCTTGCTTCGACGGTGACCGAGGTTGTGAAGGCAGCAGACACTACATCCAAGTTTGCGGGCTATGTGCTAGAACACGTACCGAAGCTACTAGCGCTTACGCATTAGGTGCCAGCGTAGCGCGGGAGAGGCCGCCTATCCGATCTGCCGGGATCCCGGACGGGCGCGCACCTTCATGAGGCCTTACCCGGCGAGTTGATGGACGCTGCGCCGGCGCCGCGCGCGCCGGCACTGAAACCCCTTGTGAAAGCCTGATGCCAATCGAAACTCCCCACGCCAAACTCCTTGACCGGCAGCACTCCGGTGACGCAGTGCGTACGCATTTTGCGAAGCACCTGAGCGTACTGGAAGACATGTCGAACTATGGATCAAATCTCGTCATACGGGCTTATTCGAGCAGTTCCAAAGACATGGCTGCCGCTGTCACATGCTCGGTACTACTAAAGCAGGTTGTGGCTATGCTCGACGCAACCCACGTCCTACTGACCTCAGGCTCATCAAAGCCGGCACAACTTACGGTGCGAGCGGGCTTTGAGGCCTCCTTGTATCTGCAGTGGATTTTGGCTTCAGATTCGGAAAAGAAGGCGGCACTTTACTATGTAGCTGATCTCCGGGAAGCACGGCGATGGGCGGTACGAGCCACCATACCGCCTTCATCCGGGGATCTTTCAAGCCTGCTGCCAGAGCTAGCGACGTCCCTGACCACGCTTTCCGCCGAGCAACAATCCGGCGCAGCAACTCAGATCGCGGACATCGATAGGGTGCTGGCGCAGCCCAGCCTTTCGCCATATAACGATCTTTTCGACGCGGGTCGCAAGAAGCGAAAGTATGACCCGCACTGGTATGAGCTTGCAGGTGTTAAAACAATCAGAGACATTGCGGTGCAAGTTCAACGAGTGTCGGAATACTCGATGTTCTATTCGCGAGGGTCCGCAATCACCCACTCGCAGTCATATCGCGATCACATCAGATTTTCTGGTGCGACTTTACACATGCTCCCGATTCGCGACGTTGGCGACGTCCATGCTGTCCTGCGATCCGCCTTCCTAGTAGCGTTTCAATCATTCGAAACGACCATAAGATTTTATCGAGCTGCCGAGCTTGGCGCCTTCGCTCGAAAATACCGCGACGACTGGCGACAGGAGTTCCTTAATATTCCCACCTTGGTAATGTCGACTTCCACCGGGGAAACCATCTAACCTACTGCCATCAGCGCCACCGAGCCCGCACCTCGTTCTCCAGATCCGCCAGCCGCTTGCCCTACTCGACTGCGCGCTCACTGACACGCCCCCACCACCGCCCTCGGCCGGACCTCATACCCGGCGCGCAGCGCCAGCTCGGCTAGCGCCATCTACGAACACTGCAATGGTGGCACTTCGCACGGGATGCCATCGTGGTCGCCGTCAATCTTCACGCCAGGGCAATTGCGCAGGTAAAAACGAGCTTCGTCGCATGAAGTCATTTGGCTGCAGTGCTGCTTCCCCTGGCATTGAAAGACTGGCGAAGCTGCAGGAGGAGCGGTCGCTTCAATCATGGGCTCTGCAGGTCGAGCAGCTTGCTCAGCCTTGGGCGATTGCTTGAAATAGAACCAGGCGGCAGCCGCCGCGACGCCGAGCAATAGAAGCTTGTTCATGTGACCCCTCGTTATCCCCGAAGGATGCCACAGCAAGCCACCCAGAGGTAACCTGCATGGCCGCCTCCCCTGCTCTGCGATGCCTCCCTTCATCGCCAGGGCACCACCATTGCCGCAACGCAGCACAATCAATAGCAACGACAGATTGCCCCCGCTATCACTCTTCAAGTTCCACGTGCCTGTCAAAGCTCCAGAAGCCCCTCCTGCGAGGGGCTTCTCCTCTTGGGGCCCATCAGGTTACATCGTCAAACGCTCCGATAGCGAGCGTGTCGGCCAGCGTCCTCACCAATCCTCTGGAGCAAAGAGGATTACTCACAAACCTAAGGAGTGCACCAAATGGCTGTATTTGTAATGCTCACTGTTGACCTTAACCGCGGCGTCACCGAAGAGGCGCGAGACAAGTTCAACGAGGCTCTGAAGCAAGAGCAATGGACCAAACTGACGCTGACTACCACTTGGTATGCAAAATTTAAAGAAGGAGTAACGGAAGCCGGCGCTCTCGATACCACCAAGGTTGACGTCACGAATGCTGCGTCGCACGCTGGCATCACAAACTACGAGGTAGCAGCTATACCAAGCACCAGCATGCCTACCATCTGGAATCACCTACGCTAACACATCCCACGGTCGTGCGGAGTCGGCGACCGCCGCCAGTACTAACACCGGTAGCGGTCGCCCTGTCTTTACTGCTGCGCCTGGTTCAGCGTGTCGCGGACGGCGTTGCAAGCGTCGATGCAGGCATTGGCGTCGCGGATCCCGCGGTCGCCATCGCGGGCGATGGCGTCGAGAGCTGCTGCAGCCTCTGGAGCAAGTTCGGCTCGCGCTTCACCAGCCCCGCCGGCAGCGCCGGGAGCTGTGGCGGCGCCTATCAGGCCGGCGTGCGGTCCCGGGACTGGGTGAAAGTCAAGCGGGCAAGTGCCGCGCCGCTTGAGCGCTTCCTCAGTTCATCATTAAGAAGTCGACGCCGCGGATACTCCACGGCGCCGACGAGTGCCATATCTGCTCTTAGGCACTGGTGGTGTGCCCTTGAGCCGCTCGAAAATGGGCTCCAAACGATACAGCGACAATCCTTTGCGTGAAAACTACGGCGGCGCGGCCAACGCCTTGTTGGCGAGTCCGGCCGCCGGGTCAATTTTACTGCCCTACGAATCGTGGCTTTTTAATTCTGTATATATTATTAAAAAGATACGGCCCAATCTCGAAAGTCTTGTAATACTCCCATCCCGTAATCTGCCCAGTGAGCTCTTCCAAAAGCACCCATGAAGTAAAATCCGGCCCTTGCGCCAACCAAACGCCGGTTCTGATGCAAGGATCACCTTCATTACTGTTTATCCAAAACAGATTTCCCTCGGATGTCACACTAATACCGGCACCGCTCCCTCCCCAGTAAGAAGCCTGGGTACACCCAGGTATAGTAGGAGCAGTTTTTCTGGAGTTCGGCCAAATCAATCCCTCTGTAGTGGAATTAAGTATTCCGGGTGAACCACTTAGATTGGCCTTATCGAATGCCATTACAACGGGCGGCGCAAATAATCCACTCGGATTCGATCCATCGCCTTCGAGAAGCACCCATCCTGGCAAGCCATTAACCTGAGGCGGGAATGCAAGGTCAATACCATATCGATTGCCTGATACACGTACAAACGACCCCCCGCTTCCCGAACTAGAAGAATGCCAGAGTCCTGCATCTGCATAGCCACCATCGCCTATGCTTACCCAAATCGAGCTAATATTTGAGGGATCAGCACCAATGGCGTGTACATGGCGACCATTCGTTGCCAAGACCTCCGACCATGAGGTTCCGCAGTTTGGAGAAGAATAGACATGCGCACCGACCCCAGGATTATTTGTATCTCCGTTGTAGTTTCCATAATAAAGATACAGCCCATTTGAAGCCAAACTATCGGGGCGACCAGTGGTATTTGCGGGAACATTTGGAACGGAAACGTCAGCCCAACTCGACCAAGCATTCAGCTGGTTTCTATATATCTTCCCATTATTTGTTATTATGAACTGCATATTGCACTGAAACACCATCTGGATAACGCTCCCAGCGTTACCCAACGCCTGACTAGACGAAACCCCAGTATTAACCCAAGTATTTCCCTGGTCGTTACTATACAAAAAATTATCGTACCCCGGCACCGTACCGCTCTGCCCAAACTGAAGCCCATATACGACCCCATTATAGACTCCGATAACCTTAGCACCTGCAAACGTTCTTTGATATGGATAAGATGGATTTAGTTTCCCTGCCGCGCCCTGCGCATACGCGGCAGAGATCAAGGCAAACACCGCAAAAAGACACGACAGAAATTCTTTTATTCTTTTCATTTTTATTCCCTCTGTGGTTGCTCTGAAAAAATTGAAGGTCCCACCGGCACATATCCAACATCACAAGCAACTCGCATCGCAAAATCTGCGTTGCCAACCGAGGCTAATCCATTTGTACAGTTTTCACCTTGTGGATTGGAGACGCGGAGCTGCGAGTCCTAATGGCAAGCCGCCGCAGCCGCGTTCAGCCTGACCTCATACCCAACGCGCACTGTCTCTTCCTGGCGGGATAAATTTAAGGAATTTTTTACAGGCAAGGCGCTAGGATTTCGACTCAGGGCGAGGCTCCTACCTGGCCCCTTGGTGACCCTCGCCACCGCCCCGTATGTGGGCGGTGCTTTTTTATTGGCATGCGGCCACCGCCGCCTTCAACCGGAGCTCATACCCGGCGCGCAGCAGCAGCTCAGCCAGCGCGGCCTGGAAGAACTCGAAGTCGCTGGCGGCCGCCGGCACCTTCGCCAACGGCCAGTCCGGCTCGGAGATCTCAGCGGTCTTGCACGGCACGGCCACCGGCACCCTCACCTCCACCGGTTTCTCGATCACTTGCGGCGCGGCGGCGCAGCCGGCCAGCACCAGGCACAACATCAGCGCGCGGATCATGGGCGCTCCTTCACAAAGGTCTGCCGCAAACCGTGCAGCGATGCGCATTGGTCCGAGCTTGGCACCTGCGCCTGGATCTTGCTGGCCAGCAGCGTGTACTTGGACTGGGCCGCCTGCGCGTCGGCGTCGGCCTTCGCCGCGGCATAGGCGCGAATCTTAGCCTGCGCCTCGAGTGCGACCACCGCGGCGTTCTGGGTGGTCAGAGATCCGGCCAGTGCCTGGTTGTCGCCCTTGGCCTTGACCAGGTCGGCCCGGGCCTGCACCAGCTCAGCGCGCGCCGAATCCCGCTCCCCGCGATAGACCCAGACCGAGCCGCCGGCCAGCGCCAGCACCACCAGCACCGCAGCAAAGAAGATCCGTTCAGGCGTGGCGAAGACGGCTTTGATGGCCGCCCCGATCGCATCAAGAATCAGCATGGTGAATCACCTCCGTGGGCGTGAATTGATACCCTTCCCGAGCGTACTTCTGGGCGATCCAGAGCGGGAATGGCATGTCGTGGATGCCCTCGTCCTTGCCGGTGTGGTGGGCCTTGCAGAGCAGCAGCCCGTTGACCGTCATGTCGTCCACGAAGGTGTAGGGGTCGGCCGGGTCGAAGTGGTCCCAATCGAACGCGGCGGCATGCGGGCCCAGCGCGCCGGCGCGCGCGAATTCGGCCACGCTGGCCCAGTCGATCATGTTGGCCAGCGAGCGCTCGATGGGATGGTGGTGGGCTTCGAGCGGATGGCCGCTCTCTTCCGCCGTCTCGCCGCAGATGAAGCAGCGCCCGCCCTCGCGCTCGATCAGCGCCTTCTTGGAGTGCAGGAACAGCGGCGTGGTAGTGCGCGCCTCGTGCCCGGGCAGCAGCACGTCGACGGCCAGGGTCTCTTTCTTCTTCGTGGGTATCGGTGACAGCCATAGGGGCCTCAGAATACAAAAAACCGCCCGAAGGCGGCTGGAATGAGAAAAAAAATGGGTGTCTGGGGAAAAACCGCGACGGGGAGACTAGGTGCCCAGCACGGCCTTGGCCTTCGCCCAGAAGGCGCGCCGCTCGGCGATACCATTGATCCCGCCATTGATGGCCCGCGTCAGGCCGACGAAATCGCCGGCATCGGCAAAGCGGTTCAGGTTGTGGGTGTGCCAGTACCAGCCGGCAGACGCTGCCGCATGCACGGGCAGCTCGAGCAGCTCGGGCTGCGTCAGCAGGTCCAGGTGCAGCACGAAACCGCACAGCAGATAGTTCTTGCGGCCGGTGACCTGGATCAGCCCCCGCCCCATGAACCGCTTGCCGTCGCCGGGCTCGGTATTGCCCAAGTCCGCCCTGCCCTCGTAACGGCGCTGGGTCGGCGTCGGGCCCCAGATCTCGCGCAGCAGGCGCAACTGCCCTGACTCGTGCGCGACCTGGGCCAGGAACGCGGCCGCGCGCGTGGGCGTGTTGACCTCGAACTGCAGCATCGCGACGGCCAGCGGCGCAGCGAACGCGTCGGCGCGCGCGCCGGCCAGCGGCATGATGGCGCGCAACTGCGCGGCGGTGACCAGTGCATCAGCCATGATTTCCCCCCGTCACCGCGTCGCGCACTTCCCCCGCCACCTCGGCCAGGTCCTTGTCGCGCCGGCGCTCGATGAAATTGAACAGCCAGCGCACGATCGCCCATCCCGGCAGGCCGCAGGCAAAGACCACACCGAACAGCGCCACCAGGCCGATGTAGTCGTGCGTCCAGGCCTGCAGCCCGAACTTCTGCACGACGGCCGCGCCGCCGGCCACACTGGAAACGACGGTAGAGATCAGCCCTACCGCCCACTCTCTTGGGCTTCGTGGAGTCATCATCATCATCACTACGAGGGCGGCCAGGCCGGATGCGCCAGCGGCAACCGCCGCCGGGCCGCCGAAGGCTTTGAAGGCAGCAGCGCCCGCCGCGCCGGCTGCGGCGCTGCCGCTGATTGGTTCGGACATTTGTGACCCCGGAAAAGAAAAAGCCCGAAGGAAGCGGGCGCAAAAAAGCCGCCCGAGGGCGGCGTGGTGATAGTTCAGAGTCTCAGTATTAGGAGGCTGGCTGAAGCCCCTTGTCGCTACTTCGCAAACGGCGCAGCCCGGCCCCCACTAGGACGACCAGCATGTGGACGAGCGCGGCCATAGCCACCGTGGAAACAAGGTAGAAGGCATAGATCGCCCACAACGGCTGCTCGACGAATCCGAAGAAATGACGGTAGAAACCGACGAACGGCATGTGCACCAGGTAGATCTCAAAGCTGAGCTTGTTCAGCCAAGGAAATGACCACGGTAGCCGGGCTATCTGGTAGACACAGATGAAACCGCTGATGGCGATCAGCGGGTCGACCGCTGCGGCGCCGATGTTGTACAGGCTCATCAACGTAGCCGCGAGCCAAAGGACCAAACCAATCGGCCAACTCTTCCTCAGCCGACTTTCAAGCTTCTGGCGATCCTCGTGCAAAGCAATGCCGAAAAGGATACCGACGCAAAAAGACCCCATCACAAAGGAGATATACGTGAACGGCGTGAGTACACCAAGGTCCGGAGGGAACTTGAGCACAGCCGCCTGTATGCACGTTGTGACGACAAGCGCAAACACGCCAAGCTTCCTGCATAGAGCGAAGAACAACGGGAACGCCACGTACAAAACCACCAGGCTAAACAGGAACCAATGATGCGTGGAAAGGTAGGTGGTTCCGCCGATGTTCAGCAAAAACACGTTGGCGACCCACTCCTGGGCGCTCTTCGGCAACACATAGGGCACATCCCAGCTTCCTGCCCAGTGCATAGCGACTTGATAGATGAGGATTGCGCTAATGGTGACCCAGTATGGTAGGTAAATCCGCCATGCCCTGGCCACTATGAACTGCGTCCAACTCGGACGCTTCCTCATGCACGACAGAGCAAGCCCCAAGCCGCTTGCCGCGAAAAATAACTGATTCCCCTGCCAGCCCAACTCAAATGGGATGGACAGGAAGGCCTTGATGCTGGATAGGAAATGCAGCGGATCCGTAGTCCGCTTGTTGAAGAACAGCCAGAAATGGAAGGAGATCACCCCCAACATCGCCAGCAACTTGATGTTGTCGACCCAGAGGATCGGCCCGCCACCCCTGTTTTCACCCTGCAATGCCACGCGCCGTCCCCCGGACGTCTGATTTAATGGCGGAAGGATAGCGCACTTGCCGCCTTGACCGGCTATTTCTGGAAGACGGCGCGCAGCAACCGACTCATCCCTCTACGCCGGCGACGGCAGCGATTGCCTGATGAAGCCCGAAATCCCGTCATAGAACGCCTTCCATCTCGGGTCATCGGATTTCACCGTGCCAACGTTGGGTATCAATTGAGGATCCTGCGGACCGAGAAAGTACGAAACGACTATCCCCTGGCTCTCATCCTCAAACTGAACGTTGATTTCGTACATGATGTCCCCCCTCCCACACCCCCGACACCACCTTCTCCAGCCAAAACGCCCCAATGATCGTCTTCACATCGGTAATCCGCCCCGAGCGCACCCAATCAATCACCTGCCCCGCCGGCACGATAAACGTCTCGAGGAACTCGCCCTCATCGAGCTGTGCCGGCCCGGCGGTCAGGTCCCGTGCCAGGAAGATATCGATAAACTCGGTGGAATACGAAATGACGGGATGGATGCGCGTGAGGTAATCCCAACGCCGCGCGCTGTAGCCGGTTTCCTCCCGCAGCTCGCGCTCGCCGCAGCGTTGCGCGCCTTCCTGGGGATCCAGCTTGCCGGCAGGAAACTCCAGCATCACTTCGCCAACCGGATAGCGGTACTGCCGCTCCAGCAGCACGGTGCCATCGTCGAACAGCGGGATCATCATCACCGCGCCGGGATGCAGCACGTATTCCCGCCCGGCATGCTTGCCGTCGGGCAGCTTGACGATATCTTGCTTGAGAGTGAGGAATTTGCCTGTGTGCAGCGTGGCGGACGCCACGCACACTTCCTTCAGGCCTTGATCGCCGCCAGCGGCGATCTCGCTAGCGTCCAGCGTGTCAATCTTGTCGCTCATGAAAGCTCCGGGTCCGGACGCGGCCGGCCCGGGCGCCTTCGCTACCCGGCTGTCAAGCCGCGCGATGTTTGACGAGGTACTGCCAGGTGAAGCCCGGGAAGGCGAACACCAGCATCATGCAGGCGGTAATGGCGTAGAACTGCCAGCCCTGCGGGAAGGCGTTGCCCAGCCCCGCCTCCACGGCGAAGCCGGCCAGGCCTGCCGCCACATACCAGGTGATCAACTCAGCCAGCCTCATCCACAGCGGCTTCCTAGCGAAACGCAGCGGAATCAGCGCAAACAGCCGCTGGTTGATGAACGGCAGGTTGGCACAGACCAATGCCAACAAGATGACAAACCAGCCCGCCGCGGATGAACTCATATCGCTACGCCGCCGGGGTGCATCAGGACGCCAGCGTGGCGCGGATCGCCTGGTAGCACAGGTTCATCAGCGCCGCGGGGAACAGGCCCAGGGCGATGATGACCGCGCCGTTCAGCGTCAGCATCGAACGCAGGCCAAAGCTGGACTCCAGCTTGCGCTCGTCGGCCGGTGCATCGAAGTACATCAGCTTGACGATGCGCAGGTAGTAGAACGCGCCGATCAGCGAGAACAGCACAGCCACCACGGCCAGCCAGGTCATGCCGCTCTTGACCACGGCTTCGAGCACCGCCAGCTTGGCGTAGAAGCCCATGGTCGGCGGGATGCCGGCCAGCGAGAACATCATCACCAGCATCAGCAGCGCGTACCAGGGGTTCTTGCGCGACAGGCCCTTGAGGTCGTCCAGGGTCTCGGCTTCGAAATCCTTGCCGGCGCGCAGCAGCACGATACCGAAGGTGCCCAGCGTGGTCAGCACGTAGGTCACGGCATAGAACATCGACGAACCGTAGGCGCTGGCGGCGCCGTCGGCTTTGCCGTCGGCCACGCCGGACAGCAGGCCCAGCAGCAGGAAGCCCATGTGCGAGATGGTGGAGTAAGCCAGCATCCGCTTCAGGTTGGTCTGCACGATAGCGGTCAGGTTGCCGATGGCGAGAGACGCCACGGCCAGCACCATCAGCATGACTTGCCAGTCCACCGCCAGCGGCAGCAGGCCTTCCACCAGCAGGCGCAGCGCCATGGCGAACGCAGCCAGCTTGGGCGCGCCAGCGATCAGCAGCGTCACCGCCGTCGGCGAGCCTTGGTAGATGTCCGGGATCCACATGTGGAACGGTGCTGCGCCCATCTTGAACGCAATGCCGGCCACGATGAAGACCACGCCGAAGGCCAGCATGGTGGTGTTGACGCGGCCCGATTCCACCACTCGGAACACTTCCGCGAGGTTCAGCGAGCCGGTGGCGCCGTACAGCATGGACATGCCATACAGCAGGAAGCCCGAGGCCAGTGCGCCCAGCACGAAGTACTTGATGGCGGATTCGGAGGTCACGCGGTTGTCGCGGCGCAGGGCCACCAGCGCGTAGGATGCCAGCGACAGCAGTTCCAGGCCCAGGTACAGGGTCAGGAAGTTGTTGCCGGTGATCATCACGATCTGGCCGCCGAGCGTGAACAGCGCGAGCATGTAGAACTCGCCGCTGAACATATCGCGGTCCGCCAGGTAGCTACGGGTGTAGACCAGCGTGACGAACAGCGCTGCGGAAGCGAAAGCCGACAGCAAGTTGGCCATCGGGTCCACCACCACCAGGTTGGCGAAGGCGTAATGGGTCTCGCCGGCGACGCCGTTGATGCCGAACCACACGGTCAGCACCAGCGTGATCAGCAGCGACAGCGGATAGGCCACGCTGGTGCGGTTCTTGCCACGGGCAAGGTCGATCCAGTTGACCGCGGCGATCGCGATCGCCAGGAAAATGATTGGCGCCACAGGTGCCAATGTCGAGGACGGTTGCATGTTTGTTTCTCTCCCCGATTACAGCTTCGACTGCGCCACGTGCGACAGCAGGTTCACCACGGAAGCGTGCATCACATCGGTGAAGGGTTTCGGATACAGGCCCATATACAGGGTCATGATCGCCAGCAGGCCGAGCATGAAGAACTCGCGCTTGTTCAGGTCGACCAGCTCGGCCACGTGCTTGTGCACCACGTCGCCAAAGATCACGCGCTTGACCATCCACAGCGAATAGGCGGCGCCCAGGATCAGTGCCGTGGCTGCCAGCAGGCCGATCCAGAAATTGAACTTGACCGCGCCCAGGATGACCATGAACTCACCGACGAAACCCGAGGTGGCCGGCAGGCCGCAGTTGGCCATGGCGAAGAACACCGACAGCGCCGCGAACTTCGGCATGGTGTTCACCACACCGCCGTAATCGGCGATCTGGCGCGAGTGCACCCGGTCATACAGCACGCCGATGCAAAGGAACATGGCGCCCGAGATAAAGCCGTGGGAGATCATCTGGATGATGCCACCCTCGATGCCGATCTCATTGAAGATGAAGAAGCCCAGCGTGACGAAGCCCATGTGGGCGATCGACGAGTACGCCACCAGCTTCTTCATGTCGGCCTGCACCAGCGCGACCAGACCGATGTAGATGACGGCGATCAGCGAGATCGCGATGATGAAGCCGGACAGGCTATGGCTGGCGTCGGGTGCGATCGGCAGCGAGAAACGCAGGAAACCGTAGGCGCCCAGCTTCAGCATGATGGCAGCCAGCACCACCGAGCCGCCGGTCGGCGCCTCCACGTGGGCGTCAGGCAGCCAGGTGTGGACGGGCCACATCGGCACCTTCACGGCGAAGGCCATGAAGAAGGCAATGAACAGCGCGATCTGCTCGTTCATCGACAGCTTGGCCTGGTGCCATTCGAGGATCTCGAAAGTACCGGTCTTGCTGTACAGGTACAGCAGCGCAACCAGCGTCAGCAGCGAGCCGAGCAGCGTGTACAGGAAGAACTTGAAGGCCGCGTAGACACGGTTCGGGCCGCCCCACACACCGATGATGATGTACATCGGGATCAGCGTGGCTTCGAAGAACACGTAGAACAGCATGCCGTCGAGCGCGCAGAACACGCCGACCATCACGCCCGACAGGATCAGGAACGCAGCCATGTACTCGGCCACGCGCTCGGTGATCACCTCCCAGGCGGCGATCACCACGATCACCGTGATGAAGGCAGTCAGCACCACGAACCACATCGAGATGCCGTCGACACCCAGGTGGTAGTTGATGTTGAAGCGCTCGATCCAGCTCGACTTCTCGACGAACTGCATGGCCGCCGTGGAGCGGTCGAAGTGAAACACCAGAGGCAGCGTGACGATGAAGCTGGCGATGGAGCCGAACAGCGACATCCAGCGCACATAGCAGCGACTGCGGTCGGAACCCGAGGCTAGTATCAGCAGGCCAAAAAAGATCGGCAGCCAGATAGCGAAAGACAGAACCATTTTCTTGTTTTCCTTACTTGGTGCCCACTGTGGCGAACGAGGTGCCGAACACCGTCATCGTCAGCAGTACCAGCATGCCCAGGATCATGGCGAATGCGTAATGGTAGATATAGCCGGACTGCAGGTAGCGGCTCACCGAAGCGAACCAGCCGACCACACGTGCGGCACCGTTGACCACCAGGCCATCGATCAGCCCCTGGTCGCCGCCCTTCCACAGGCCGGTGCCAAGCAGACGTGCACCGCGGGCAAACACTGCCTCGTTGATGGCGTCCATGTAGTACTTGTTGTCGAGCAGCGTGTACAGGCCCGAGCAGCGTTGCTTGATCGCGGCAGGGATATCCGGGCGCTTCATGTAGAAGAACCAGGACAGCACCACACCCGAGATGGCCAGCCACAACACCGGCGTGGTCAGCGAATGCAGGCCCATCGCCACCCAGCCGTGGAAGGCTTCGGTCAGCTCCGCCATCGCGTGGTGGTTCTCGCCCACGTAGATCACGTTCTTGAAGGCCACGCCATTCTTGAAGAAGTCGCCGAACAGCATCGGGCCGATCGCGATCGCGCCGATCACCACCGACGGGATGGCCAGCAGCACCAGCGGCAGCGTGACGACCCACGGCGACTCGTGCGGCTTCTCGCCCGGAGCCAGGCCGTGATGATGGTCGGCCGTTGCCTCCTCATCGTCATGGTTGCCCGCGTGGTGTGCGTGGTGGTCTTCCTTGCCGAAACGCTCTTCGCCGTGGAACACCAGGAAGTACATGCGGAACGAGTAGAACGCCGTGACGAACACGCCGGCCAGCACCGCGAAGTAAGCGAAGCCCGAACCCGGGATATGCGACTCGGCCACGGCCTCGATAATCGAGTCCTTGGAGTAGAAGCCAGCAAAGAACGGCGTGCCGATCAGGGCCAGCGAGCCCACCAGCGAGGTGATCCAGGTAATCGGCATGTACTTGCGCAGGCCACCCATGTTGCGGATGTCCTGATCGTGGTGCATGCCGATGATGACCGAACCCGCGGCAAGGAACAGCAGTGCCTTGAAGAATGCGTGGGTCATCAGGTGGAACACGGCCACCGAGTATGCCGAGGCGCCCAGGGCGACGGTCATGTAGCCCAGCTGCGACAGCGTGGAGTAAGCCACCACGCGCTTGATGTCGTTCTGGATGATGCCCAGGAAGCCCATGAACAGCGCGGTAATGGCGCCGATCACCAGCACGAACGACAGCGCGGTGTCCGACAGCTCGAACAACGGCGACATGCGCGCGACCATGAAGATGCCGGCCGTCACCATGGTGGCGGCGTGGATCAGCGCGGAGATCGGGGTCGGGCCTTCCATCGAGTCGGGCAGCCACACGTGCAGCGGGAACTGCGCCGACTTGCCCATGGCGCCGATGAACAGGCAGATGCAGGCGACCGTGATCATCAACCAGTCGGTGCCCGGGAAGATCACCGTGGCAAGCTGGTCGCGCGCGGCGAAGACTTCGGTGTAGTTCATGCTGCCGCTGTAGGCCAGCAGCAGGCCGATGCCGAGGATGAAGCCGAAGTCACCCACACGGTTGACCAGGAACGCCTTCAGGTTGGCGAAGATGGCGGTCGGGCGGGTGTACCAGAAGCCGATCAGCAGGTACGACACCAAGCCCACAGCTTCCCAGCCGAAGAACAGCTGCAGGAAGTTGTTGCTCATCACCAGCATCAGCATCGAGAAGGTGAACAGCGAGATGTAGGCGAAGAAACGGTTGTAGCCGGGGTCTTCGCTCATGTAGCCGACGGTGTAGATGTGCACCATCAGCGAGACGAAGGTCACCACCACCATCATCATGGCGGTCAGTGAGTCGACCAGGAAGCCCACTTCCATCTTCAGGTCGCCGATCTTCATCCACTCGTACACCGTGGCGTTGAAACTCGCGCCGTTCATGACGTCCATCAGCACGATGATCGACAGCAGGCAGGAAATCGCCACGCCGAGAATCGTCACGGTGTGGGCCAGCGTGCGGCCGGCGCGTGTCTCCGAGGAGAACGTGCTGAAGAACTTGGTGCCGAACAGGCCGGCGATGGCTGCACCGGCGAGCGGTGCGAGCGGAATCGCCAGTAGCAGGTTGGGGTCGAGCGTGGTTGCCATAGGACGCTTAGTGGTGTGCGGTCGGAGAACGGTCTTGATTCATAACGTAGCGGCGCGGATCAGCCCTTGAGGGTGTCCATGTCGTCCACGTTGATCGTGTCCAGGTTGCGGAACAGCACGACCAGGATTGCAAGGCCGATTGCCGATTCGGCCGCAGCCACCGTGAGGATAAAGAAAACGAAAACCTGTCCTGCCAGGTCGCCCAGATAGTGCGAGAAGGCGACGAAGTTCATATTGACCGCAAGCAGCATCAGCTCGATCGCCATCAGCAGCACGATCACGTTCTTGCGGTTCAGGAAAATACCAACGATGCTGATGGCGAACAGGATCGCACCGAGCACGAGGAAATGGGCGAGAGAGAGCACAGCGTTTCTCCGGGCTTTAGTTCTTGTTGGCGGCAGCCGCGGCATCCGGGCTGGCTTGGGTGCCGGCACGGGCTTCGCTGGGCATCGAGACCAGGCGCACGCGGTCCTGGCGGCGGGTACGCAACTGCTCGCCCACGTCTTGCGACTTGTTGTCCTTGCGGCGGCGCAGCGTCAGCGCGACGGCGGCGATGATCGCCACCAGCAGGATGATGCCCGCCACTTCAAACGCGTAGATGTAGTCGGTGTAGATCAGCTTGCCGAGCGCGGCCGTGTTGGAGTAGTCCGGGCCCTGCGCCACGTTGTTCAGCGGCACCGTGGTGCCGATGAAGTTACGCACCAGCACGGTGGCCATCTCGCCGATGATCAGCGCGCCGACCACCGAGGCCAGCGGCACGTAGGTCCAGAAGTCCCGTCGCAGGTGCTCGATGTCGATATCGATCATCATCACCACGAACAGGAACAGCACCATCACGGCGCCCACGTACACCAGCACCAGCAGGATGGCGAGGAATTCGGCCTTCAGCAGCATCCAGATCGCGGCCGCCGTAAAAAACGACAGCACGAGGAACAGTGCGGAGTGCACCGGGTTCTTCGCGGTGATGACTTTCAGTGCGGAGAGCACCAGCACCAGCGCAAAGACATAGAAGATGGTGGTCGTGAGTTCCATGGTCCTCGTCGAGCCTTCCGGCACAAGCCACCCCCGGTGGCCTGCCCTTGCGGCATCCTTTTCGTTAGCCCCACACGGGGCCCGATTCACAATGCATTGGCAACGCCCGCCAGGTTCGGCGGGCATGCCCTGTAATGCGCTTATCAGCGGTACTTGGCGTCCGCAGCCTTGGCCGCGGCGATCTGCGGCTCGTAGCGGTCGCCCACTGCCAGCAGCATGTCCTTGGTGAAGTACAGGTCGCCGCGCTTCTCGCCGTGGTATTCAAGAATATGCGTCTCGACGATGGCGTCGACCGGGCAGGCTTCTTCGCAGAAGCCGCAAAAAATGCACTTTGTCAGGTCGATGTCATAGCGCGTGGTGCGGCGGGTGCCATCGGCGCGGGCATCGGACTCGATGGAGATGGCCACAGCCGGGCAAACCGCTTCACACAGCTTGCAGGCGATGCAGCGCTCTTCCCCGTTGGGGTAGCGGCGCAGCGCGTGCAGGCCGCGAAAACGCGGCGACATCGGCGTTTTCTCTTCGGGGAACTGGACCGTGATCTTGCGGGCGAAGAGATAGCGCCCGGTCAGAGCCATGCCCTTGAAGAGTTCCTTCAGGAGCAGGCTGTTGAAGAAGTCCTTGATGGCGAGCAGCATGACGATTGCTTCCTAATGATTCCGCAGGGCGCCGCCTGTCTTGGCTGCGCCCCTGCTTTGGCCGTTCAATGCCAGATATTCCAGGGCGACCGGATCCAGATCGCGACGATGACCAGCCAGCCCACCGTCAGCGGGATGAAGATCTTCCAGCCCAGGCGCATGATCTGGTCATAGCGGTAGCGCGGGAACGAAGCACGAATCCAGATAAACACCGACAGCAGCAAAAATACCTTGATCACCAGCCAGAAGAAGCCCGGGACCGCATTGGTGATGAAGCTCTCGAACGGCGGCGCCCAGCCTCCCAGGAACATCAACGCGGTCATCGTCGAGATGACGATCATGTTGATGTACTCAGCCAGGAAGAACAGCGCGAAACCCATGCCCGAGTACTCGATCATGTGGCCGGCAACGATTTCCGATTCGCCTTCCACCACGTCGAACGGGTGGCGGTTGGTTTCGGCCACGCCGGAGATGAAGTACACGCCGAACATGGGCAGCAGCGGCAGCCAGTTCCACGACAGTACGTTGATCCCCATGTTGGCGAAATAGCCGGTGTTCTGCGAGTTGACGATGGCCGACAGGTTCAGGCTGCCCGACACCATCAACACCGTCACCAGGGCAAAGCCCATGGCAATTTCATACGAGACCATCTGCGCCGCGGCGCGCATGGCGCCGATGAAGGCGTACTTGGAGTTGGAGGCCCAGCCGGCCAGGATCACGCCGTAGACGCCAACCGAGCTGATCGCCATCACGTACAGCAGGCCGGCGTTGACGTTGGCCATCACCACTTCGGCCTGGAACGGAATCACCGCCCAGATCGCCACGGCGGGCATCAGCACCATCAGCGGGGCAACCAGGTACATGCCCCGGCTGACCTGCGTGGGCATCATCACTTCCTTGAGCAGCAGCTTGAGCACGTCGGCGATCGGCTGCAGCAGGCCCAGCGGCCCGACCCGGTTCGGGCCGATACGCACGTGCATCCAGCCAATCAGCTTGCGCTCCCACAGGATCAGGTAGGCCACGCACAACAGCAGCGGCACCACTATGACCACGGCGCGAATCAGGATCCACAGCGGCGTCCAGGCGCCACCGAAGAGATTCTGTCCTTGCGAGGTAATCCAATCGATCATGTTTCTTTCTCGCTCTTCTTATGCCGTGGCCGCCGGCTCGGCCGCGCCCTTCGCGGTGGCGGCCAGGTCGATGGCTTTCTCTACGGTGACGGTGCCAAACGGTGCACCCAGCGTGGTCGCGGCAACGGTGCCGGCGGACACGCGCACGGTGCCGGCAGGCAACGCGGCTTCGAGGGCGGCCGGCAGCACCACGCTGCCCTGCCCTTGCGTCACACGCACCGGGTCGCCAGCCTGCACGCCCAGCGAGGCGAACAGGTCGGCCGACAGGCCGGCTTGCATGGCGCGGCGCGCGGCTGCGGACAGTTGCAGCGAATCGGCACGGCGCACGATCGGGTCGGCGTGGTAGATCGGCACATCGGCGATGCGTTCGATCCCGCCTGCCACCTGGGCAGTGACGCGGATGGCCGCGTCGGTGCCGTTGTTCAGTTGCGGTGCGACCGGCTTGGCCAGCACTTCATCGCGCACGCTTTCGGCGGTCTCGAAGTCGAAGCCAGGCACGTCCAGCAGGTTGCCCAGCACGCGCAGCACCTTCCAGCCCGGACGCGCATCGCCCAGCGCACGGACGACGCCGTTGAAGCTTTGCGGCAGGCCTTCGCAGTTCACGAACGTGCCCGCGGTTTCGGTGAACGGGGTCACCGGCAGGATCACGTCAGCATATTGCAGCGCCGCGTCCGAGCGGAACGCGGACAGCACCACCACGGTGCCGGCCTGAGCCAGCGCGGCCAGTGCCTGCGTCGGGTTGGCGGCATCGAACTCGGGCTCCGTGTTCAACAGCACGTAGGCACGGCGCGGCGTGTCGAACATGGCCTGCGCATTGGCGCCGCCGTTCTGCGGCAGCGCGCCGGCGATATAGCCACCGACGGTGTTTGCGGCTTCGGTCAGGAAGCCCAGCGTGGCACCGGTTTCCGTGGCGATCCACTGTGCCAGCGCATGCAGCGCGGCGAATTGCGGATGACGCACGGCCTCGTTGCCGAGGAACACCGCGCGGCGCTCGCCCGACAGCAGCGCATCGGCCACCAGCTTGGCCTTGTCGTCGCCATCGAAGCCATCGGTGCCCGCCGGAGCGGCCACGCCCTTGGCGGCGGCAACGGCACGGGCCACGCCGGCCAGGGCTGCGGTCCAGCCGGACGGCGCCACGTCAATGCGTGCGGCCAGCGGCATCAGCAGGTCCTCGGCGCTGGCGCCGAGCACGGCCACGCGGGCGCCCTTCTTGCCAGCCTGGCGCAGACGCGCGGCCAGCAAAGGATGATCCTTGCGCAGGGCGGAACCGATCACCAGCACGCGTTGCAGCGTGGAGACGTCGGCGATCGGCAGGCCGAGCCACGGCGCGCCCTTGATGGCAGCCGAGAAATCGGTCTGGCGCTGGCGGAAGTCGACGTTGTCGCTGCCCAGGCCACGCACCAGCTTGCCCAGCAGGTGGAGTTCTTCCAGCGTGCTGTGCGGGCTGGCCAGCGCGGCGATCTGGTCGGCGCCATGGTCGCGCTTGATGCTCGCGAGGCCATTGGCCACGTATTCCAGCGCGGTCTGCCAGTCGGTTTCCATCCATTCGCCGCCTTGCTTGACGAGCGGCTTGGTGAGACGGTCGGGGCTGTTCAGGCCTTCGTACGAGAAGCGGTCCTTGTCGGACAGCCAGCATTCGTTGACGGCTTCGTTGTCCAGCGGCAGCACGCGCATCACGCGCTGGTTCTTGGTCTGCACCACCAGGTTCGCGCCCAGGCCATCGTGCGGCGACACCGACTTGCGGCGTGCCAGTTCCCAGGTACGTGCCGAGTAGCGGAACGGCTTGCTGGTCAGCGCGCCGACCGGGCAGAGGTCGATCATGTTGCCGGACAGTTCCGAATCCACGGTCTGGCCGACGAAGGTCGTGATCTCGGAGTGCTCGCCACGGCCCAGCATGCCCAGCTCCATCACGCCGGCCACTTCCTGGCCAAAGCGCACGCAGCGGGTGCAGTGGATGCAGCGGCTCATCTCTTCCATGGAGATCAGCGGGCCCACGTTCTTGTGGAATACAACGCGCTTTTCTTCCTTGTAGCGCGACTCCGATGCACCGTAGCCCACCGCCAGATCCTGCAACTGGCACTCGCCGCCCTGATCGCAGATCGGGCAATCCAGCGGGTGGTTGATCAGCAGGAATTCCATCACCGACTTCTGGGCCTTGACTGCCTTCTCCGAATTGGTGAAGACCTTCATGCCAGGGGTGACCGGCGTGGCGCAGGCGGGCAGCGCCTTGGGCGCTTTCTCAACCTCAACCAGGCACATGCGGCAGTTCGCCGCGATGGACAATTTACGGTGGTAGCAGAAGTGCGGGATGTAGGTGCCCAACTGGCGGGCGGCTTCCATCACCAGGCTGCCTTCAGCAACCTCAACCTTCTTGCCGTCGATCTCGAGTTCAACCATGTTCTGCCACGCTTAAGAGTAGGCCGGAACCATGCACTGCTTGTGTTCGACGTGATATTCGAACTCTTTCCAGTAGTGCTTGAGCATGCCGCGGACCGGCATCGCTGCCGCATCACCAAGCGCGCAGATAGTGCGGCCCATGATGTTTTCAGCGACGTTATTGAGCAGGTCCAGATCTTCCTGGCGCCCTTCTCCGTGTTCGATACGATTCACCATGCGATAGAGCCAGCCTGTGCCTTCACGACACGGCGTGCACTGGCCGCACGATTCTTCAAAGTAGAAATACGACAGACGCAGCAGCGAGCGAACCATGCAGCGCGTCTCGTCCATCACGATCACCGCGCCCGAGCCCAGCATCGAGCCGGCCTTGGCGATCGAGTCATAATCCATGTCGGACGCCATCATCATGTCGCCCGGCACCACCGGGGCGGACGAGCCGCCCGGGATCACTGCCTTGATGCGCTTGCCGCCGCGCATGCCGCCGGCGAGTTCCAGCAGGGTCGCGAACGGCGTGCCCAGCGGGATCTCGTAGTTGCCGGGGCGCTCGACGTCACCGGAGATCGAGAAGATCTTGGAGCCGCCGTTGTTCGGCTTGCCCATCTTCAGGTAGTTTTCCGGCCCGATCGACAACAGGAACGGCACCGCGGCAAACGTTTCCGTGTTGTTGATGGTGGTCGGCTTGCCGTACAGGCCGAAGCTGGCCGGGAACGGCGGCTTGAAGCGCGGCTGGCCTTTCTTGCCTTCCAGCGATTCGAGCAGCGCGGTTTCCTCGCCACAGATGTAGGCGCCGTAGCCGTGGTGGGCGTGCAGCTGGAAGTCGAAGCCCGAGCCCAGGATGTTGTCACCCAGGAAGCCGGCGGCACGCGCCTCTTCGAGGGCTTGCTCGAAGATCTTGTACTCGTTCCAGATCTCGCCGTGGATGTAGTTGTAGCCCACGGTGATGCCCATCGCGTACGCACCGATGGCCATGCCTTCGATCAGCGCATGCGGGTTGTAGCGGATGATGTCGCGGTCCTTGAAGGTACCGGGCTCGCCCTCGTCGGTGTTGCAGACCAGGTATTTCTGGCCGGGGAACTGACGCGGCATGAAGCTCCACTTCAGGCCGGTGGGAAAGCCCGCGCCGCCACGGCCGCGCAGGCCCGAGGCCTTGACGTCCGCGATCACCTGCTCGGGCGTGATCTTCTCGGTCAGGATGCGCTTGAGCTGCTGGTAGCCACCGCGCTTGACGTAGTCGTCGAGGTGCCAGTTGCTGCCATCGAGGCCAGCCAGGATCAGCGGCTTGATATGACGGTCGTGCAGAGAGGTCATGTTACTTATCTCCCTTGGCTGCAGTGCTGCCGGCGGCCTTGAGCTCGTCGACGAGCGCGTCCAGCTTGGCGTCGCTCATATGGCTGCACATGCGTGTATTGTTGACGATCATCACCGGTGCGTCGCCGCAGGCACCCATGCACTCGCCTTCCTTGAGGGTGAAGGTGCCGCACGGGGTGGTTTCGTTGTAGCCGATCCCCAGCTTTTGCTTGAGGTAGTCGCCGGCACGTTCGCCGCCGGAGAGTGCGCACGGCAGGTTGGTGCAGACGGTCAGCTTGTACTTGCCGACCGGCTTGGTGTCGTACATGTTGTAGAAGGTTGCAACCTCCTCGACCCATACCGGCGGCATGTCGAGGTAGCTGGCAACAAACTGCATGACTTCCGGGGAGACCCAGCCCACTTCGCCCTGCGCCACGGCCAACGCCGCCATCACGGCCGACTGCTTCTGGTCAGCCGGATACTTGGCGATCGCGCGATCGATTTCCTTGAGAGCTTCTGCTGATAGCATGGTCGTTGCTGTAATACGCCGTGTCATTTGTGGATCTGCGCCGCCACATGGCGCGCATCCCACAGGTTTGCAGCCGTCGCTGCCGTTGCAGCCCGCATGTCAAAGGCATGCCGGGCTCACCGCGGGTTTCCCGTGACCGGACACGATCTTTTGTGGGTCCGTGCCAGGGGCGCCCGGATCGTCGTCCGGGGCCGGCGGCTCTTGTTAGCTCGTCAGCGGTCGATTTCGCCGAAGACGATGTCTTGCGTACCGATGATCGTTACCGCATCCGCAATCATGTGGCCCTTGGCCATTTCATCCAGCGCGGCCAGATGGGCAAAGCCCGGGGCACGGATCTTCAGGCGATACGGCTTGTTCGCACCGTCGGAGATGGCATAGATGCCGAACTCGCCCTTCGGGTGCTCCACTGCCGCATAAGTCTCGCCTTCGGGCACGTGAATGCCTTCGGTGAAGAGCTTGAAGTGGTGGATCAGCTCTTCCATGTTCGACTTCATGTCCACGCGCGACGGCGGTGCAACCTTATGGTTGTCGCTCATCACCGGGCCCGGATTGCGGCGCAGCCAGTCGATGCACTGCTTGATGATGTTGTTGGACTGGCGCATTTCTTCCACGCGCACCAGGTAGCGGGAGTAGCAATCGCCACCCACGCCCACCGGCACCTGGAAGTCCATGCGGTCGTACACTTCGTAGGGCTGCTTCTTGCGCAGGTCCCACTCGATGCCGGAGCCGCGCAGCATCGGGCCGGTAAAGCCCATCTGCAGCGCACGTTCGGGGCTCACCACGCCGATGCCGACCAGGCGTTGCTTCCAGATCCGGTTGTCCGTCAGCAGCGTCTCGTATTCGTCGACGTACTTCGGGAAGCGGTTGGTGAAGTCCTCGATGAAATCCAGCAGCGAGCCCGAACGCGCTTCGTTCATGGCCTTGATGGCGCGCTCGTTGTGGATCTTCGACGCCTTGTATTGCGGCATCGTGTCCGGCAGGTCGCGGTACACGCCGCCCGGACGGTAGTAGGCCGCGTGCATGCGCGCGCCCGACACCGCCTCGTACATGTCGAACATGTCTTCGCGTTCGCGGAAGGCGTACAGGAACACCGCCATCGCGCCCACGTCGAGCGCGTGCGAGCCGATCCACATCAGGTGGTTCAGCAAGCGCGTGATTTCGTCGAACATCACGCGGATGTATTGCGCACGGATCGGCACCTCGAGACCCAGCATCTTCTCGATGGCCATCACGTAGGCGTGCTCGTTGACCATCATCGACACATAGTCGAGGCGGTCCATGTACGGCACGCTCTGGATCCAGGTCTTCTGCTCGGCCAGCTTTTCGGTGGCACGGTGCAGCAGGCCGATATGGGGGTCGGCACGCTGGATGACTTCGCCGTCCAGCTCCAGCACAAGGCGCAGCACGCCGTGTGCCGCAGGGTGCTGCGGACCGAAGTTAAGGGTGTAATTCTTGATGTCTGCCATTGCGCGTTCTCAGTGCTGCAAGCCGCCGTAATTCTCTTCGCGGATCACGCGGGGCGTGACCTCGCGCGGCTCGATCGTGACGGGCTGATAGATCACCCGCTTTTGCTCGGGGTCGTAGCGCATCTCGACGTAGCCCGAGACCGGGAAATCCTTGCGGAACGGGTGGCCGACGAAACCGTAGTCGGTCAGCAGGCGGCGCAGGTCGTTGTGACCTTCGAACACGATGCCGTAGAAGTCGAACGCTTCGCGCTCGAACCAGTTCGCCGAGTTCCAGACGTCGGTCAGCGAGGGCACCACGGGCACGTCGTCGTCCGGCGCGAACACACGTACGCGCAGGCGCCAGTTATGCTTGATCGAGATCAGGTGCGTCACGGCCGCGAAACGGGGGCCGTCCCAGGCACCGTCGCCATAGGTGGAATAGTCGACGCCGCACACATCGAGCAGTTGCTCAAAATGCAGTGAGGGATCGTCGCGCAGCATCAGCGCGCTTTCCAGGTAGTCATCGGCCTTGACGATAAGGGTAATCTCGCCTAGCGCCTCTACCAGTTTCTGGATACGCTTGCCCAGTACCTTTTCGAGCGCGGCCTTCAGAGTATCGAGGTTCGACATGTCAGCCCTTGCGCGCGATGGTGTTGGTGCGACGGATCTTGTTCTGCAGCTGGATGATGCCGTAGATCAGCGCTTCCGCCGTCGGGGGGCAGCCAGGCACATAGATATCCACCGGCACGATCCGATCGCAACCACGCACCACCGAATACGAGTAGTGATAGTAGCCACCGCCATTTGCGCAGGAACCCATCGAGATCACCCAGCGCGGCTCTGCCATCTGGTCATAGACCTTGCGCAGCGCGGGGGCCATCTTGTTGCACAGCGTGCCGGCCACGATCATCACGTCCGACTGGCGCGGCGACGGGCGGAAAATCACGCCGAAGCGGTCCATGTCGTAGCGCGCGGCGCCGGCATGCATCATTTCCACAGCGCAGCACGCCAGGCCAAAGGTCATCGGCCAGAGCGACCCGGTGCGGGTCCAGTTGATCAGCTTGTCAGCGGTAGTCGTGACGAAGCCTTCATTGAGAACGCCTTCGATTGCCATATCACATCACTCCCAATCGAGCGCGCCCTTTTTCCAGATGTAGACGAAGCCCACGATGAATTCCAGCAGAAACACGCCCATGGCGAAGAAACCCGGCCAGCCGATATCCCGCAGGGCTACACCCCAGGGAAACAGGAAGGCGGTCTCGAGATCGAACAGGATAAAAAGAATAGCGATGAGGTAGTAGCGCACGTCGAACTTCATGCGCGCGTCCTCGAACGCTTCGAAGCCGCACTCGTACGGAGAGAGCTTCGCGGGATCAGGTTTGTTTGGACCGAGAATTCGGCCAATCGACATCAGTGCAATGCCGAGCACGACACCGAAGATGATGAAGATGAGGACGGGGAAGTAGGCTTCGAGATTCAAGGTACGGCCAGCCTTATCTGGAATGTTGTCAACAGCACCAGCGGTAAGCGGCGTCCTGTTGCCCACCCCAAGCGCCATTCCGTAGAAATTACGACGCCGCCTTGCGGACTGGCCGGGGCATACATCCGGGATGGTTTCCGGACGTATGCCCCGATCAAGTTGTTTGGTGCCGACGGCGAGACTCGAACTCGCACAGCTTTCGCCACTACCCCCTCAAGATAGCGTGTCTACCAATTTCACCACGTCGGCTGGGGGAGAAACAATATTGCCTCGCGCCGGGCTTTTCAGGGCCCTGGGTTTTTACACCCTTCGGAACTCTGGCTGGGATGCTACTTTATCCTGGCTGGAGCCCCGTCGCTGGGGGATCGTTTCAAGCCTTGTATTCTAACCTAGGATTCTTGTTTTGTTCAATGCACAACAGCAAAAATCTTCAAGAATAAGTCACAAGGCTCGTTGATTATTTCGGTACAGCAGGCGCAGAAGGATTCGAGGCCGCGGCAGCCGATGCAGCAGCAGGCGCCGAGGCCCCCGCCACCGCCGGTGCCACCGCGGGCGCGGAGCCCATCACGCCCAGCGAAGCTGCCGGCCGATAGTTGCCCATCAGCGTCAGGCTCAGCGTGCAGATGAAGAACAGCGTCGCCAGCACGGCGGTGGTACGCGACAGGAAGTTGGCCGAGCCGGTGGCGCCGAACAGGCTGCCCGAGGCCCCCGAGCCGAACGCCGCACCGACATCGGCGCCCTTGCCATGCTGCAGCAGCACCAGGCCAATCACGCCAAGCGCGGACAGTACCTGCGCCACTACCAACAAAGTTTTGAAAATTGCCATTTGGTTCGATTCGCTTGCCTGATCAGACCCTATGAGCGGCCGGCATTCAGGCGTTGCCGATCGCGAGGAAATCGTCCGACTTCAGCGAGGCGCCTCCGATAAGGCCCCCGTCGATGTCGGGCATGGAAAATAGTTCTGCCGCATTGTCCGGCTTCACGCTGCCGCCGTACAACATGGCCATGCGAGCGGCCACGCCTGCGTCGCGCGCCGCCACCTGGGCGCGCAGGAAAGCGTGCACGGCCTGGGCCTGCTCGCTGCTTGCGGTCTTGCCCGTGCCAATCGCCCACACCGGCTCATAGGCCAGCACGATGCGGCCGAGCTGCTCAAGCGACAGGGCCTCGAGCACGGCGCCAAGCTGACGGCCTACCACGGCCTCGGTCTCGCCTGCCTCGCGCTGCGCCAGGCTCTCGCCCACGCACACCACCGGCACAATGCCGAACTCCAGCGCGCGCACCGCCTTGGCCGCCACCGTGGCATCCGTCTCGCCATGGTAGCTGCGTCGCTCCGAATGCCCCACCAGGGCATACGAAACACCGAACTCAGCCAGCATGGAGGCCGCGACTTCGCCCGTGAAGGCACCGCGCGCCTCGGCGGACACGTCCTGCGCGCCCCAGGCCACCGCGGACCCTGCCAGCAACGCCTGGCACTGCGCAAGATACGGGAACGGCGCGCATACTGCCAGGCGCGCGCTTGCGGGCGCCGCCTTGATCGCTTCCAGCAAGGTCACATTGGCAGCCAGGCTGCCGTGCATCTTCCAGTTGCCGATAACGAGCTTTTGTCTCACAGGGCGCCCCTCTCAATCAAACCGGCTATTGTAGCGCGGGCCAAGGCCCTACGCCACAGAAGGGCCCCGAAATCGGCCCGGGGCGCGAGGCCCCGGACGCACCCGGCCATCAGCCCGCTATCGACCTGCTAGCAGCGGCATTACCAGGTCAGGACGATCTTGCCGATGTGCTCGCTGGACTCCATCAGGCGATGCGCATCGGCGGCCTGGGCGGCCGGGAAGGTCTGGTGGATCACCGGCTTGATCTTGCCCGCAGCCAGCAGCGGCCACACGTGCTGGTGCAGCGCCTGCGCGATCTCGCCCTTGAACGCCACCGGGCGGGGACGCAGCGTGGAGCCTGTCACGGTGATACGGCGGCGCAGGATATCGCCCAGCGGGATCTCGGCCTTGGCGCCGCCCAGCAGCGCGATGATCACAATGCGGCCATCGTCGGCGACGCAGGACAGTTCGCGCGCCAGATACGGGCCAGCCACCATGTCGAGGATGACATCTGCGCCACGGCCGCCGGTCAGGGCTTTCACCTCGGCGACAAAGTCCTCGGTCTTGTAGTTGATGGCACGGTCGGCGCCCAGTTCCTCGCAGGCACGGCACTTGTCAGCACTGCCGGCGGTGACGAAGACTTTATGGCCCAGGGCCTTGGCGATCTGGATGGCAGT
The DNA here is from genome assembly GCF_014170355.1 of Cupriavidus sp. UME77. Classification (NCBI taxonomy): domain Bacteria; kingdom Pseudomonadati; phylum Pseudomonadota; class Betaproteobacteria; order Burkholderiales; family Burkholderiaceae; genus Cupriavidus; species Cupriavidus sp. UME77. The sequence goes on from NZ_LZZU01000043.1 coordinate 168,436, forward strand.
CGTGCCGATGCCGCTCGAGCCGCCCTGGATCAGCAGGGTCTCATCCTTGCCCAGCGGGCCGCGGCCCAGGTAGCCGCGATCGAATACGTTGCTCCATACGGTGAAGAACGTCTCCGGCAGCGCGGCCGCCTCGACATCCGACAGGCTCTCCGGCACCGGCAGGCATTGCGCCGCGGGGGCCACGCACAACTCGGCGTAACCGCCGCCCTGCACCAGCGCGCACACGCGATCGCCCAGCTTCAGGCCGAAGCGGTTGTCGGGGTGCGCCAGGTCGCCGCCAGCGACCACGCCGGCCACTTCCAGGCCCGGCAGGTCGGACGCGCCGGGTGGCACCGGGTAGTTGCCGGTACGTTGGAATACGTCGGGACGGTTGATGCCGGCCGCGGCCACGCGGATCAGGATCTCGCCGGCCTTGGGCACCGGGTCGGGGCGTTGCGCCAGTTGCAGGACTTCGGGGGCGCCGTACTCGCGGATTTCGATGGCTTGCATTGCTGTTCCTTGCGGTTAGGGACCTCGCGCATGCGGCGGGCTCGCGCACGCATGGCGGGGGGATCAATCTGGGCACCCGCCATGCGGCGGGCCGAACAGCCGGGCCGCATGGGTTGGGACTGGCGGGAGTGTAAACAAAAAAGCGGCTGGACATCGCCAGCCGCTTTTTCTGCTACGGGTACCGTCGTGCTGCCGGCACCGTAAAACGCTTACTGCTGTTGCTGATCAGCCGAAGGCGTCGTCGGCGCTGCCGGTGCTGCCGGTGCTGCCGGAGCAGCCGGTGCTTCGCTGGTGTTGGCGATCGGGCTGATGCTGCCGCCCTCTTCGGCCAGCGCGGCCTTCAGGGACAGGCGCAGGCGGCCCTTCTCGTCAGCCTGGATCAGCTTGACGCGCACGTGTTGGCCTTCCTTGAGCCAGTCCTTGATGTCCTTGACGCGTTCGTTGACGATCTCGGAGATATGCAGCAGGCCATCCTTGCCCGGCAGGATGTTGACGATGGCGCCAAAGTCCAGCAGCTTGAGCACGGTGCCGGCGTAGATCTTGCCCACTTCGGCTTCCGCGGTGATGCCTTCGATGCGGCGCTTGGCTTCGGCCATGCCTTCGGTCGAGGTCGAGGCGATGGTGATGGTGCCGTCTTCCTGGATATCGATGGTGGTGCCGGTTTCCTTGGTCAGGGCCTGGATGGTCGAGCCGCCCTTGCCGATCACTTCGCGGATCTTGTCCGGATGGATCTTCATGGTGATCATGCGCGGTGCGTGCTCCGACAGCTCGGTGCGCGCATGGCCCATCGCGTCCTGCATCTTGCCCAGGATATGCAGGCGGCCTTCCTTGGCTTGCGCCAGCGCGACCTGCATGATTTCCTTGGTGATGCCCTGGACCTTGATGTCCATCTGCAGCGCGGTGATGCCGGTGTCGGTACCCGCGACCTTGAAGTCCATGTCGCCGAGGTGGTCCTCGTCGCCCAGGATGTCGGTCAGCACGGCGAACTTGTTGCCTTCCAGGATCAGGCCCATGGCCACGCCGGCCACGTGCGCCTTGATCGGAACGCCCGCGTCCATCAGCGCCAGGCAGCCGCCGCACACCGAAGCCATCGACGACGAGCCGTTGGATTCGGTGATTTCGGACACCAGGCGGATGGTGTAGGCGAATTCGTCATCCTTCGGCAGGACCGGGATCAGCGCGCGCTTGGCCAGGCGGCCGTGGCCGATTTCGCGGCGCTTGGGGCTGCCCACGCGACCGGTTTCGCCGGTGGCAAACGGAGGCATGTTGTAGTGGAGCATGAAGCGGTCGCGGTATTCGCCGGCGAGCGCGTCGATGATCTGCTCATCGCCCTTGGTGCCCAGCGTGGCAACCACCAGCGCCTGGGTTTCGCCACGGGTGAAGATGGCCGAGCCGTGAGCGCGCGGCAGCACCGACGAGCGGATCTCGATCGGGCGCACGGTGCGGGTGTCGCGGCCATCGATGCGCGGTTCGCCCGACAGCACCTGGCTGCGCACGATCTTGGCTTCGATGTCGAACAGCACGTTGCCCACTTCGACCTTGTCGGCTTCCACGCCGGCTTCGGCCAGCTTGGCCGCCACGGTGGCGTAGACTTCCTTGAGCTTTTGGCTGCGAGCCGACTTCTGGCGCAGCTGGTAGACGTCCTGCAGCAGCGGCAGGGCGATCTCGCCGACCTTGGCGATCAGCGCTTCGTTCTTCGGTGCAGCGGTCCAGTCCCACTCCGGCTTGCCGCCGTCGCGCACCAGGTCATGGATGGCATTGATGGCCGTCTGCATCTGCTCGTGGCCGTAGACTACGGCGCCCAGCATCACCTCTTCCGACAGTTGGCGGGCTTCCGATTCCACCATCAGCACGGCGCGCTCGGTACCGGCAACCACCAGGTCCAGTTCCGAAGCGGCGATCTGCGAACGGGTCGGGTTCAGCAGGTACTGGCCGTCCTTGTAGCCAACGCGCGCCGCGCCGACCGGGCCGCTGAACGGAATGCCCGACACTGCCAGGGCAGCCGAGGCACCGATCAGGGCGGGGATGTCAGCCGGGACTTCCGGGTTCAGCGACAGCACGTGGATGACCACTTGCACTTCGTTGTAGAAGCCTTCCGGGAACAGCGGGCGCAGCGGGCGGTCGATCAGGCGCGAGGTCAGCGTCTCGTTTTCCGACGGACGGCCTTCACGCTTGAAGAAGCCACCGGGGATCTTGCCGGCAGCGTAGGTCTTTTCGATGTAGTCGACGGTCAGCGGGAAGAAATCCTGGCCGGCCTTGGGCGACTTGGCAGCGACAACGGTGGCGAGCACCACGGTGTCTTCAATGTCGACGATCACGGCACCGCCAGCCTGGCGGGCAACCTCGCCGGTTTCCAGGCGCACCTTGTGCTGGCCCCACTGGAATTCCTTGACGATCTTGTTGAACATGGTCATGAGCGTTCCTTTTGTTCATGCTTGCACGCTTGTGCAACGCCCGCGTTAGCAGCCGCGGGCGAACTGCCGGATCAGCGTCGGCCTCAGTCACAGGGAAGTGCTATGCCATTCCAGCGCGATACCTGATAGCTGGTAGCTGGTACGTGGCATCTGCCTGGGCAGATACCGCGCTGGAATGACACAAAGCCCCGCTTCCTTGCCCGACTCCGGTATGGATTAACAGTAAAAAAGCTAAAAAAAGCTAAAGAACACAGTAACTTACTCCGTTGCACGTCTTGGCGCAACGTGTGCCAGCCCCCGGGGCCATGGCACCATCAAGTAGAGCAAAAATCACTTGCAGCAACGCTGGACATCGACAGGACAGCGACCGGACAACGGCCGGACCTGCGGCATTTCATCCGCAAAAACAAAATGCCTGCATCAGCGAGGCTGACGCAGGCATTAGTGGCTCACGCGAAGGCGTGCAGTGCATCCATTCGTGCTGCCATCCGGACAATCCTGGCTGCTTACTTACGCAGGCCGAGCTTCTCGATCAGCGAACGATAACGGTCGGCATCGTTGGCCTTGAGGTAGTCCAGCAGGCGACGACGACGGCTCACCATGCGCAGCAGACCGCGGCGGCTGTGGTGATCCTTCATGTTGGCCTTGAAGTGGGGGGTCAGTTCGTTGATGCGGGTGGTCAGCAGAGCGACCTGGACTTCGGGGCTACCCGTGTCGTTGGCGGCACGTGCGAACTGCTTGATGACTTCGGTTTTGCTGCTGATTTGGGCTTCTGCCATGGTAATTTCCTTTTCACTTGCGAACGCTACAGCACGAAATGTGCCGCATGCGTCGTGCCTTGTGCGTGTCCTACATACAGGCAACTGTCTCGCCGGACCGGTTTTTGACAACCGGCTGGCTACGACAGCGGGCGATTATAACGGAAAACGGGCCGGCGATGGCGTTTGCGGCAACGCAGGCCTGGAACCGCTAGAACCGCTCCATCTTGCAGGTCGTGGGCAACATGGTCTGCGCCGACTTCAGCTTCCTCACCGTGCGAAAGCCATATCCCGACCCTTCATTGTCAAAGCGCACATCGCCGCCCTGCTTCTCCATCACCGACACGTAGAGCGGCTGCAGCACCTGGTGGTCGTCGGCGCGGATCGTCGCATCATGGAAGTCGTTGACGTAGCGCATGCCCTCCAGCGCACGCGCCACCTTGACGGCGTCGGTCGAGCCCGCCTGCTCGATGGCCCGGGCGAGCATCTCCACCATCATCTGCATGCGCAGGTGAACATAGTCGTCCTTGGGCTCGGGGTAACGGGCACGGAACGCCTGATAGAACGCGTCCGAGGCCGCGCCGCCCACGTTGGGGTGCCACTCCGCCACCGCAAGCACGCGCCCTACCCCGGCGTCTCCCATGGCCGCCGGCGCGCCCAGCCCGTTGCCGTAGAAGGTGTAGAACTTGGCATGCAGCCCGCCCTCGCGCGCGGCCTTGATCATCAGCGTGAGGTCGTTGCCCCAGTTGCCCGTGATCACCGCATCCGCGCCGCTGGCCTTGATCTTGGCGATATACGGGGCGAAGTCCTTGATCTTGCCGATCGGGTGGAACTCATCGCCCACGATGCGCAGCTCGGGCCGTTTGACCGCCAGCATCTCGCGTGCCGAACGCGACACCTGATGGCCGAAACTGTAGTCCTGGTCGATCAGGTAGACGCGCCGCACGCCGGCATCGGCACGAATGACTTCGGTCAGGGCCTGCATGCGCATATCGGCGCTGGCATCGAAGCGGAAGTGCCAGAAGCTGCACCCCTCATTGGTCAGCGTGGGATCGACCGCCGAGTAATTCAGGAAGAGCACGCGGGCATCGGGCTGCCGGCTGTTGTGGCGATTGATCGCGCTGACCAGCGCGCCAGCCACCGCCGAGCTGTTGCCTTGCAGGACAAAGGGAATCCGCTTGTCCACCAGCCCGCGCAACTGGATCAGGCTCTCGTCGACATTGCCTTTGCTATCGAAGGTAACCAGCTCAAGGGGCCGCGCGCCTTCCGCGGTCTTCACGCCACCGCGCGCATTGACGCGGTCGATGGCGATCCGCAGGTTGCGCACCACGGCGTCGCCCGCGTTGGCAAAGGGGCCGGACAAACCTTCGATCATACCGAGACGAATCGGCTCCTGCGCGCCGGCGCTCGCCGCCACCGCCAGCAAACAGCCCGCCAGCCATCGTTTAGCCCACATCGAGTGATCTCCCGCCAAAGCGCTGCATGGTAAGCCAGGGACCCAGCCTAGGCAAATCGGATCGCTTTCGTGGCGAAACGGGTATTTGGGCGAGGATGGCGGTGCCATGGCAGCGCTTGCCCTCAAAAAGCCGCGCATGCCACATGAGGCGCGCACAACTTTTGCGCGCCGCTACACTCATAATTCATGTCATCACGAATTTTAATAAGAGGACTGCCATGAAAGCCTCATCGTCGCGCCGTGCCGCCCGGTGGCTCGTGCTAGCAACAGCGGCAACCATCCTGCCGGCCTGCTCGGCACTGCAACCGGTCAAAGTCGGCCAGGACATGGTGGGCGCACCGGAAGCCGCCGTACAAGCCCGCTTCGGCACGCCGACCGATACCTACCAGCTAGCCGACGGCACACAGCGATGGATCTACTCCAAGCAACCCTTCGGGCAGCAATCCTACGCGGCTGACTTCGACAGCAGCGGCCATCTGACCATGTTCCGGCAGATGCTGCAGACGAACGAGCTCTACAAGGCAAAAGTCGATGTGTGGACCAAGCTGGACGTGGAGCAACACTTCGGCAAGCCACGCGAGCCCAAGCAGTACTACCCGCTGATGAAGCGCGAAGTGTGGTCTTACCGCTTCAAGCATGAAGACAACTGGCCGTCGATGTTCAATTTCTATTTCGACGACGCCGGCGTGCTGCGCCAGACCCAGATCACGCCAGACCCGCTCGCGGACGGGCCCGGCCGGCGCCGCTGAGGGCAGGAGAATGCAAAAAGCCCGCCGTCATCCTCATGGGAATGCGGCGGGCCGATTCAAGCCCCGCGGCCGGATAGGCCGCGGGCTTACCGGTCAGATCGGGATCAGATCTGCGGGTTGATCTTCTGCACGGCCTTGTCGTGCAGCTTGTTCAGCGCGGCCAGGTAGGCCTTGGCCGAGGCGGCCACGATATCGGGATCGGTGCCCACGCCGTTGACGATGCGCCCGCCCTTGGACAAGCGGACCGTCACTTCGCCCTGGGCCTGCGTGCCGGCGGTGATGGCATTGACCGAATACAGCACCAGCTCGGCGCCGCTGGCGACCTTGCCCTCGATGGCGTGCAGCGTGGCGTCGACCGGGCCATTGCCCTCGCCTTCACCCGTCACCTCATTGCCGTCCATGTTGAACACCACGCGCGCATGCGGGCGCTCGCCGGTCTCGGAGTGCTGCGACAGGGAGATAAAGCGGAAGTGTTCGTTGACGTCGTGCGCCTCGTCGGAAACGATGGCCATGATGTCTTCGTCGAAGATCTCGGACTTCTGGTCGGCCAGTTCCTTGAAGCGGGTGAACGCGGCATTGACCTCGCCCTCGCTCTCCAGCTCGATGCCGAGTTCCTGCAGGCGTTGCTTGAAGGCGTTGCGGCCCGAGAGCTTGCCCAGCACGATCTTGTTGGCGGTCCAGCCCACGTCCTCCGCGCGCATGATCTCGTAGGTATCGCGCGCCTTCAGCACGCCATCCTGGTGGATGCCCGAAGCATGCGCGAAGGCGTTGGCGCCCACCACGGCCTTGTTGGGCTGCACCACGAAGCCGGTGATCTGCGACACCAGCTTGGAAGCCGGCACGATCTGCGTCGTGTCCACGCCGACGTCCATGTCGAAGTAGTCGCGGCGCGTCTTGACCGCCATCACGACTTCTTCCAGGCTGGTATTGCCGGCACGCTCGCCGAGGCCGTTGATGGTGCACTCGACCTGGCGCGCACCGCCGAGCTTGACCGCCGCCAGCGAATTGGCCACGGCCATGCCGAGGTCGTTGTGGCAATGCACAGACCAGATGGCCTTGTCGGAATTGGGGATGCGTTCGCGCACCGAGCGGATCAGGCCCGCGTAGCCTTCCGGCACGGCGTAGCCCACCGTGTCCGGCAGGTTGATGGTGGTAGCGCCTTCCTTGATCACGCCTTCCAGCACGCGGCACAGGAAATCCATGTCCGAGCGGCTGCCGTCTTCCGGCGAGAACTCGATATCGTCGGTGAACTGGCGCGCAAAGCGCACCGCCAGGATGGCTTGCTCGAACACCTGGTCCGGCGTCATGCGCAGCTTCTTTTCCATATGCAGCGCCGAGGTGGCGATGAAGGTATGGATGCGGAAGGAGTTGGCCGGCTTGAGCGCCTCCGCGGCGCGGGCGATATCGCGGTCGTTGGCGCGGGCCAGCGAGCAGATGGTCGAATCCTTGACGACCTGGGCGATGGAGCGGATCGCTTCGAAGTCGCCATTGGAGCTGGCGGCAAAGCCCGCTTCGATCACGTCGACCTTCAGGCGCTCCAGCTGGCGCGCGATGCGGATCTTTTCCTCGCGGGTCATGGAGGCGCCGGGCGACTGCTCGCCATCGCGCAAGGTGGTGTCGAAAATAATGAGTTTGTCGGACATGGTTGGGGCTCCTGGGCTGACTTTTGTATTCGGCGAATCGGGTGGATGTCTCGGCATTCGCCGTTTCGTTTTGCTGTGCTGCTGTATTCGTGCTGAATGCAAAACGCCCCGGCGTGCAGTGATGCAGGCCGGGGCGTTTGTAAATCCTGTGTGACTTTGCGCGAGGGGCTTGGCTTCCCTCAGCGCGAACGCGTCCCGACCTGACGGCCTAGTAGGCCACCTAGAATGGTGCGGGCGAGTAGGGCTTGGCGCGAAATCATGTGAGCGACTATAGCCGAGAAGCCGGGTGTGTGCAATATGGATGCCTCAATCAGGCAAGCATCGGGCAGGCAGCGGAAAAGGCACGCCAGGGAGACGCCATGCCCCCTGGCCTGCTGGCCTGCTTGCGTTGTCAGGCCTTGGGCGGGATGCGCAGCTTCTGTCCGGGGTAGATCTTGTCCGGATGTGTCAACATCGGCTCGTTGGCTTCGAAGATCGCGGTGTACAGCGCACCGTTGCCGTAGGCCGTCTGGGAGATCGCCCACAGGGTATCGCCCTTGACCACGGTGTGCCAGGTCGATTCGGTGGAGTCGACATTGACCGACATCTTGTCGTCGACCTTGTCCACGCCTTGCACATTGCCGCAGCACAGGATGATCTTCTCGCGGGTGGCCTGGTCCGGCGCCACGCCGAACACCGTCACCAGCCCCTGCGAGCCGTCCACCTGCACCATCAGCCCGGTGGCATCGAGGTTCATCTGCTTGATATAGCCTTCGATGGCATCACCGGCGGCGCGGTTGGCCGCATCGGCATCGGCATCCGCCGCCGGCGCATCGGCCGGAGCCGCCGCGGGCGCGGCTTGCGCTGCGCTGCCGCCAAACAGTTTCTCTCCTGCTTCCTTGATGAAGTCGAGCATGCCCATGAGAACCTCCAGTGATAAGTGGACAACAAGGGGGACTACAGTACAACCGAGGCTACAGTGAACCACGACAAATGCCACGGCAATGCGGCAACCTGGAAAACAAATGTAAAAAAAGGCGCCGTAGCGCCTTTTTACCAACCCGCGATCAGGAACGATCGTTCCCGCCGTCCCGCACCTTGCGGATTTCGGGCGGCTTGCCGTGCAGCGCATGCCAGCCCCACAGCAGGTAGCCGGAAATGGCGTAGGCGACAAACAGGCCGAACAACGCCACCGGCGGATCCGTCGAGACCACCACGAACAAGACCAGCACCAGCACCATCATGCCGAAGGGCACGCGATAGCGCACGTCGAGCGCCTTGCCGCTATAGAACGGCGCGTTGGAGACCATCGACAGCCCGGCATACAGCGTGATGCCGAACGCCACCCAGGGCATCCACAGATCCTTGACCGGCAGCTTGTTGTCGATCACCAGCCAGACGAAGCCGGCCACCAGCGCCGCCGCCGCCGGGCTGGGCAGCCCCTGGAAGAAGCGCTTATCGACCACGCCGATATTGGCATTGAAGCGCGCCAGGCGCAGCGCGGCGCAGGTGCAATACACAAAGGCGGCAATCCAGCCCCACTTGCCCAGGTCGTGCAGGATCCACTCATACATCACCAGCGCCGGCGCCACACCGAACGAGGTCATGTCCGACAACGAATCGTATTGCTCGCCAAACGCGCTCTGCGTGTTGGTGATGCGCGCGACGCGCCCGTCCATGCCGTCGAGCACCATCGCGGCGAAGATGGCGATGGCCGCGCTGTCAAAGCGCATGTTCATGGCCTGCACGATGGCAAAGAAGCCGGCGAACAGCGCCGCGGTGGTGAACGCGTTGGGCAGCAGGTAAATGCCACGCCGGCGCGGGCGCACGTACTCGATGTCGTGATCGTCCCCGGCTTCGTCGTCGAAATTGCCGGACTCGTTGCCACGCAGCTGGTTGTGGCGGAAAGGACGCAAGTTGGTCACGTTGCCATTGGTAACGCGCTTATTGCGTCGGTTGAAAGCACCCATGCCTGTTCTCCAGTGGGTCTGATCTGTTCCGGCGTCGCCGGATTAATCCAGCTCAGCCAGGATGGTCGACGAGGCCGACACCTTCTCGCCGATGGTCACGCGCGGGCGCGCATCCACCGGCAGGTAGACGTCGACACGCGAGCCAAAGCGGATGAAGCCATAGCGCTGGCCGCGCGACAGCGTCTCGCCGACGCGGGTGTAGCAGAGGATGCGGCGGGCCACCAGGCCGGCCACCTGTACCAGGGTCACCACCTTGCCGTCTGCAGCACGGCGGATGACCACGGCGTTGCGTTCGTTCTCGAGCGAAGCCTTGTCGAGGTCGGCGTTGACGAACTTGCCGGGGAAATACTCGACCTTCTCGACCTTGCCGTCCACGGACACCCGGTTGGAGTGTACGTTGAACACGTTCATGAAGACGCTGATCTTCAGCGCCTCGCGGCCCGCGTAAGGGTCCATGGTCTTCTCGACCACCACGATGCGGCCATCGGCGGGCGCCAGGACAGCGTTCGGCTGGGTGGGAACGGACCGCGGCGGATCACGGAAAAACTGCAGCACGAACAGTGTAATGATCCACAGCGGCAAGGCCCACCAGAAGCCGGCGCTGACCTGCACCAGCAGCGAGATGACAAAGGCGCCAGCCAGGAACGGCCAGCCTTCACGGGCGATCAGCGGATGAGGATAGTTCATGCAATGCTTACTTGGTGGATAAAGTCTGACAAGGATAACAAAAAGCCGTTCAGTCCCCGCCTGAATAACCCCTCGAGAGAGGGAATTGTGCGGAAGACTGAACGGCTGCGGCCCGCGCCGTCAGCAGCGGCGGGCCGTCGGGCTGCAGTACAGCTTAGTTCTTCGACTGGTCGACCAGCTTGTTCTTTGCGATCCAGGGCATCATCGCGCGCAGCTTGGCACCCACTTCTTCGATCTGGTGCTCAGCGGTCAGGCGGCGGCGCGAGATCAGGGTCGGGGCGCCGGCCTTGTTCTCGAGCAGGAAGCTCTTGGCGTACTCGCCGGTCTGGATGTCGGTCAGGCATTGCTTCATGGCCTTCTTGGTCTCCTCGGTCACGACGCGCGGGCCGGTGACGTATTCGCCGTATTCGGCGTTGTTGGAGATCGAGTAGTTCATGTTGGCGATGCCGCCTTCATAGATCAGGTCGACGATCAGCTTGAGTTCGTGCAGGCACTCGAAGTAAGCCATTTCCGGCGCGTAGCCAGCTTCCACCAGCGTTTCGAAGCCAGCCTTGATCAGCTCGACGGTACCGCCGCACAGCACGGCTTGCTCGCCGAACAGGTCGGTTTCGGTTTCTTCGCGGAAGTTGGTTTCGATGATGCCGGCGCGGCCGCCGCCGTTGGCGGTAGCGTACGACAGGGCGATGTCACGGGCGGCGCCGGACTTGTCCTGGTGCACGGCGATCAGGTGGGGCACGCCGCCGCCTTGGGCGTAGGTCGAGCGCACGGTGTGGCCCGGAGCCTTCGGGGCGATCATGATGACGTCGAGGTCGGCGCGCGGGATCACGGCACCGTAGTGCACGTTGAAGCCGTGGGCGAAGGCCAGTGCGGCGCCTTGCTTGATGTTGTCGTGCACTTCGTTCTTGTACACGTCGGCGATCTGCTCGTCCGGCAGCAGGATCATGACCACGTCGGCGTCCTTGACGGCGTCAGCCACTTCCTTGACCTGCAGGCCGGCGTTGACTGCCTTGTTCCACGATGCGCCGCTCTTGCGCAGGCCGACGGTGACCTTGACGCCGGAGTCGTTCAGGTTCTGCGCGTGGGCGTGGCCTTGCGAGCCGTAGCCGATGATGGTGACGTTCTTGCCCTTGATCAGGGAGAGGTCGGCGTCCTTGTCGTAAAACACTTTCATGATGGTTCCTTCAGTCTTTCGTTTTCGTGTGTCGGGTTGGCGGCCACCGCCCGGCTAGTGCCGGCACCGGCGCCGCCCTTGGATACTGCAATCAGGCTCAGACCTTCAGGATGCGCTCGCCGCGGCCAATGCCCGAGCCGCCGGTACGGACGGTCTCGAGGATGGCGGCGCGGTCGATGGCGTCCAGGAAGGCATCCAGCTTGCCGCCGTTGCCGGTCAGCTCGATGGTGTAGGTCTTCTCGGTGACGTCGATGATGCGGCCGCGGAAGATGTCGGCGGTGCGCTTCATTTCCTCGCGCTCCTTGCCGACCGCGCGCACCTTCACGAGCATCAGCTCGCGCTCGATGTGCGCGCCCTCGGTCAGGTCCACCACCTTGACCACTTCCACCAGGCGGTTCAGGTGCTTGGTGATCTGCTCGATGATGTCGTCCGAACCGCTGGTGACGATCGTCATGCGCGACAGCGAGGCGTCTTCGGTGGGGGCCACCGTCAGCGTCTCGATGTTGTAGCCGCGCGCCGAGAACAGGCCCACCACGCGCGACAGCGCGCCCGGTTCATTTTCCAGCAGGACCGAAATGATATGTCGCATTACAGGTCCTCCGCGCCGAGCAGCATCTCGGAGATGCCCTTGCCGGCCTGGACCATCGGCCACACGTTTTCAGTCGGGTCGGTCTGGAAATCGAGGAACACGGTACGGTCTTTCAGGCGGAAGGCTTCGCGCAGGGCGGGCTCGACGTCGGCCGTCTTTTCGATGCGCATGCCGATATGGCCATAGGCCTCGGCCAGCTTGACGAAGTCGGGCAGCGCGTCCATGTAGGAATGCGAGTAGCGGTTGTCGTACTCGATTTCCTGCCACTGGCGCACCATGCCGAGGTAGCGGTTGTTGAGCGCGCAGATCTTCACCGGGGTGTCGTACTGCAGGCAGGTCGACAGTTCCTGGATGTTCATCTGGATCGAGCCTTCGCCGGTGATGGTCACCACTTCCTTCTCGGGGAAGGCTTTCTTGATGCCCATCGCGTACGGCAGGCCCACGCCCATCGTGCCCAGGCCACCGGAATTGATCCAGCGGCGCGGCTCGTTGAACTTGTAGAACTGCGCGGCCCACATCTGGTGCTGGCCCACGTCCGAGCAGACGAAGGCATCGCCGTGCGTCAGTTCCCAGATCTTTTCAACCACGTACTGCGGCTTGATGATCTCGGAGTTGCGGTCGTACTTGAGGCAGTCCACCGAACGCCATTGCTCGATCTGTTCCCACCACTTGGCCAGGGCCTCGCGCTTGGGCTTGACGTCGCTGGCCTGCAGCTGGGAAATCAGCTCCTGCAGCACATCCTTGACGTGGCCCACGATGGGAATGTCGACCTTGACCCGCTTCGAGATGGAAGACGGATCGATGTCGATATGGATGATCTTGCGCGGCTGCGAGGTGAAGTGTGCCGGGTTGCCGATCACGCGATCGTCGAAACGCGCCCCGATGGCAATCAGCACGTCGCAGTTCTGCATGGCCATGTTGGCTTCATACGTGCCGTGCATGCCGAGCATGCCGACGAACTGCTTGCTGGTACCGGGGAACGAGCCGAGGCCCATCAGCGTGTTGGTGACCGGATGGCCGGTCAGCGCGGCAAGCTGGCGCAGCTCTTCGCTGGCATTGGCCAGCACCACACCGCCACCTGCGTAGATGAACGGCCGTTCGGCACCCTGCAACAGCGCGAGCGCCTTGCGGATCTGGCCCGAATGGCCCTTGTTCACCGGGTTGTACGAGCGCATGTCGATCGACTTGGGATACTCGTACTTGCAGGAATTGCGCGAGACGTCCTTGGGAATATCGACGACAACGGGGCCGGGACGGCCGGTTGCGGCAATATAGAACGCCTTCTTGATGGTCGCGGCGAGATCGCGGACGTCCTTGACCAGGAAGTTGTGCTTGACGATGGGGCGGGTGATGCCGACCGTGTCGCATTCCTGGAAAGCGTCCTGGCCGATAGCGTGCGTCGGCACGTTACCGGTGATGATCACCATCGGGATCGAGTCCAGGTAGGCCGTGGCAATGCCCGTCACCGCATTGGTGACGCCGGGACCAGAGGTCACCAGGGCGCAGCCCACCTTGCCGGTCGCACGCGCATAGCCGTCTGCGGCATGAACCGCGGCCTGCTCGTGGCGCACCAGGATGTGCTCGATCTTCTTTTGCTTGTAGAACTCGTCGTAGATATACAGCACTGCGCCGCCGGGGTAGCCCCAGACGTACTCGACGCCTTCTTCGGCAAGTGCGTGAACGAGAATCTCCGCCCCGATCATTTCGGGTGCGGCGGATGAATTGCTGTCTGCGTGGAATTCCGCGCTGGGCATGTTCATTTTAGTCCTTTGCAATTTTCGGCAAAAAATTGTTCGGATGCTCTCTGCCGGGCTTGTGGCACGGGTTCAAGCGGTGCGCGTCTGCATGATAGACCGCCTCATAAGCGGCCGAATGAGACAACCACTGATGTCGTGTGAACCCGCGACGATACTGGATTGATTCGGGCTTGTCTACGGGCTTTTTTACGCGAAGGGGCCTCCCGTCATCCTCCAGGCACCCCCATCACATCCTGAGCCTGAATGACCACAAGAGAGAACAAGGATGGTCACCGGGGGGGTTATTTGCTAGCATCCCACCATTTTGGACGTGCAAGAAGCCCTACCCTGCACTTCCACCGGCCAAGGCCCCACCGTCTGTACCCCGCCTGCATGGCAACCGATCAGGAACTATCCGACTTTCTCGCCAGCGTCGAGCGGCGCGCCTTCAAACAGGCCGTGTTTGCGGTGCGCGACGACGAAGCCGCCCTGGACATCGTCCAGGACGCGATGATCAAGCTCGCCGAAAAATACGGCGACAAGGGCGCCGCCGAACTCGCGCCGCTGTTCCAGCGCATACTGCAGAACACGATTCACGACTGGTTCCGCCGCCAGAAAGTACGCAATACCTGGGTCACCCTGTTTTCCAACCTGCGCGACGACCGCGAAGGCGAGGATAATGACCTGCTCGACACTTTCGAGGCCGAAATCGGCTCCGAATCCGCGGAAAGCAGCGCCGACAAGGTGGAACGCGCCCAGACCATGCACATCATCGAACAGGAGATCCAGCGCCTGCCGACACGTCAACGCGAAGCCTTCCTGATGCGTTACTGGGAGGATATGGACGTCGCGGAAACGGCTGCCGTCATGGGATGCTCCGAAGGCAGCGTCAAGACGCACTGTTCCCGTGCCACGCACACACTGGCGCAGGCATTGCGAGCGCGGGGGGTCCGACTATGAGCACCAGAAACGAAAAAGAAATCAACGAACGCCGCCTGGCACACGATATCCGCACGGCACTCGATGCCTCTGCGAATGCGTTGCCGGACAATGTGACCGATCGGCTTGCCGCCGCGCGGCGGATTGCGCTGTCTCGCAAGAAAGCGCAAGCCGCCGTCGCCGTGCCGCAGCTGGCCTCGGCCGGGATGCCCACGCTCTCTTTCGACGAGGACGACTCGGCACTCCACCGCGCAGGTTCCTGGCTGCGCCGCCTTGGGCTGGTATGGACGCTGGTGGCACTGGCCGCCGGGCTGGCGGGCATCTACCACTGGCAGCAGCAAAAGCGCGTCGATGAGCTCGCGGATGTGGACGCGGCGATGCTGCTCGACGACCTCCCGCCAACGGCCTACGCGGACCAGGGCTTCCACGTGTTCCTGAAGCGCGGTCAGTAGGCATGGCCGGCGCTGACTTCATCCCCGACGCACCGCGCCGGCAGCTGGCAGCCTTGCTGCTGGCCGGCCTGGCCGCCGCCACCACGATCTGGTCCCTGGTTCCGGCAACTTGCCAGGCTCAGGGCGGCCACCCGGGCGGCGCGCCCGCGGCCAGCATCGCCAATGCGCACCCGAACTGGAACGAGCTCAACGCCGTCCAGCAGCGCGTGCTCGCGCCGCTGGCAGGCGAGTGGAACAATTTCCCCGAGCTCAACCGGCGCAAATGGCTGCAGATCGCTGAACGATACGAGAAGTTCTCGCCCGCGGAACAGGCGCGGCTGCAGACCCGCATGACCGAATGGGTCAAGATGACGCCCCAGCAGCGCCGCCTGGCGCGCGAAAACTACCAGATCACGCGTTCGCTGCCCGCCCAGAAGAAGGCCGAGGCCTGGAACAAGTACCAGCAACTGCCGGAAGAGCAAAAAAAGAACCTGGCGGCTGCCGAAAAAGTGCCGCGCCGCCCCGGCGCGGTCAGCGCCCTGCCCTCCGGCAAGCGCCTGCCAGCCGAGACCACCCGGCAGCTGCACCTGGAAAAGAAGGCACCCGCCAACGCGGCATTGGCCGCCGCGCGTGCCCGCACGCCCGATGCCGGCACGCCGGCGGCGGAGTCCCAAGCTGCCATGCCAGGCGCCGCTGCCGGCGCGCCGGTGCCGACCGTGGACACGCCGCGCGAGGCCGCCACCGAGGCCACCACGGCCAGCAGCACCAGCGCTACCGCCACGCCCGACGAGCCGGTGCGCCGCTGAGCCGCCGCGCGGTTGTGCGGTGCGGTTGTGCGGCCGGCTCGCACCCGCGCCCTCCCACGCAAGCTACCCGCCCCACCCGCGCTTTGGCATAATGCCGCTTGCGCCGGCCCGGCCGTGCTCGCTTGCTGCCTCACGGCCCGGCCCTCGCTGCCGGGCCTCGCCATCCTCCGGCCTGACGGCCCTACCGCCCTTTCGCCATACCCGCCATGCCCGCCGTGACCACGCCCAAACCCAATGCCAAGCCGGCCGCATCGGCTGCTCCGGCCAGTCCCGTGCGCCCGGCCGAGGCACCGACGATCCGCCGCCGCATCGCCTGCATGCTGTACGAAGGCGTATTGCTGTTCGGCGTGCTAAGCGCCTCGACGGGGGTCTACCTGCTGGCGCGCCCGGCGCTGCAGCAGCTTGGGCTGGACGGCCCGTTCACGATGCAGTGCTGGAGCTTTCTGGTGCTGGGCTGCTACTTCGTCTGGTTCTGGCAGCGCAACGGGCAGACGCTCGCCATGCAGACGTGGCGCATGCGGGTCGAGACGGCCGCTGGCGTGCCCCCGCGCTGGCCGCAGGCCACGCTGCGCTACCTGCTGGCATGGCTGTGGCTGCCGCCTTCGGCGGCGCTCGGGCACCTGCTCGGCCTGGTCAAGGGCCCGTTCGTCGGCGTGCTGTGCGCTGGCCTGCTGGCCTGGGTCCTGCTGGCCCTGCTCGACCCCAGGCGGCAGTTCCTGCATGACCGCCTGGCCCGTACCCGCCTGACCGACCTGCGCCCGCCCAAGCCATGAACCTGTCGGCCGCCGCCTTGCGCCGCCTCGCGGTGGCATTGCAGGCCGCCGTAGCGCTAGGCTGCGCCGCCGAACTGAATGCCCTGCATGGGTGGCCCCTCGCCACCGGCCTGCTGGCCGGCATCGGCGTGGTGCTGGCGATACTGGGGCTGTCTGTTGCCGGCGCCTTTGCCTTTACCCTGTGCGGCCTGGGCGAGCCCGAGGCGACGCGCCCCCCGATTCCTCCCGCCCTGCAGGCCATGCGGCCAGCGCGGCTGACGCCATGGCAGGCGCTGGACTGCTACCTGCGTGAATACGCCGCCGTGTTCCGGATGTTCAACTGGCTGCAGCCCTTCTGCTCGCACCGCCGCTTGCGCCCGGCCAAAGCCCCGGGCTCGCGCCCGCCGCTGCTGCTGGTGCACGGCTACGGCTGCAACCACGCCGTCTGGCTCGACATGCAGCCCGCCCTGGCGGCGGCCGGCTACCACTGCGAGGCGATCGACCTGGACCCGGTGTTTGGCGACATCGACCAATACGCGCTCGAAGTCCGTGCCGCCATCGCGCGTATCGCCGCCACCACCGGCCAGCCGCCGCTGGTGCTCTGCCACAGCATGGGCGGCCTGGCCGCGCGCGCCGCGCTGGCGGGACGTGGCAAACCCCCGCCCTGCCGCGGCATCGTCACGCTGGGCACGCCGCATCACGGCTGCGTGCTGGCCCGCTACGGCAGGGGCTTCAATTCCCGCCAGATGCGCTGCGCCAGCGCCTGGCTGCACGCGCTGGCAGCGCGCGAAACATCACGCCAGCGTGCTGCCCTGGTGTCGATTTTCAGCTGGCACGATTCGATTGCCGGGCCGGTGGGGACCTCCTGGATGGAGGGCGCGCATCATGTGGCGCTTAGCGGCATCGGGCATGTCAGCTTGCTGCGCCATCCGGTGGCTACGCAGGCTGTATTGCGGGCGCTGGCGCAGCTATCAGCGGTGGCGCCAGCGGCCTGATGTGACGGCGCCAGCAACTGGAAGCCCCTGTCCCCACAACAGTCATATGACATTCATGTTTCCTTAACAGCTTCGTCACGCGCCGCTGGCCCAATGCAGCCATCGTCGCTACCGAGGCCGCCATGGTTCAAGCTCTTCGTTCTGCCCGCGGACATCTGGCCAAGGCCACGCAACTGCTGCGCAGCCGCACCGCCGAGTCGCAATCCCTGCCGCGGCCCATGTCATTGCCTGCCGCGCTGGCCGCCTTCATGCCACCGGCCAGCGACTTGCAGCAAGGGCCTCCCGGGCGTTGCGCCACCTCTCCCGCCAGCGCCCCGCCCCCTGAAGCCACCACCCAGCCCCCGCATCCGTCCCATCCCACCCGTCACTATCGCGCCATCTGGCTGTCCGACATCCACCTCGGCACGGCCGGCTGCCAGGCCGATTACCTGCTCGACTTCCTCAAGCACAATGAATCGGACCAGCTCTACCTGGTCGGCGACATCATCGATGGCTGGCAGCTGCGCCGCGGCTGGTACTGGCCGCAGAGCCACAACGATGTGGTGCAGAAGCTGCTGCGCAAGGCGCGCAAGGGCACCGAGGTGATCTACGTGCCGGGCAACCACGATGAGGTGGCGCGCCAGTTCGATGGCCTCGCCTTCGGCGATATCACGGTGCGCGAAGATGCGGTCCACGTCACCGCCGCGGGCAAGCGCCTGTGGGTGGTGCACGGCGACCTGTTCGACGGCGTGGTGCAGCACGCGCGCTGGCTGGCTTACCTGGGCGACTCGCTCTACACGCTGATCCTGGCCGTCAACCGCCACTTCAACCGCGTCCGCGCGCGCCTGGGCTTTCCGTACTGGTCGCTGTCGCAATACCTGAAGCACCAGGTCAAGAACGCGGTCAACTACATCAATTCGTTCGAGCAGGCGATGGTGGATGAGGCGCGCCGGCGCGGCTGCGATGGCGTGATCTGCGGCCATATCCACAAGGCCGAGATCCGCGAGGTCGACGGCCAGCTCTACTGCAACGACGGCGACTGGGTGGAGAGCCTCTCCGCCCTGGTGGAGACGCAGGACGGCGAATTGCAGATCGTCTACTGGACCACCTTGCTCGATGCGCCGGCCACGGCTGGGCGCCGCGCCGTCGCCACGGCCTGACCAGACTTGAGCGCGGCACCCGCCCCACACGCCGCCATCCGTACCACGGTATGGCCGTGGCCTCGCCGAGGCCGGCCACCCACGCGGCCTGGCCGCAAGGAGCAGCTATGAAGATCCTGATCGTCACCGATGCCTGGGAGCCGCAGGTCAATGGCGTGGTGCGCACGCTCAAGTCCACCCGCCGCGAGCTGATCGCGATGGGGCACACGGTGGAGCTGATCACGCCGCAGGAATTCACCACCATTCCCTGCCCGACCTATCCGGAGATCGCGCTGTCCCTGTTCGCCGGCGCCAAGGTCCGCGCGCGCATCCGCGCCTTCGCGCCGGACGCGCTGCATATCGCCACGGAAGGCCCGCTCGGGCTGGCTGCGCGCCGCTATGCGATCCGCGAGCAGTTGCCGTTCACCACCGCCTACCACACGCGTTTTCCGGAGTACGTGCAGGCACGCTTCGGCATTCCGCTTGCCTGGACCTACCGCTTCCTGCACTGGTTCCACGGCCCGGCGCGCGCCGTGATGGCGCCGACGCCGGTGGTGCTGCACGACCTGCATCAGTTTGGCATCACCCATGGCGTGCTGTGGACCCGCGGCGTCGACCTTGATGTCTTCACCACCCAGCAGGCCAACGTGCTCAACACGGCGCACCCGATCTTTCTCTACGTAGGGCGCGTCGCAGTGGAAAAAAACGTGGAGGCCTTCCTCGCGCTGGACCTGCCCGGCTCCAAGTGGGTGGTGGGCGACGGCCCGGCGCTGGCGTCGCTGCGCGCGCGCTATCCGGCAGCCAACTACCTGGGCGTACTGACCCAGCCGGAGCTGGCCAAGGTGTATGCTTCGGCCGACGTCTTCGTATTCCCCAGCCGCACCGATACGTTCGGGCTGGTGCTGCTCGAAGCCCTGGCCAGCGGGCTGCCGGTGGCGGCCTATCCGGTAACCGGGCCGATCGATGTGCTCGGCCACAGCGACGCCGGCGTGATGCACGAAGACTTGCGTGAAGCTTGCCTGGAAGCGCTGCGCATTGACCGCGCCACCGCTCGCGCCCATGCCGAACGGTTCTCGTGGCGCGCCGCCTCCGAGCAGTTCCTGACTCACCTGCAGCCCCTGCCGGCCGTACGCGCGACCCCCAACGGCACGACCGGCACCACTGCCCGCCCCTCTTCCGAACATGCCGACTCCGCATCGCCCACCGTCCGAACCGCACCGCCCGCCGGCGCCACAGACCGTCACGTCAGCACCGGCCCCGCCCCCGGACTCGCCGAACAGCGACTACACGATTGAGCAGAACCCCCACAAGGGCAACCGCGGCCTGGCGCGGGCCTGGCATGCCGGCATCAACTCGGTGTCCGGCCTGCGCTACGCGGTGCTGGAAGAAAGCGCGTTTCGCCAGGAGCTGACACTGGTGGTGATCCTGACGCCCTGCGCCTTGCTGCTGCCGGTCGGCATCGTCGAGCGCATCCTGCTGCTGGGCACCCTGCTGCTGGTGCTGATCGTGGAATTGCTCAACTCCAGCGTGGAAGCCGCGGTCGACCGGATCTCGCTGGAACGCCACAGCCTGTCCAAGCGCGCCAAGGACTTCGGCAGCGCGGCGGTCATGCTGGCGCTGGTGCTATGCGGCGGCACCTGGCTGGCCATTGCGGGGCCGATCGTGATGGACTGGCTGCGCGCGCTGGCGGCCTGAGGGGCTGGCGGCACGGGCCCGGCGCAGGCCCGGCACAGCGGGCGCGCGCACGGCGCCAAAGGCGCTTGCGCCGTCGTGGGGTTGCGGCAAACGGCGATTGCTTATAATCGCCTTCAACTTACCGAATTGCCGCTCGCCCGGTCGCCTATGGAACCCAAACAGCAAGCCGGTCCCCGCCGCACCCGGGACCGCATCCTGGACGTCTCGCTCCGCCTGTTCAACGAGGTGGGCGAGCCCAACGTCACCACCACCACCATTGCGGAAGCCATGGAGATCAGCCCCGGCAATCTCTACTATCACTTCCGCAACAAGGACGACATCATCAACTCCATCTTCGTGCTGTTCGAGCAGGAGATGGAGCGCCGCCTGAAGTTGCCCGACGATCACAAGGCCACGCTGGACGAAAGCTGGGGCTACCTGCAGTACATGGCGGAGTTCCTGTGGAACTACCGCTTCCTGTACCGCGACATCAATGACCTGCTGGCGCGCAACCGCATGCTTGAAACCAATTTCAAGCGCATCGTCGAGCAGAAGAAGCGCTTTGCGATGGAGATCTGCCGGCAGTTCCAGGAAGACGGCGAGATGGAGGCCACGCCGGAGCAGGTCGAGGCCATCTGCACCAATATCGTGGTGATCGCCACCTACTGGCTGTCGTTCCAGTTCGTGCAGCATCCGCGCCAGTACAACGACCCCGAGCTGATCCGCGGCTACCTGCACGGCGCCAGCTACCATATCTTCTCGATCCTGGCCCCTTACCTGCGCGGCAAGGCCCGCCAGGCGTTCGACAAGCAGGCCCAGGAATACGCCGCCGCCAAGGCGGCGCAAACTGAAAAGGAAAAAAAGTGAAGTCCGTTTGCATCTATTGCGGCTCCAGCCCCGGCAATCGCCCCGAGTACGCCGCCGCGGCGCGCGCCATGGGCAAGACCCTGGCCGAGCGCGGCCTTGCGCTGGTGTACGGCGGAGGCAAGGTCGGGCTGATGGGCACCGTGGCCGACGCCGTGCTGGCCAACGGCGGCACCGCCATCGGCATCATTCCCGATGCGCTGATGCAAAAGGAAGTCGGCCATCGCGGCCTGACCGAGCTGCACGTGGTGCGCAACATGCACGAGCGCAAGCAGATGATGGCCGACCGGGCCGATGCCTTCATCGCCATGCCGGGCGGCGTCGGCACCTTCGAGGAACTGTTCGAGACCTTCACCTGGCTGCAACTGGGCTATCACGCCAAGCCGGTGGGACTGCTCAATGTGGAAGGCTTCTACGACAGCATGCTGGGCTTCATGCAGCACGCCGTGGACGAGGGCTTCCTGAAGCAGGTCCACAACGACCTGCTGCATGTGGCGCCTACGCCCGAAGGCATCCTCGACAAGCTCGCCAACGCGCCGCGCTTGCTGGTGGACAAGTGGCAGGAGAAGCGCGAGCAGACCTGATGGTGCTCGCCGCGGCCCGAGGCCCGAGGCCCGGATACCGAGATACCGAGGGCCAGCCACATCGGCTTGCGCCCCAGCCCCGCCACCACACCGCCACCACGCCGCGATAGCGGCTGCGCTACGCAGGGCCCGCTCAGAACGACGAGCCGGGTTCCTGCAGGAAGGCGCTCTCCTGCGCCGTATCCCTGCGTCCCAGCATGGCGTTGCGATGCGGGAAGCGCCCGAAACGCTCGATCACCGCGCGGTGCTTGAGCGCCCAGTCCACCACGTCCACCTGACCCTGGCTTTGGTCGCGCAGCGCCGTCATCAGCTGCACGGCCGTGTTCTGGTCGGCAAGCGCTTCGGAATGCTCGAACGGCATGTAGCAGAACATGCGGTGCAATGCCGTGGGCAGCAGACGGTCGGCGCCGCTCGCCACCATCTGCCGGGCTGTTGCCAGCGCCTGCGCATCGGAGGCAAAGCTGCGCGGGTCGTCGCGAAAGACGTTGCGCGGCACCTGGTCGAGCAGCACGATGCGTGCGCAAGCGGATTCGGGGCTTTGCGCCCAGCCCGCATTCGCGCCCGCGTGCGTGGCTTCCCACAGCGGCAGGAAGTCAGCGCGGACCGTGGCGTCGAAATCGGCGGACTTGGTGAACCACACCGAGCGTGTGGTGTTCCATGCCGGCGAGCCAGGCACGCCGAACCAGAAATCGAGTACGCGCCGGGCGTCGGCAGGCAGGTCCGTGGCGGCGTTGGGATGCGTGTCAGCCATGGTGCCGGGATCCATGGCGGGTCGGGTGGCCTTGGCCATCAACGCGGCACATTGCGCATCCAGTCGGCGGTGCCGAAAAAGGCCTGCATCAGGCGCAGTTGCAGGTCCTCGGGCAGGCCGACGTCCTGCATGGCGAGCGCCATGCAGCGCATCCACTGGTCGCGCTCGCTGGTACCGATCTCGAACGGCATGTGGCGCGCGCGCAGGCGCGGGTGGCCAAAGCGCTCGATAAAGTGGTTGGGGCCGCCCAGCCAGCCGCACAGGAACCAGAACAGCTTGTCGCGCGAGCCGTCGAGCGAGGCGGGATGCAGCGCGCGCAGGCCCTTGAACTCGTCCTCCAGATCCATCAGGTCGTAGAAACGGTCGACCAGTTCGCGCACGCGCGCCTCGCCGCCGATCAGTTCATAGGCGGTGACTTCGGGGGCGGCATCGGATGCCGTGGATGCCGCATTTTCAGGCTTGGAATCGGTACTCATAAACACTCAAGGATGGTTCAGGCTGCAGTGGTTCAGGCTTCAGGTATCACGCATCGGGTATCACGCATCACGCAGCGTGGCCAGCGCGGGCTGCCGCAGCACCTCGCGCAAGCCCAGCCAGCCGCCCGCGAAAGCGCACAGCATGCCAGAAAGCACACCGGCCGGCACGATCCAGCCATTGAAGCGGTAGGGGAAATCGAACACGAACTGCGACAAGCCCCAGCCCACCGCGATCGCGCCCAGGCTGGCCAGCAGCCCCGCCAGCCCGCCCACCACCAGGAACTCCGCATACTGGGTCTGCCGCACCACCGCGGCGGACGCGCCCAGCGCCTTGAGCAGCCCGGCATCGCGCTTGCGCTCGTCGCGCGCGCCGGACAACGCCGCATAGAGCACGGTGACGCCGGCCGCGAGCGTGAACACAAACAGGAACTCGACGGCGGCGATGACCTGGTCGAGCACGTCCTGGATCTGGCGCAGGATCATGTCGGTGTTGACCACCGTGATGTTCGGGAAGGCCGCCACCATGCGGTTGCCCAGCGCGGCTTGCGCGGGCGGCAGGTGGAAAGCGGTGATATAGGTCTGCGGCAAGCCTTGCATGGCGGAGGGCGGCAGGATGACGAAGAAGTTGACCCGCATCGAGCCCCAGTCCAGCTTGCGCAGCGAGGTGACCGGCGCCTCCACCGACTGCCCCGCCACATCGAAGCGCAAGGTATCCCCGAGCCGGATCCCCAGCGTCTTGGCGATGCCCTCCTCCACCGAGGCCCCGGCCCCGCCCTTCCCGGCGCCGAGCCAGTTGCCCGCCACCACGCGGTTGCCGGCCGGCAGCGCGTCGGTATAGGACAGGTTGAACTCGCGCTCGACCAGGTTGCGGGCGCGGCCATCGGCAAAGCGCTCGGCGCGCACCTGCTGCCCGGCGATATGCGTGAGGCGGCCGCGCACCATCGGGTACAGCAGGTCGGCGATGCCGGCGTGCTGCAGCATGCTGGCAAGCGGCGCGCGCTGGTCCGGCTGGATATTGATGACGAAGCGGTTGGGCGCGTCCGCCGGCGTGGCGTTGCGCCAGGAGGCGATCAGGTCGTTGCGGGTCATGCCGAGCAGCAGCAGCGCCATCAGGCCCACCGCCAGCGCCACCGTCTGCAGCACCGTCACGCCGCGGCGGCGCTCCAGCACCGCCAGCGCAAAGCGCCAGCCCACGCTGCCGCGCGCCAGGCGCCGGCCACGCATCAGCCGTGACAGCAGGCTTAGCAGGCCCAGGGCCAGCAGCGCGAACACAACGCCGGCGCCGACAAAGCCGCCCGCGGTGGTCAGCCCCAGCTTGAGATCACGCGCGGCCACCAGCAGCAGCGCCACGAAAGCGCCCAGGCCGAGTCCGTAGGCGATCCAGGTCGAGACCGGCGGCGCGCCGACGTCACGCCGCAGCACGCGCAGCGGCGGCACCTGGGTCAGCGCCAGCAGCGGCGGCAAGGCAAAACCCGCCAGCAGGACCACGCCCGCCAGCACCCCAACCACGGCCGGCAAGACGGACGGCTGCGGCAGCGTCACGGTCAGCAGGTTACCCAGCGAGAGCAGCAGGCCGTAGTGCGCCAGGTAGCCGAGCGCCACGCCAGCCACCGCGCCGCCCACGCCCAGCAGCAGGAACTCCAGCCCGAACGCCAGCAGGATCTCGCGGCGCGACAGGCCCATGCACTTGTAGACAGCGCAGGCATCGGTGTGGCGCTGCATATAGCGGCGCGCCGACATGGCAATGGCCACCGCGGCAATCATCGACGACAGCACCGCCACCAGCGACAGGAAACGCTCGGCGCGGTCCAGCGTGGCGCGCATCTGCGGCTGGCCGGACTCCAGCGACTCGACCCGGGTGTTGCGCAGCGCAAGCTTGTCGATCTCGGCCTCGGCCCACTTCTGGTAGGCCTGCGCGGCGGCATCGGGGCCGGCCACCAGCAGGCGGTAGGAGACCCGGCTGCCCCAGCCCACCAGCCCGGTGGCGGCCAGGTCAGACAGCGGCAGCATCACGCGCGGCGCGAAGTTCATGAAGCCGGCGCCGCGATCCAGTTCCTGCGTGAGGATGCGGTCGATGCGAAAGGCGCGGCTGCCCAGCTGGATGGTGTCGCCCATGGCGACGCCGAGCGAGTCCAGCAAGGCCTCGTCCACCCAGACGGTGCCCTCGGCGGGGATGCCGGTGGCGGCGGCTTCCGGCGACCCTGGCCCGGCCGCCACCTTGAGCTGCCCGCGCAGCGGATAGCCGGGGCCGACCGCCTTGAGCGCAGCCAGTTGCGAAGGGGCATCGGCCCGAGCCCCGCTAGCCGCCCCTTGCCCTTGCGTTGTGGCGGCCTTGCCCGGCGCGTGCGCGCTCGCCATGCTCGGGAAGGTGACCGTCTGCGTGGTGGCCAGGCCCGCTTGCGCGGCGTGGCTGGCGAAGACGGCATCGAACGGCTGGTCGGACACGATCAGCACATCGGAGGCGATCATCTGGCGCGCGTCGCGCTCCAGCCCCAGGCGCATGCGGTCGGCCAGAAAGCCCACGCTGCTGAGCGCCGCCACGGCCAGCACCAGCGCGAACAGCAACAGGCTCAGCTCGCCGGCGCGCCAATCGCGCCGCGCCATGTGCAACGCCTGGCGCCAGGGCGAGAAGCGCGTCGGGCGGGCGCCGGACGATGCCGCGACGGTAGTGGTTGCTGCGGTGGCTGCGGCTGCGGTGGCGGCTGCGGGAACGTGCTGGGAGGCGGGTTCTGAAGACATTGATCTCTTATCTCTAATCTCTTGTCCGTGCACATGCATGGTGGCGGCCAGCCGGGCTGGCCGCAGGCCAGGATTGGCGCGACGGCAGGACACCAGCGGGAGGATCCCGGCGCGCATCCGCCGGACCAGGGCCAGATTATGGCCGGATTGGGCAAAGCGAGGGTCGAACCCGCCACTCAGCGCCGGGGCTGACGCCCCGCCGGCGAGGCTGCCGGAGCACGCTTGGCCAACGCGTCGCGCAAATGGCGCAAGCCGCGCCACAGCTTGGGCAGCAGCCACGCCGCCACCAGCAGCAGCACGGCCAGCACCACCAGGAACACCACGGGCAGGAAAAAAGCCAGCAGCAGCCCGCTGCTGGCGGCAACGTCCTCGCTCAGTGAGGCAGCCCAATTCGAAAACGGTTCCGGCGAGACGTTGATCAGGGCGCGAGTGCCGGCCTTGGCGGCATGGGCAGTGCCGGCCAGCGTGCCCCCGACCAGCCCGGCGGCGACCATCCATTGCGGATCGAGCTGCCCGAAGGCGGCGGCGGCCAGGATCGCGCCGGCGGGAATGCGGATAAAGGTCTGGATGCTGTCCCAGAAGGAATCGAAGCCCGGCACCTTGTCGGCCACGAATTCGGCCAGGGCCAGCAGCGCGGCCAGCGCGATCACCCACCACGATTCCAGCGCCTGCAGGCCGGGCGGCAGGTGCAGCCAGCCCAGGCGGCCCAGTGCGCCAGCCGTGAACACGGCCAGGTAAAGGCGGAATCCGCTGGTCCAGGACAAGCCCGCGGCCAACGCGGCCGTTTCTAGCATGGCGCTCCTTGCTGGCACTGTCTGGCGGGCATGCAGCCCCGCCTATGCAACCAGTGTAATACGCGCGCGCTCAAACGGCCGGGCTCCCACCCTCCCCGGCGCACGGCGTCAGCCGCCTTCCTTGCCGTCGGGGCCGTACCAGGGGAGTGCCTCCTGCGGCGTCAGGATGCCATCAGGCTCCGCCATGGCATAGCCGGGGAGCGCCTCGATGCGGCGCCGGAAAGCCGGGTCGTCCAAATGCGAAAGCAAGCCATGCGCCCAGGGCGTGATCTGGTCGTTCTTGCGCAGCGCCAGGTAGTAGGCCTCGCGCGTCAGCGGCACAAAGGCCAGCCCATGGGCTTCGGCATTCATGCGCAGGCCGAACCCCACCTCGGCATGGCCGTCGTGCACCGCTTGCGCCACCCTCTCGTTGCTGAACTCGGGGGTTTCATAGCCGACGATCTGGTCCGGGAAGAGTCCCTCGGTGGCCAGCAACTGGTCGAACAGCATGCGCGTGCCAGAACTGCGCTGGCGGTTGACAAAGCGGGCGCGGGTACGGGCCAGGTCACGCAGGTCGTGGATCTCGCGCGCGAGCTCGCGCGCGACGATCAGGCCCTGCTCGCGCCAGGCCAGCCGGATCAAGCGCACGGCGGTCGGGCGCAGCCATTTGCGCAGCGTCACGTGAGCCACGGAGCCAGCCTTCTGGATCGGCGAGACGTAGAAGCCGGCCAGCTCGGACTGCCGCTCCTGCAGGCAGATCAGGCCCTCCACGCTGCCGCAGAACACGGTGTCGAGCTGCAGGCTGCCCGGCGCATCGTGCAGCGCCCCCGCCAGGACCTCCATGGCCGGATCATGGCTGCCGGAGAAACGGATGCGGGTCTGCGGCTGGGCCGCGTCGTCCAGGTCCGCCAGGAAATCGACCATGGCCTTCTGCATGACCGGGTCGATCGAATCGCGCAAGCGCCCCTCCGCACGCAGCAAGCGCTCGCCGAACAGCGTCAGCGACGCCCCGCGGCCGCGCTCCATATCGAGCATGCTGCGCCCAAGCATCTCCTCCCAAGACCGCATCACGCCCCAGGCGTGCCGGTACGACAACCCGATCTCGCGCGCCGCGCGATGCAGGGAGCCCGTCTCGCGCACGGCCTTGAGCAGCTGGAACACCTTGCCGTTGGAGCGAGGATTGTCGTCCGCGGCGACTACCGGGAACAGGTCAAAGCGAAATGTCATATGAAACGCTTTTCATATTTACTTTAGAGATGTGGTTCACCGAGAATGCAATGCGCTGATTTCCACTTATTTTGCTGCATTCTCACCGATCTCATGAGTTTGTGGCAATTGTGTTTCTGAAAACATAAGACAAGGAGAATCCATGCAAGCGGTCGGCAAGCAAGGCCTTTTACGCCATATTTCGAACCGCGCCGTGTGCGCTATCGGACTGGTCTGCCTGGTTGGCGTGGCTGGCGCCACCACCGCCACCAGCGCCTTCGCCGGCGAGCTCAAGCTGGCCACGACCACCAGCACGGAGAACTCCGGCCTGCTGAAATTCCTGCTGCCCAGGTTCGAGCAAAAGAGCGGCGTCACCGTCAAAGTGATCGCCGTAGGCTCGGGCAAGGCGATGAAGATGGGCGAGATGGGCGACGTCGATGTGCTGCTGGTGCACGCCCGCAAGATGGAAGACGAATTCATGGCGGCAGGCTACGGCGTCAATCGCCGCGACGTCATGTACAACGACTTCATCGTGGTTGGCCCGGCCAGCGACCCGGCCAGGCTGAAAGGCAGCAAGGACGTGCTGGCCGGCTTCAGGAAAATCGCCGCCGGCGGCACCAAGTTCATCTCGCGCGGGGATAACTCCGGGACCGACGTGATGGAGAAGGACTACTGGAAGCAGGCGGGGATCGAGCCGAAGGGGCAGCCGTGGTATGTGAATGCCGGACTGGGGATGGGCGAGGTGCTGACCATGGCAGCGCAGATGCCGGGCTACACGTTATCTGATCGGGCCACTTATGGCGCGTATCGTGCCAAGACCGGATTGGCGATCCTGCTGGAGGGCGATCCCAGGATGTTCAATCCGTATGGCGTGATTGCCGTGAATCCGGCCAAGCATCCTGGTACCAATTACGCGGATGCGATGAAGTTGGTGGAGTGGATTACTTCCAGGGATGGGCAGGACAGCATTGCTGCTTACAAGGTGGAGGGGGAGGAGTTGTTTTTTCCTAGTTATAGGGGGAAGTGAAGGGGGGGTTATGCGCGGGGGGAGAACCGTTGGCTCTTGTTCGAACTTTGGATTTGATTGATACGGCGTTGGTTTTTGGGCCCCAAAGCCGTACGACGTTGCTCTGCGGGGTTGGTCGCTGTTTGTTTGAGCGGCGATGGCGCTTGCACCCAAAAGCCATACGACATCCCCCTGCGGGGGCTGCCGGTCACTTTTCTTTGACCGGCAAAGAAAACTAACGAAAAGAAAGCCGCCCTGCCGGGAGCAGAGCAATAAGGCTGTTTTTGCCTCTATGGTTGCGTCGTACGGCCCAGAGTGTTGGCTAGCCGATCCTACCGACCCAAAGGGCATCGCACTTGCATGACCTACGGGTTACGTGGTGCGGCCCCCTGACCTCGTGTGCGGTGACCGTTCCCACATCTGCCGTTCGCGATGCGAGGGGCTGCGCCGTTTCGAGTGTGGCTGGTTTCGTGGTTTTGTCTCGGAGGGCGAGCGCGGTGATGTCCGAACGTGTGTGTGAGCGCGGCCCTCGCGCACGGGCCACGGTGCCCACCACGAAACCAGGGGAGTTGAGAGTAAGGCACCGCTCGCGCCGGTACGGCAGGGCATCAAATGGCCGGGCGCCCGCCGCCAGAGACAAAACCACGAAACCACCGAGGCAGGCAGGATCGTGACGCTGCGCACCGCGAACGGCAGATGCCCGAACGCGCACCGAGCAAAGCGATCAGGGGCACCACCACGTGACCATTGGGTCATGTATTTGCGATGCCCTCCAAGCCGGTAGGATTGGCTAGCCAACACTCCGGGCCGTACGACGCAACCACCGACCCACATAAGCCTGATTGCTCTGCTCCCGGCAGGGCGGCTTTCTTTTCGTTAGTTTTCTTTGCCGGTCAAAGAAAAGTGACCGGCAGCCCCCGCAGGGGGATGTCGTATGGCTCTTGGGTGCAAGCGCCATCGCCGATGAATAAACAGCGAAACCCCCTGCTGGGCGATGTCGTATGGCACCTTGGGTGCAAAAGCCATCGCCGCTCAAACAAACAGCGACCAACCTCGCAGAGCGACGTCGTATAGCCCCTGGGTCCAAAAACCAACACCTTTACTCCGCCTTAGCCCCCGAATCCCTCACCACCTTCGCCCACTTGGCAATCTCAACCTTCTGATAACCCGCCAACTTCTCCGGCGTGCCAAGAATAGGATCCAGCCCCAAGGTCTTGAGCTTGGCTTGCACATCGGGAAGCTGGTAAATCCGGTTGAGCTCGGTGTTCAGCTTGGCGATCACATCCTTGGGCGTATTCGCCGGTGCAAAGATCGCAAACCACGAGTCCGCATCAAACCCGGGCAGCCCCTGCTCTGCCAGCGTGGGAATATCCGGCGCCGAGTGCGAGCGTTTCGCGCTGGTCACGCCTAGCGCCCGTACCTTGCCCTCCTTGATCACCGGCAACGCCGACGGCAGGTTGTCGAACATCATGCTGATATGGCCGCCGAGCAGATCGGGTATGGCCATGGCGCGGCCCTTGTAGGGCACGTGGGTGAGCTTGACCCCGGCCAGGGAGTTGAACATCTCGCCCGCCACGTGCGGCGAGGTGCCAATGCCCGGCGTGCCGAAAGTCAGGGCGCCCGGCTTGGCCTTGGCCAGCGCGATCAGCTCGGCCACGTTCTTGGCCGGCACGGAAGGGTTGACCACCAGCACGTTGGGCGTGGAGGCGACCAGGATCACCGGGGTGAAATCCTTGACCATGTCGTACGGCATCTTGCTGTAAAGCGAGCCGTTGATGGAGTGCGTGCCGACCGTGCCCAGCGCCAGCGTGTAGCCATCCGGCGCGGCATGGGCGACGGCTTCGGCGCCGATGTTGCCGCCTGCGCCCGGCTTGTTGTCCACCACCACGGGCTGGCCCCACGAGGGTGAGATTTTTTCGGAGAAGATGCGCGCCAGGATGTCAGGCGCGCCGCCGCTGGGAAAGCCCACCACCATTCGGATGGGCTTGGAAGGATAGGTGTCGGCATGGGCCGAGGGCACGGCGAAGGCGGCGCAGGCGGCCAGGACGGCAGCTGCGAAAGGTTTGCAACGCATGGTGTGTCTCCCGATGATCGGTTTTATTCTGTTGTCGGACGGATCTTGCACGCTGCCGGCGCAAAGGGGCGAAGGAGCAAAGGAGCAAAGGAGCGAAGCCTTGCGCCTGTCCGCCGGCAGCGGTGACTCAACTGACTGTTGCGCGGGGTTTCACGCCACGCTTAAACCACCGTGCCGCCGAACTCCGCCATCACTTTATCGTGCAGCCGGCGCATTCCCTTTAGCCAACGATCGTAATCTTGTCCTTTGCGCTGGTAATACTCGAGCACCTCGGGATGCGGCAGGATCAGGAAGCGCTCATCCTTCACGCCTTCCAGCGTGACCTGCGCCACGTGCTCGGGCGTGACCGAGCCGGCCTGCAGGAAGCCCTTGCGCTCGCCATCCTCGCCGAACAGCATGCGGGTCTGCACGCCCTGCGGGCAGATGCAGCTGACCTTGATGCCGCGATCGCCGTAGGTGATCGACAGCCACTCGGCAAAGCCGATGGCGGCGTGCTTGGTCACGGCATAGGGTGCCGAGCCGATCTGCGACAGCAGGCCGGCGGCGGAGACGGTGTTGACGAAATAGCCATCGCCGCGCGCCAGCATCTGCGGCAGCACCGCGCGCGAGGCGTGGATGTGGGCCATGACGTTGATCTCCCAGATGCGCTGCCATTCCTCGGCGCTGGCATCCAGGCCCTTGCGCAGGATGATGCCGGCGTTGGAGCAGAACACATCGATCTGGCCGAAGCGTTGCGTGGCCTCATCGGCCAGCGCCTGCACGGCGGCAGCGTCGGCCACGTCGGTTTGCTGCGCGAACACCTGGCAGTCCGGGCTGGCCTTGGCCACTTCCTCGGCTACCGCCTGCGCGCCCTTGCCATCCAGGTCGGCCACGGCCACGCCGCGCGCGCCGCCGGCGGCAAACGCAAGCGCCAGCGCGCGCCCGATGCCGGTGGCCGCACCGGTCACCACGACGGTCTTGTTGCGAATCTCCATCTTTGTCTCCTTTGTTTGCTATGTCTGTATTGCTAGCTGGATGTGTGGCCATGGGGCCGTGAGAAAGCGATTCGTGGCGATGGCATCGATGGCGCGCGGCGCGGCTATCCGCGCCCCTGCCACAGACGGCTCTGCAGCGCTTCGGCCAGTTCGCGGATGCGCGGGCCGAGATTGCCGTCGAGGATTTCCGGCGTCAGCCGCGTGGCCGCGCCGCCGATATTGATGGCCAGCACTTCCGCGCCCCCTTCGAGCACCACGGGCGCGGCCGCGCCGCTGACCGTGCGGTCCCACTCCGCGTGGGCCAGGCAGAAGCCGCGCTTGGCGTAGTCGCGCAGCGCACGCTCGAGCTTGATGCGGATCGTGGGCCAGCGCGCGCCGTAGTGGCGCTCGAGGTCGGCCAGCACGGCGGCGCGCCGCTGCGGCTCCAGCCCGGCCAGCCACGCGCGGCCAATCGCGGAGGTAGCGGTGGGCAGGCGCGAGCCGGGCGCCAGCCGCATTACCAGCGCGCCGCGCGGCTGGCAGACTTCCAGGTACACCATCTCGTGGCGATCCGATGTGGCAAGCGCCACCGTGCAATCGGTGGCGAACGCCAGCGATTGCATCAGCGGCTGCGCGATCTCGCGGATGCCCGAGCCGGCGAGGTAACGCTGGCCAAGCACCATCGCGCCCTGGCCGAGCCGGTACTTCTCCAGCGACGCGGAATAGATCAGGTAGCCCAGGCTGGTGAGCGTGTAGGTCAGGCGTGAAACCGTGGGGCGCGGGATGCCGGCGCGCCGCGCCAGTTCCGCATTGCCAAGGTAATCGTCGTGCGGGCCGAAGGCGCGCAGCAGGTCCAGTCCACGCGCCAGCGCGGTGACGAAATTGCGGTCGTCACGGTCGATGTCCGGTTCCCCGCCGTCGTGCGGCGCATCGGCAGCACGCACGGCCGCGGCATGCGCGCCGCCCGGCAAGGAAGCGGAGGAGGCAGGCGAGAGCGGGATCGACGAGGTGCGCTTCATACGTGGCGATAACGCTTGGCTACTGGGTGCGGGAAGCAGACCTGTGGCCGCCTTTGGAGATGGCGGGCCGGAGGTAAGCCGGCTATTTCGCTGTGCGGAAGACTATTCCGTATTTCTTGACTGTGCCTCAGGCCGTATGCAACAGTCAATGAAAACGAACGATCGTGCTGGAACATACCTACGCAGACATGCGTAGCGCTTCACGGTACACGACGACACCGCACCCGGGGCCTGCACGGCAGGCCATTGCCGCATCGCACAGGAGACCAAGCATGCATCACGCCATTCACCAGGCCGCACCGCCCCGCGGCTGACTCTCGCACCGCCTGACCAAGCGGCCCCCGCGTTGTTCTTTGCGCGGCGCGGCCATTTCCACGCAGCCCGCAGCGCGGCTTGCGTGCCTTCGTTCGTGATTCGAAAAGTCGCATGAGGTAAGCCCGTGACATTGTTTCTTCAACAAGTCCTCAACGGCCTGACGCTGGGCGGCGTATATAGCCTGGTGGCGTTGGGCCTGACGCTGGTCTACGGCATCTTGCACGTGCCCAATTTCGCGCATGGCGCCTTCTACATGGCAGGTGCCTACGTCTCGTACTACCTGATGACGTCGCTGGGCATGAACTACTGGCTGGCGATGGGCGCCGCCGCCATCGCGGTGGCGGCCCTGTCGATGCTGGCCGACAGGCTGGTGTTCCATCCGCTGCGCAATGCGCCGGAGTTGCACGACATGATCGCCGCCATCGGCATCATGCTGTTCCTCGAAGCCGGCGCGCAGGCAATGTGGGGCGCGGACTTCCATCGCATGCCCACGCCTTACGGCCAGATGGTGGAAGTGATGGGCCTGACCGCGCCGGCGCAACGGCTGCTGATCATCGCCGCCGCCTTCGGGCTGATGGTGCTGCTGCACCTGTTC
The DNA here is from genome assembly GCF_014170355.1 of Cupriavidus sp. UME77. Classification (NCBI taxonomy): domain Bacteria; kingdom Pseudomonadati; phylum Pseudomonadota; class Betaproteobacteria; order Burkholderiales; family Burkholderiaceae; genus Cupriavidus; species Cupriavidus sp. UME77. The sequence goes on from NZ_LZZU01000043.1 coordinate 202,147, forward strand.
CTCACGCGCACCGTGACCGGCTCCACCATCGTGGCGATGGCGCAGAACCGCGAGGGCGCGGCGCTGGTTGGCATCGACGCCACGCGTGTCACGCTGCTGGTGTTTGCCATCTCCGGCGCGCTCGCCGCCATTGCCGCCACGCTCTACGCGCCGATCAACCTGGTCTACCCAAGCATGGGCAACCTGGTCATCACCAAGGCCTTCGTCATCATCATCCTCGGCGGCATGGGCAGCATTCCCGGCGCCATCGTGGGCGGGCTGATCATCGGCATGGCCGAGAGCTTCGGCGGCTTCTACGTCTCGACGGACTACAAGGACATCATCGCCTTTGCGCTGCTGGTGCTCATCCTGTCGATCCGCCCCCAAGGCCTGTTTGCCGGCAAGGCCGCATAAGGAGCGCACCATGACAAAGACACTGCAAGGCAAGACCGGCTGGGCCCTGTTGCTGGCGCTGGCCATCGCGTTCCCGCTGGTCACGCCCAACAGCTACTACCTGACGGTGATGACGCTGGCCTTCATCTACGCCATCGCCACGCTGGGGCTGAACCTGATCACGGGCTACACCGGCCAGCTCAACCTGGCGCACGGCGGCTTCATGGCCATCGGCGCTTATACGCTGGGCATTCTCACGGTGGATCACCAGGTGCCGTTCTGGGCGGCGTTCGTGCTGTCCGGCGTGGTGTGCATGGTGGTGGGCTACTTCGTCGGCGTGGTATCGCTGCGGCTCAAAGGCCATTACTTCTCGATCTTCACGCTGTGCATCGGCTACATCATCTACCTGCTGATCGAGAAGTGGGAGAGCCTGACGCACGGCACCGTGGGGCTGATCGGCATTCCGGTGCCGGCCTCGGTGGGCCCGCTCGCGTTCGACAACGTGCAGGCGCAGTACTACCTGGTGCTGTTCTTCCTGGTGGCGGGCACCTTCCTGATGCACCGCATCGTCACTTCGCTGCTGGGCCGCAGCTTCATGGCGGTACGCAACAGCGACGCGCTGGCGGAGGCGCTCGGCATCAACCTGATGCGCACCAAGGTGCTGTCGTTCGTGCTGTCGGTGGGCTATGCCGGCTTTGCCGGCGCGCTGTACGCGGGCCAGGTGCGTTTTCTCGGGCCGGACATCGCGCGCACCGACCTGACCTTCGAGATGGTGATGGCGATGCTGGTGGGCGGCACCGGCACGCTGCTGGGGCCGCTGCTGGGCGCGGTGCTGGTGCCGTGGGTCACGCAGACGCTGCAGTTCCTGCAGGACTACCGCATGCTGGTGTTCGGGCCGGTGCTGGTGCTGCTGATCATTTTCGTGCCGGACGGCATCGTGGGCTCGTGGGCCAAGCGCCAGGCGCGCCGCGCCGCCGCCGCACGCCGCGGCGGCACAAGCCGCGCGCACCCGGCCGACGCGCCCGTCGCCGGCAACCCGAATGCAAACGCTGCGAATGCAGGGGCCGACCATGCTTGAGATCCGCAACCTGACCAAGAAATTCGGCGGCCTGAGCGCCGTGCACGATGTCTCGATCACCTTCGAGACGGGCCATATCAACGCCATCATCGGCCCCAACGGCGCGGGCAAGACCACCTTCTTCAACCTGATCGCCGGCACCCATGCGCCAACTTCCGGGCAGATCCTGCTCAAGGGCCGCGACGTGGCCGGCCTGCGCGCCGACCAGATCGCCCGGCTTGGCGTGGCCCGCACCTTCCAGGCCACGCACCTGTTCGACCGCGCCACCGTGCTGGACAACCTGATCGTCGGCCACCGGCTGCGCACGCACGCGGGGCTGGCCGACGTGATCTTCAACACGCGCCGGCTGCGCGAGGAAGAACGGCTGTGCCGCGCCAAGGCCGAGGAGGCGCTCGACTTCGTGGGCCTGGCGCACCTCGCGCATGAAGTGGCGGCGGACATCACGCAGGAAGAGCGCAAGCGCGTGGCCTTTGCGCTGGCGCTGGCCACCGATGCCGAACTGCTGCTGCTCGACGAGCCCGCGGGCGGCGTGAACCCCGAGGAGACCGTGGGCCTGGCCGAACTGATCCGCAAGATGGTCCGCCACGGCAAGACGGTTTGCCTGATTGAACACAAGATGGACATGATCATGCGGCTGGCCGACAAGATCATGGTGCTCAACTACGGCGAGAAGATCGCCGAGGGATCGCCCGCGCAGATCCAGCAAGACCCGCAGGTCATCGAAGCCTATCTGGGAGCCGACCATGTTGCAGCTTGAACGCGTTTCGCTTTCGTACGGGAGCTTTCGCGCGCTCGACAACATCACGCTGAACGCCGCGGCCGGCGAGCTGGTGGTGCTGCTGGGCGCAAACGGGGCCGGCAAGAGCTCGATCTTCATGGCGCTCAGCGGCATCCACCGCACCAGCGGCGGCAGCATGCGCTTTGACGGCCGCGAGCTGGCCGGCATGAAGCCCTCGCAGATCGTGCAGGCGGGACTGGTGCACTGCCCTGAGGGGCGCAAGCTGTTCCCCGCCATGAGCGTGCAGAAGAACCTGACGCTGGGCGCCTACGTACACCGTCGCGACTCCGCCGGCATCAAGCGCTCGCTGGAAGACGTCTTCGAGATGTTCCCGATCCTGCGGCAGAAAAAAGACGATCCGGCGGGCTCGCTTTCCGGCGGACAGCAGCAGATGGTGGCGCTCGGCCGCGCGCTGATGGGACGCCCGCGCACGCTGCTGCTCGACGAACCATCGCTGGGCCTGGCGCCACTGGTGGTCAAGCAGATGTTCGAGGTGATCCAGCGCATCAACCGCGCGGGCACCACGGTGCTGCTGGCCGAGCAGAACGCTTATGCGGCGCTGGGCATCGCCCACCGCGCGTATGTGATCGAGAGCGGCCGCATCGTGATGCAAGGCGACCGCGACACGCTGCTAAAGGATGAAGGAATCCGCCGCGCTTATATCGGTGGCTAGAGCGCGCCAAAGCCGTTGGAAATGACGACGGCAGTTACTCCCTCTCCCCTCAGGGGGAGAGAGTTGGGGAGAGGGGTGGCTTAGCTAGGAGCCACAAAAAGCAAAGCCAACGGTTTTGCGCAGCGCGGCGGCGCAATGATCGCCCGCCCTCTCCCCCGCCCCCTCCCGCCATGCGGGAGAGGGGAGCAAGACCAGAACCAGCAGGCAAGAACGAACGCAGTGCAAACACAACTGGAGACAGCCAAATGCAAACCAAAACGATCCGCCGCCTCTTCCCCCTAGCCGCCACCGCCATAGCCACCCTGATGGCATCCGGCACCGCCTTCGCACAGGAAGTCGTCAAACTCGGCTACACCGGCCCGCTATCCGGCGGCGCCGCGCTGTACGGCAAGAACGTCCTGTCCGGCATCCAGATGGCAGTGGACGAAATCAACGCCTCGGGCCTTGAGGTCAAAGGCAAGAAGGTCAAGCTGGAAGTGGTCTCGCTGGACGACAAGTACGCCCCCGCCGAAGCCGCCATCAACGCGCGCCGCCTGGTGCAGCAATACAAGACGCCCGCCGTGTTCGTGCCGCACTCGGGCGGCATCTTTGCACTGCAGGCCTTCAACGAGCAGGAGAAGTTCCTGGTGATGGCCTACTCCAGCGTGCCGCGCATCACGGACACCGGCAACAAGCTGACCATCCGCATCCCGCCGTCCTACACCGGCTATATCGATCCCTTCATCAAGGCGCAGATGAAGCGCTACGGCAAGAACGTAGCGCTGGCCCCGGCCGACCACGATTACGCCAAGGCCTGGGTGCAGGCGTTTGTGCCGGCCTGGGAAGGCGCGGGCGGCAAGGTGGTGGCCAACAACCCGATGTCCTACACCAAGGCCACCGACTTCTACAGCGGCGTGTCACGCGTGCTGGCCGACAAGCCCGACGTGATGTTTGTCGGCGGCCCGTCCGAGCCGACCGCGCTGGTGGTCAAGCAGGCGCGCGAGCTGGGCTTCAAGGGCGGCTTCATCGTGATGGACCAGGCCAAGCTGGATGAAATGGCCAAGGTCACCAACGGCCTTGCCATGCTCGAAGGCGCCATCGGCGTGATGCCGCTGGCCAACGATGCCCGCCCGGCCGCGCAAACCTACAACAGCAAATACAAGAAGCTGCATGACGGGCGCGACGCCACCACCGAGATGTCGCTCAACTACACCATGGTCTACGCGCTGGCCGGCGCCATGAAGCTGGCCGGCACCACCAGCGACGTGGCCGCAATCCGGGCCAGGATGCCGGAGGCGGTGAAGACGCTGGCCAAGGATGCCAACCCCAACGAGATCGAGAGCATCGACGCCAAGGGCGGCACCGTTGCCGACACCGTGGTGGGCTGGGTGCAGAACGGCAAGATCGCACCGGTACGCCTGTCGGAGCTGGCTAAGTAGGCCAGCAAGGCCGGCCACGCGGCCGACGCCCAGATCGGGGGTCGGCCGCCTGAGCCGGCTGCCTGAGCCGGCTCAGTGAACCTCATGTCCATGCTCTTGCGATTTGTCTGCCTGCCCTTGGGCGTGCGGTTGCTGCTGTATTGCCACGTGCTGAGCTGACTGCGGCTGCGCGGCGTGCTGTTGCTGGCGCTGCAACTCCTGCTGCTGGCGCTGTTGTTCCTGCTGCTGGCGCTGTTGCTGCTGCTGGCGTTGCTGCTCCTGCTGCTGGCGTTGCTGGTCTTGCTGCTGGCGCTGCTGGTCTTGCTGCTGCCGCTGCATGACCTGCTGCTGGCGCTGTTGCTCCTGCTGGCGTTGCTGCTCCTGTTGCTGCCGCTGCATGTCCTGCTGGTGGCGCTGCTGCTCTTGCTGCTGACGCTGCATATCCTGCTGCTGGCGCTGCATGGCTTGCTGTTGCTGTATCGCCTGCTGCGCCCGTTGCTGGTCCGCCGCCTGTCTTTGCTGCTGGCGCTGCATCTCCTGCTGCTGTTGCTGCGCTTGCTGCGCCCGCTGCTGGTCACCCATCTGCCTTTGCTGCTGCTGGCGCTGCATCTCCTGCTGCTGTTGCTGCGCTTGCTGCGCCCGCTGCTGGTCCCCCACCTGCCTTTGCTGCTGCTGGCGCTGCATCTCCTGCTGCTGTTGCTGCGTCTGCTGCGCCCGCTGCTGGTCACCCACCTGCCTTTGCTGCTGCTGGCGCTGCATCTCCTGCTGCTGTTGCTGCGCCTGTTGCGCCCGCTGCTGGTCACCCATCTGCCGCTCCTGCTGCTGGCGGGCCATGGCTTGCGGGTCCGTTTGCAGGGTCCGGCCGTTCTGCTGCACCATGCCGCGCTGCTCAGCCTGGCGTTGCTGAAGCTGCTGGGCTTGTTGGGCTTGTTGGGCTTGCTGCGCCTGCTGAGGCTGCGCGGCCGACTGGCCATTTTGCGGCGGCTGGCCGTGCGCCTGCTCCGGCCGCGTGGTCCAGCCGCGCGTGCGCGGATCGCCGCCCTGCGCCGGCGGCTGCCCGCCATGGTCGGTACCCACCAGGCCTTGCGGCACGGGGGCACGGGCGCCGCCTTCCGCGCGCTGCGGCCCGAAGGCTGGATTGCCTTGATTTGCCGGATTTGCCGGATTTGCCGGATTTGCCGGATTTGCCGGACTCCCGCCGTTCGATGTCCCCGGCCCGCCGGGCATCTGGCCTGCCCCGTTGCGCCCGTGGTATCCCGGTGCCGCCTGGCTCATCCGGACCGGGGCGGGTGCCATGGCCTGGCCGCCGCCCGGGGCATTGCGCCCACCCTGCCATGCCGGGCCTGCGCCGGGCACGGTGCCGCCGGCGCGGGCAAAGCGCTGGGCCAGTTCATCGTCTGCCGGGCGGCCGGGCGCACGCGCCGCTATGGCGGGGCGCGCGAAGCCCTGCATGACTGCCGCCGGGGCCGGCCGCGCGGGCGCCGCGCCGATCAGGCTGGCCTTGACGGGCGCCAGCGGCGGCGCGCCGTTGGCCTCGCCCTGCGGCAGGTTGCGCCATGCCATGCCGTGCGCGCCGGGCGGCACGCGCTGGCCTTGCACAAAGGCGCGTGCCGGCATGCCGGTGATGGCGCCGGGCACGTTCCGGTTGATATAGGTGTTCCGGATATGGTTCTCGATCACCTCATTGTTGACGGTGAAATGGTTGATGCGCGTGATGTAGGCCGGGCTGGCGCCATAGACCGGTCGATATGCCTCGCGCGGGCCTAGCGGGTACCAGGCCACACCGGAGCCGCTGCCCGGACCGCCGCCGATAAAGCCAACCAGCGCGGGCGCGTAGACCGGCCGGCCCACCCTCGGGCCCGGCATCCATCCCCAGCGGTCGCCAACGCGCGCCCAGCGCCCATAGTGGGACGGGGCGAAGCCCCATGGCGCATCGTCGCACCAGCTCCATCCCCATGGCGCCACCCAGGCCCAGTGGCCGGCGCTATAGGGCGCCCAGTCCGCGGCCACCACGCGCGGGAACCAGACGGCGCCGTACCCAGGGTCTTCCTGCCAGTCGCCGTAATCGTCCAGCGCGGCATAGCCCGTCATTTCAGGCGCCACGTAGCGAGCGGACGGCGAGCGGTCCTCCCGCGCGTCGCGCGCCATGGTCCAGCTATCGAAGCCGTCCATGGGCGGGTTGGCGGCGCGGCCCTCCTCGGCCAGGTCGGTGCCACCGAAGCGCACTTGCTCGCCGCGCCGCATTTCCAGCGAGCGGTTGTCGCCGTACAGCATGGCCGAGCCGTGGTGCATGGTGACGACCGTGGAACTGCCGTCAGGCGCTACGTCCAGCCGGTAGTCGCCTGGCTCGCGCGGCACGAAGGCCAGGTTGGGCGTATCGATCTCGACCGGCTGGTCGGGCGGCAGCGCGCGCACGCGCAATTGCAGCGTGCCCTGGGTCAGCTTGACCTGGGTAGCGCTGTCGTCGAGATTGAGCACGGTCACGGCAGTGCCGCTGCCTAGCCGGATCGCCGTGGAGCCGGCGTGCAGCTCGGCCCGCCCGCCGTTGTCGACCCAGAGGCGGTCGCCGGTCGTGATCGGCCGGTTCAGCGCGGCCTGCGCCCAGTCGTCGGACCCCGCGGGGGCAAAGCTCAGGTTGCCGGCGGCATCGGTCACGGTGGCAATGCGGTCGCTGGGATCGGCGGATTGCGCCAGCGCCGGCAGTTGCCAAGTGACTAAAACGAGGCTGGTGGCCAGGAACAGGAAGCGCGCGCGCGGGCCAAGCTTGCGGTCAGGGAACATGGGGATACCTCTTGGTCAAAATAGGCGCGCGGGCCAACACCTGCCGCCCCTGCTGTCACCATACTTCCGATAACGCCGGGCCGCCGGACTGGCGCACTTGACTTTGTAAGCACATATTTCCCTTGTTTCCCCGCGCAGCCGCGCCGGGAAGGCGCGAACTGGCTGCGCTGGCCCGCCGGGGCCACCGCGGGCCAGCGCACTCAGGACAAAGCTGGAAACAATTGCGCATCGGCGCCGGACGCCGGCGCGAGGGGAAAGGCACGGCCGGCCCGGCTTAGCGGGCGGCGGACTGCTGCAGGAACTCGGTGAACTTGTCGGCGGACATGGGCCGGCCATACAGGTAGCCCTGCACCTCATGGCAGCCGTTCTCGGAGAGGAAATCCCGCTGCTCGACGGTTTCCACGCCCTCGGCCACCACGCCGATGCCCAGGCTGCCACCGACGTTCACCATGGCGCGCACGATGGCGGCGTCGACCGGGTTCTGCGTGACATTGCGGATAAACGACTGGTCGATCTTGATACGGTCCACGGGGAAGGACTTGAGGAAGCTGAGCGAGGCGTAGCCGGTGCCGAAATCGTCGCAGGTCAGGGTCACCCCATCGCGGCGCAGGGTCTGCAACTGCCCGGAAAACTCGTCGCCCTGCTGCAGGGCGATGGTCTCGGTGATCTCCAGCTCCAACCGCTCCGGAGCCAGTGCCAGCTCGCGCAGCACGTGACGGACTTCGGTCAGCAGCCGGCTCTCGCTAAGCTGCGCGGCAAACAGGTTGATGGCCACTCGCGGTGCATCGGCAAACCCGAGCGACCACATGCGCGCCTGGGCGCAGGCGGTGTGCAGCAGCCAGACGCCGACGTCCGCCGCCACGCTGCTGGCGGCCAGCGCATCGATGAAGCTGGCCGGCGTCAGCAAGCCCTGGGTGGGATGGCGCCAGCGCATCAGCGCCTCTGCGCCAACCACGCGGCCGTCGCGCAGGTCGATCTGGGGCTGGTACAGCAACTCGAACTGGCGCTGCGCGTAGGCGTCGCGCAGCGCTTGCACCAGCGACAGGCGGGTCGTCACGTCGGTGCGCATCTGCGGCTTGAAGAAGCGGATGGTGCGGCCGCCGTCGCGCTTGGCCCGACCCAGAGCCAGGCTGGCCGAGGCCAGGGCATCGGAAGCATTGTCACCGCCCGCAGGCATCACGCAGGCGCCCAGGCTCGCCAGCACGTGGTGGCGCCGGTTGCCGTACTCGTGGGGCTCGGTCTGCAGCGAAAGGATGGCGGCGCTGACGTGGCGCACCAGGGTGGGATCGGCAATGGAAGGCAGCAGCACGGCGAACTCGTCGCCGCCGATCCGCCCCAGGATGGCGTCGCGCGGCGAGGCGTCGCGCAGGCGGCGGGCCACCCGGCGCAGGATCTCGTCGCCCTCGGCATGGCCATGCATGTCATTGAACGCGCGGAAATCGTCGATGCCAAGCAGCAATAGCGAGCAGCGCGGGGAAGCCTCCGTGCGCAGGCGGCCTTCCAGCGTGTTCAAGAATGCCTGGCGCGACGCTACGCCCGTCAGCGGATCAATGTCCGCGTTTGGCGGGGCGCCGGCCTTCGCCTCTGACCTGGCCACCATGCCTGCCCTGTTCGTGATTATCGACATCGGTCCGATCTGTCTATCTGGCAAGTGTGACTAAAACCAGGAAAAAATCAAGCCAAGTTAAACGATATGTTGCGGCAACTAGTTGCAACGCATCGAATCTCCTTACCGCTGCGCGGGCGGCCATTGAAATGGCCGGAGCCTTACAGTACCCTACGCCGCTATCAACCGGCCGCTCGCGCCCGGCCCGCGCACGCGCGCCGATTCCCGAGCGCCCGGCCGGTCATGGACCGCCCACCGACAAGAATAAGCAACGGGAAACCGCACCGTGACTCACTGGACCATCCGCACGCGCATCCTGGCAAGTTTTGCCTTCATCCTGGCGGTCATCTTACTCACGGCGGTGGTCGCCTACGACCGCCAGTCGGCCATCCAGACCCACGCGAATGCGCTGCGCGACGATGCGCTCCCGGGACTCTACTACAGCACCGCGATGCGCGGCGCCTGGGGCGAGACCTATGTGCTGGCCTGGCAGAGCGTGACCGCGGCCAATGACGCCGAGCGCCGGCAATACGCCGAGGCCAACTCGGCCCTGCACAAGCGGTTGGATGGCCTGGAGGCTAAGTACGCCGATTCGATCCGGCGCGCCGACGATCGCGAGCGCTTCGAGAAATACCGCGAGTTGCGCCGGCACTATGATGACGTCTCGGCATCGCTGTTCGCGGCGACCGGCCCGGAGGTCGCCGCCGCCGAGGCCAAGCTGCGCGGCCCCATCCACGCAGCCTGGGCCGAAGGCCGCACGGCCGTGCAAGCACTGTTGGAAGATAACAACAAAGTGGCCGAGGAGGGCGCCAGCAGCATCAACCAGGCGGTGCAAACGGCCAAGATCAGCATCGAGATCTCCCTGATCGCCGCCCTTCTGGAGTCGCTGGTGGCCGGCTACCTGCTGTTCCGCTCCATTACGGTGCCGATGCGCGCGATCGTCAGGCAGCTCGCCGACATGCGTGGCGGCGACTTCCGCCAGCGCCTGTCGCTAAACCGCAAGGATGAGTTCCTGGAAGTCGAGCAGGGCTTCAACCAGATGACCGGCGACCTCACCGCGCTGGTCGGACAGGCCCAGCGCTCGGCCATCCAGGTCACCACCTCGGTCAACGAGATCGCCGCCACCGCGCGCCAGCAGCAGGCCACCGCCACCGAAACGGCGGCCACCACCACCGAGATCGGCGCCACCTCGCGCGAGATCTCCGCCACCTCGCGCGACCTGGTCCGCACCATGACCGAAGTCTCCGGCGCCGCCGAGCAGACCGCCGGCCTGGCCGGCACCGGCCAGGCAAGCTTGTCGCGCATGGAAGCCACCATGCACCATGTGATGGAAGCCGCCGGCTCGGTCAACGCCAAGCTGGCCACCCTGAACGAGAAGGCGGGCAATATCAACCAGGTGGTCACCACCATCGCCAAGGTTGCGGACCAGACCAACCTGCTGTCGCTCAACGCTGCCATCGAAGCCGAGAAGGCTGGCGAGTACGGGCGTGGCTTCTCGGTGGTCGCCACCGAGATCCGCCGCCTGGCCGACCAGACCGCGGTGGCCACCTACGACATCGAGCAGATGGTGCGCGAGATCCAGTCAGCGGTGGCGGCGGGCGTGATGGGCATGGACAAGTTCTCCGAGGAAGTGCGGCGCGGCATGTCGGAGGTGACCCAGGTGGGCGACCAGCTCTCCCAGATCATCGGCCAGGTGCAGTCGCTGGCACCGCGCGTGCAGATGGTCAACGAGGGCATGCAAGCCCAGGCGGGCGGCGCGGAACAGATCAACCAGGCCCTGATGCAGTTGTCCGAGGCGGCCCAGCAGACGGTGGAATCCCTGCGCCAGTCCAGCCAGGCGATCGACGAGCTGACGCTGGTCGCCAACGACCTGCGCACCGGCGTGTCGCGCTTCAAGGTTTGAGCGCACGTTGAGCGCCCCGGGCATCCACGGCACCCCATGAAACTCTTCCTGCTCTTTCGCATCGGGCCCGACCACTACGCGCTGGACGCGAAGGAGATCGTCGAAGTGCTGCCGCTGACCACGCTCAAGCACTTGCCCGAGGCGCCGGCCTGGGTCAGCGGGCTGCTGGCGCGGGGCGGCCAGGTGGTGCCGGTCATCGACATCAATGCGCTGGCCATCGGCACGCCGGTCGCCAGCCGGACCAGCACACGCACCGTATTGGTGCATTACCGCCGGCACGCGGAGGCACCCGCGCGCCTGCTCGGGCTACGGCTGGAGTACGCTACCGAGACGCTGCGCTGCGAGCCCGCCGAGTTTATCGACAGCGGCGTGGACACCGCCCCGGCCCGCTACCTGGGGCCCGTGCGCAGCGGCAGCCAGGGGCTGGTGCAGTGGATCAAGGTCGATGCCCTGCTGCCTGATGACGTGCACGCCAGGCTATTCCCCGATCTGCCGGCGGCTGACGCCGGCGCGCCAGGGCCATGACCACCGCCTCCCATATCGAAGCGCTGCTCAAGGAGCGCATTGGCCTGGACGCCGCCACCGTCGGCCCCGGCATGATCGAACGCGCGTTGCGCGAGCGCCTGGCAGCGGCCGCGGTGCCCGACCACCACGCGTACTGGAACCTGCTGCACTCGCACCCGGACGAACTGCAGTCGCTGATCGAAGCCGTGGTGGTCCCCGAGACCTGGTTCTTCCGCCATCGCGAGGCGCTGCTGGCGCTCGGCCGCTTCGCCGCCATGCGGGTCTTCGGCAGTGATCGCGCGCCGGACGGCGCCGCGCCCTTGCGCATCCTCAGCGTGCCCTGCTCGACCGGCGAAGAGCCATACTCGATTGTCATGGCGCTGCTGGACGCCGGCGTGCCGGAGCAACGCTTCCAGGTGGATGCCGTGGACGTGAGCGCCCGCTCGCTGGAGCGCGCGCGCATCGGGCAATACGGCAACAACTCCTTCAGGGGCGCCCCGCTGGACTTCCGCGACCGGCATTTCACCCCTTGCGCGGGTGGCTACGCGCTCAAGGCCAACGTGCGCGCCAAGGTGCGGCTGCTGCGCGGCAACCTGCTCGACCCGGGGCTGATGGCCAATGAACCGCCCTACCACTTTGTGTTCTGCCGCAACCTCCTGATCTATTTCGATCCGCCGACCCAGCGCCGTTCGCTCAAGATGCTGGAACGGCTTAGCCGGCAGGATGCCACGCTCTTTGTCGGCCCGGCCGAGGCCAGCCTGCTTACGCGGCACGGCTTTATCTCGGCAGGCGTGCCGCTCGCCTTTGCCTTCACCCGGCGCGGCGCGCACCAGGCGGGCAGCGCCACGCCGGCAATGCCGCGCTACCCTGCGCACCCGAGTGCGCCGGCCCGGGCCGCCCCGCAACCGTGGCCGCAGCCGCCACTGCCCCCAAGGCCGCCGGCCGCACGCGGCCAGGCGGGTTCCACCGGCGTGCTAGCGCCCCCGGCACCGGCACCGGCACCTGGCGTCCCCGCCACCGACAAAGCGGCCGAACGGGCCAAGGCCGGCGCCGAGGCGCTGTCCCGGATATCCCGGCTTGCCGATCGCGGCGAACTGGCCGCCGCAGTGACGGCCTGCGTGGCGCACCTGGACACGCAAGGTCCGTCGGCTGCCGGCTACTGCCTGCTGGGCGTGCTCTACGACGCCACCGGCCGTCCCGCCGACGCGCGCGAGTCCTATCGCCGCGCGCTTTACCTCGACCCGGCCCACCAGGAGGCGCTCTACCATATGGCTGCCATCCTGGAAGCGGAAGGCGACGGCGCGGCCTCGGCCCGCCTGAGAAACCGCGCACAGCGCAAGACCCCGATCCGTCATGGCTGAGCCCGCATCGCATCCCCTGGCCGCACATGGCCAGCCGCCCGGCATGGGCACCGTGACGGTCGCCGTCGACGATTGCTGGCGCCGCATCGGCGTGCTGGGCGATGGCAGCTGCGCGCTGCTGGCCGAGCACATCCATTGCCGCAACTGCCCAACCTATTCGCGCGCGGCGCTCACGCTGCTCGACAACCTGCCCACCGGCGAAGTCAGCCTGCCGGACGGCCACGCCGGTCATGCCAATACCGCCGCGCGCGGGCCTGCCATGTCATGCCTGGTGTTTCGCATCGGCGACGAATGGCTGGCGCTGCCCGCGGGCGCGCTGGCGCTGGTCACCGCGCCCTGCCCCGTGCACTCGCTGCCGCACCGCCGCCACGCCGCGGTACTGGGCCTGGCCAGCGTGCGCGGCAATCTGCTGGTATGCATCTCGCTGGCACGGCTGCTCGGGCAGGACCCTGCCGCTGGCGCCGCCTCCAACGCGGCCGCCAACGCCGCCGCCAATGCCAAAGGCAGCGCCGGGCACGGCGCCCGGCTGCTGGTGCTGGGCCAGGGCCGCACCGCCATCGCGCTGCCAGTGGATGAAGTCACCGGCATCGAACGGATCGCCGAAGCCGACCTGCAGCCTTTGCCGACCACCTTGTCACGCGCCTCGGCGCATTACACCCGGGCGCTGCTGAAGAGCGGCCAACGCACGGTGGGCTTGCTCGACCCGGCCCTGCTGCAACAAGCCTTGAAGCGGAGCCTGGCATGAACCCCGACCAGTTGCGCGACGCCTCGCTGCTCGAGCTGTTCGCGCTGGAAGCGCAGTCGCAGGCCGAAGTCCTCAACTCCGGCCTGCTGGCGCTGGAGCGCGACCCCACCGCGGCCGAGCAGCTCGAGGCGTGCATGCGCGCCGCGCATTCCCTCAAGGGGGCCGCGCGCATCGTCGGCCTGGATGGCGGCGTGCGCGTGGCACACGTGATGGAAGACTGCCTGGTGGCCGCCCAGCGTGGCGAGCTGCTGCTGCGGCCCGTGCATATCGACACCCTGCTGCATGCCACCGACCTCCTGCTGCGGCTGGGCTGCCCGCCCGGCGGCGATCTGGACTGGGCCGACCGGGACGGCAAGGCTGAGGTCGATGCGCTGGTGCTGCGCATGGCCGCGCTGCTGGCCGGCGAGGAGGTGGACTCCGACGCCTGGGCCATGGGTCATGCGTCAGCGGCAGCAACGCCCGGGGGTATATCCGCAGGCGCGCCAGAGGCCGCGGTGACAGAGGCCATCCACCCGGCACCACCCGATAGCCTGGCGGCCGACACGGTCCCCGGAGCGCCAGGAGCAACCACGGCACCAGCCACGCCAGCCACGTTCGCGCCCGGCGAAGCCCCCCGCGAGCCGCAGGCCCAGGAGCGCATGCTGCGCGTCAGCGCCGATACGCTGGACCAGCTGCTGGCGCTGTCGGGCGCGGCGATGGTGGAGACGCACTGGCTCAAGCCCTTCGGCAACGCCCTGCAGCAAACCCGGCGCATGCAGATGCGCGCGCTGCAGGCACTCGACGCCCTGCAGGTCACGCTCGCGGCCAGCGCGGCCGATCCCGCCGCCCACGCCGCGCTGGCAGAAGCACAGCGCCTGCTGGGCGAGAGCCACCAGCAACTGTCGCAACGGGTCACGGAGCTGGAGCAGTACGACCACCGCACCGGCCAGCTTTCGCACCAGCTCTACGACCGGGCACTGGCCAGCCGCATGCGGCCCCTCGCCGACGGGCTCACCGGCTACTCGCGCATGGTGCGCGACCTGGGGCGCTCGCTGGGCAAGGCAGTGCACCTTGAACTGGTCGGCGAGAGCACCAAGGTCGACCGCGACATCCTGGAACAGCTCGAAGCGCCGCTGGCGCACCTGCTGCGCAACGCGGTGGACCACGGCATCGAGCTGCCCGAGGCGCGCCGCGCCGCCGGCAAGCCGGCCGAAGGCCGCATCACGCTGAACGCGCGCCACAACGCCGGCCGCCTGATGATCGTGATTGCCGACGACGGTGCCGGCGTGGACCTCGACGCCTTGCGCGCCGCCATCGTGCAGCGCAAGCTGGTGCCCGAGGACACCGTGGCCAGGCTGTCGCAGGCCGAGCTGCTCGACTTCCTGCTGTTGCCCGGCTTCAGCATGCGCGACACGGTCAGCGAGGTGTCCGGGCGCGGCGTCGGGCTCGACGCCGTGCAGGACATGATCCGCCAGGTGCGCGGAAGCATCCGCCTGACGCAGGAAAGCGGGCGCGGCATGCAGTTCCACCTGGAGTTGCCGCTCACCTTGTCGGTGGTGCGCGCCTTGCTGGTGGAGGTGTCCGGCGAGGCCTATGCCTTTCCTCTGGCCTATGTCATGCAGGCCATCAACCTCGAGCGCGGCAGCATCGAACAGCTGGAAAACCGCCAGCACTTCCGCTTTGGCGGCCGCCAGGTCGGGCTGGTGAGCGCGGCACAGGTCCTGCAGCAGGCGGAGACCCGGCGCGACGAGGACACCGTGCCGGTGGTGGTCCTGGGCGATCACGAACGTACCTACGGCGTGGCGGTGGACCGGCTGCTGGGCGAGCGCATCCTGGTGGTGCAGCCCCTGGTGGCAAGCCTGGGCAAGATCAAGGACATCGCCGCCGGCAGCCTCACCGAGGATGGCACGCCGGTGCTCATCTTCGACGTGGAGGATATGGTCCGCTCGGTGGAGAAGCTGCTCTCGGAGGGCAAGATCGACCGCATCCGCCGCGCAGCGGAGGCAGCGCCGGTGCGGCGCAAGCGCGTGCTGGTGGTGGACGATTCGCTCACGGTGCGCGAGCTGGAGCGCAAGCTCCTGTCCAACCGCGGCTATGAGGTCACGGTCGCGGTGGACGGCATGGATGCCTGGAACGTGCTGCGCGCGGAATCCTTCGATCTGGTCATCACCGACATCGACATGCCGCGCATGGACGGCATCGAGCTGGTCAGCCGCATCAAGCGCGAGGGCCGCCTGATGCACCTGCCCGTGATGGTGGTCTCCTACAAGGACCGGGAGCAGGATCGCCAGCGCGGCCTGCAGGCCGGCGCGGACTATTATCTGGCCAAGGGCAGCTTCCAGGACGCCGCGTTGCTCGATGCGGTGCAAGACCTGATTGGAGAAGCACGCGCATGAAGATCGGCATTGTCAACGACTCCCACCTGGCGGTGGTCGCCCTGCGGCGCGTCATCGCCCTCGATCCCGCGCTGGAGGTCACATGGGTGGCCGAGGATGGCGAGAGCGCCGTGCGCCTGGCCGCCGTGCGCACGCCCGACCTGATCCTGATGGACCTGATGATGCCGGTGATGGATGGCGTCGAGGCAACCCGCCGCATCATGGCCGCCACGCCATGCGCCATCGTGGTGGTGACCATGGACCTTGGCCGCAACGCCACCCAGGTCTTCGATGCCATGGGACAAGGCGCCATCGACGCCGTGGACACGCCCACATTGACCCAGCCGGATTCGCAACTGGCAAGCGGCCCCCTGCTGCGCAAGATCCGCAATATCGGCCGCTTGCTGGAGGGCCGCACCGGCCCCGCGCGCGTGGCCGCGGCGCCAAGGCACAAGGCGAGTACCGAGCGCCTTGTCGCGCTGGGCGCGTCGGCCGGCGGCCCGGCCGCGCTGGCTACCGTGCTGGGTGGCCTGCCGGCCAGCTTCACCGCCGCCGTGGTCGCAGTCCAGCACGTGGACGAGGCTTTCGCGGCCGGCATGGCCGACTGGCTGGACGCGCAGTGCGCGCTGCCGGTGCGCCTGGCCCGCGAGGGCGAGGCGCCGCAGCCGGGCACCGTGCTGCTGGCTGGCACCAACGACCACCTGCGCCTGGTCAGCGCCTCACGCATGGTCTATACCGAAGAGCCGAGCGACTACCTGTACCGGCCGTCGATCGATGTGTTTTTCGAGACCGTGGCGCAGCACTGGCGCGGTGACGCGGTGGGCGTGCTGCTCACCGGCATGGGCCGTGACGGCGCGCTCGGCCTCAAGGCCATGCGCGAGCGCGGCTACCTGACCATCGCCCAGGACCAGGCCAGCAGTGCCGTCTACGGGATGCCCAAGGCCGCCGCCGCCATTGGGGCCGCCAGCGAAATCCTGCCTTTGCAGCAGATCGCCGCCCGCATCGTACGGGCATGCAATGCCATCAACAACCAGGGGTAGCACAGAGGCGCTAACAACATGAAAAACGATGCAAACCTGGCCGCGCGCACCCGCGCCGCCATGCCAGGATCATGCTGTTAGCGTCTCCAGGTCGGAGAGCACGAGGAAGACAATGCCTAAAGATACAACCCCTAGAGCGCCCCTGCGCCCGGATGAATACCTGGCCATGGTGCTGCTGGTGGACGACCAGGCCATGGTAGGCGAAGCGGTACGGCGCGAGCTGGAGCCCGAACACGATATCGATTTTCACTATTGCGCCAAGCCTGACGAGGCCGTTGCCGTGGCCGAGCGCACCCGCCCCACGGTGATCCTGCAGGATCTGGTGATGCCCGGCATCGACGGCCTGACGCTGGTGCGCCGCTACCGCGCCAACCCGGCAACGCGCGATATCCCCATCATCGTGCTTTCCACCAAGGAGGACCCGCTCATGAAGAGCGCGGCCTTCGCCGCCGGCGCGAACGACTATCTGGTCAAGCTGCCCGACACCATCGAGCTGGTCGCGCGCATCCGCTATCACTCGCGCTCCTACCTTAACCTGCAGCAGCGCGACGAGGCCTACCGCGCGCTGCGCCAGAGCCAGCAGCAGTTGCTCGAGACCAACCTGGAGTTGCAACGGCTGACCAACTCGGACGGGCTGACCGGGCTGTCCAACCGGCGTTATTTCGACGAGTACCTCGGGGCCGAATGGAAACGCGCCAATCGCGAGCAAAGCCAGCTGGCGCTGCTGATGATCGATGTGGACTCGTTCAAGGCTTACAACGACACCTATGGCCACGTGGCCGGGGACGAGGTGCTGCGCCGCGTGGCCCGCGTGATCCGCGAGAACTGCGCGCGCCCGGCGGACCTTCCGGCGCGCTTTGGCGGCGAGGAGTTCGCCATGATCCTGCCGTCCACCTCGCCCGGCGGGGCACGGCTGCTGGCCGAGAAGGTCAGGCGCGCGATCGAGTCCCTGCAGGTGCCGCATAGCGGGTCGCCGGTGGGGCAGCATGTGACTGTCAGCATTGGGGGCACGGCGATCGTGCCTGGTGCGGATTTGCCTTTTAGCCGGATTGTGGAGATTGCTGATGCCGGGCTTTATCAGGCTAAGCGGAATGGGAGGAATCAGGTTGTTATGACTTCTTGAGGGGTGAGGGTGGGTTGGGTTGGAGCTTTAACTTCAACTTCAACTGCAGCTTCAACTGCAGCTTCAACTGCAGCTTCAACTGCAGCTTCAACTGCAGCTTCAACTGCAGCTTCAACTGCAGCTTCAACTGCAGCTTCAACTGCAGCTTCAACTGCAGCTTCAACTGCAGCTTCAACTGCGGTTTCACCACCCCTGCGGGGCGGCGACCTACTTTCTTGTCTTGCCAAGAAAGTAGGCAAAGAAGGCGCGCCGGATGGGGCGACTACCTCCTCGGGCTTCGACGAAAAGAGCGGCCGGGACCCAAACTCGCATCGCCTTAAGGCGATACTCAGACATGGGTCCCTCTTTTCCGCTCTTTTCGCCGAAGCCCGAGGCGCCCCATACGGCCTTGGTGAACCTCCACGGCTCGCTTCGCATCGCGCTGGGGTGTTTCCCGCCTGACTGGCGGGAAACACGGCCGAACCGAAGGGTAGGTTTGGTTCCTTCTCCGTTCTCCTTTCTCCCTGCCCTGCCCCCCCTGCGGCGGCGCGGGCTGCCGCCGGTTTGACCGTATCCGGCGCCGGCGCTACGATTGCCGCCAGACGCCATCCCATGAATATGGAGTACCGCCCCCAGCCAATCCGCGCCATAGTCGAGACCACCTCAGCCTAAACCATGCCCTCACAGAACCTGTCTGCGGCCCCGCAAGCCGATATCCGCGTCCTGCTGGTCGAGGATGACCCCGCCACCAGCGCGCGCCTGCAAAGTGCGCTGGCCAGCTTGCCGGGCATTCAGGTGATGGCGGCCTGCGCGCAGCGCGCCAGCGCCTGCGAGTGGCTGGCCGCGCACGAGCCCGACGTGCTGCTGTGCGATCTCGGGCTGCCGGACGGGTCCGGCATCGATGTCATCCGCCACGCGCGCCGGCTGCACCCGCGCTGCGACTGCATGGTGATCACCATGTTCGGTGACGAGGCCAATGTGCTGGCCAGCATCGCCGCGGGCGCCACCGGCTATCTGCTCAAGGACGAATCGGACGACAATCTGCGCGCCTCCGTGCTGGCGTTGCGCGCCGGCGGCTCGCCGATGAGCCCGGTGATCGCGCGCAAGGTCATCACCCGGCTGCGCAGTGCCAGCGTGCCTGGCATCCCGGCGCCGGACGCGCAGGGCGCCCCTGGCATGGACGTGACGCTATCCGCCCGCGAGACCGAGGTGCTCGACCTGATCTCGCGCGGGTACACCTATGCGGAAACCGCCGGGCACCTGGCGATCAGCGTGCACACCGTGCAGGCGCATATCAAGAATATCTACGGCAAGCTGGCGGTCAACTCCCGCACCGAGGCCGTATTCGAAGCCCACAAGCTTGGCCTGTTGAAGACCTTTTGAGGCCAATGCCGATGGCCCTGCTGCCCATCCTGCGGCTGGTGTGCCTGAGTGCCCTGTGGCTCGCCATGGGCTGTGGGGTCACCGCCTGCGGCGAGCGCCAGGATTCGTCGCGGCCATCGGCGCCGGACCCGGCAAACCAGGTGCAGGTGCTGCAGCAAGCGCTGGCCGTGGTCCGCCCCGACGGCGCCGGGCAAGGCCAGGCGCCACAGCCGGCCGAGATCGCACTACCCCACGACTGGGACCGCATCTACCCCGGCCGCGACGGCACGGCGACCTACCACCTGGCCTTTCCCTACCACGGCGGCGGGCAGGACATCCCCGCGCTGTACCTGGCGCGCGCGGCCAACAGCTTCGAAATGCATCTCAACGGCAAGCTGCTGGCCGCCTCCGGCGCCATGGATGCGCCAGCCCTCTACGGCGGCCAGCGCCCCTTGTACATCCCCGTGCCCGAGGCCATGCTCTTGCCGGAGAATGTGCTGACGATCAAGATCGCCGCCCGTGCCAATGCCAAGGCCGGCCTGTCGCGCGTCGAGTTCGGGCCGGGCCAGCTGGTGCATTCGCACTACCTGGGTGCACTTTGGTTCCGCGTGATCGGGCCATTGGTGATCACCGCGCTGAGCCTGTTGCTGACGGCGATCTCGCTGCTGATCTGGTGGCGCCAGCGCGATCCGTTGTTCGGCCTCTATGCGCTAGCCGAGATCGCATGGTCGGTCAGCGTGGTCGAGCGCCTGCTGGACAGCGCCCCGTTGCCGCTGCACGCGTGGCAGGTGCTGGTGCTGGCCAGCCGGACCCTGTTCATCGTGGCCACCGCCCGGTTCGCGCTGATCATCATCGACGTTCGCTCGCCGTGGCCGGCATGGCTGGTCACCGCTTTCCTGTGGATCAAGCTGCCGCTGATCGTGGTGATGACATTCCTGTTCAACGCCCCCAGCCTCAAGCTGTTCGACTGGGCCGTCAACATGCTGCTGGCGTGCGGCATCGCCACGGCGCTCGCGTGGGCGGCGCTGCGGCGCCCCAGCCGCGAGCGCCTGGTGCTGGCCGCCACGGTGGCGCTGGCCAGCGCGCTGAGCACCGCCGACGTGATCCGCATCCAGTTCAGCAACGATTTTTACTGGGACACCTCGCTGACCAAGTACGTCTCGCAGTTGTTCAGCCTCAGCATGGCCTGGCTGCTGGTGGACCGCTATACGCGCACCACCAGCACGCTGGCCGAGCTCAACCGCAACCTGGACCGCAAGGTTGCGCAAAAGGAAGAAGAGTTGCATCTGCTCTATGCGCACTCACGCGAAATCGAGCGCGAGCAGGCCACCCTGCGAGAGCGCGGGCGCATCATGCGCGACATGCACGATGGCCTGGGCAGCACGCTGGTCGGGGCGCTCAGCCTGCTGCGCTCGGGCCATGGCTCGCCCATGATGCTGCAGCAACATCTGCAGCAAGCGCTGGATGCCTTGAAGCTCTCGGTGGATGCCATGCAAGACACCGGCGGCGACCTCGCCGTGGTGCTGGGCAACCTGCGCTACCGGCTGCGGGCGCGCCTGGAGGCGGCAAAGTTGCGGGTGGACTGGCAAGTGGAGCGGCTGCCGCCCGTGGCCGGCCTGACGCCGCAGATCGTGCGCGAGCTGCAGTACCTGCTGCTGGAAGCCTTCTCCAACGTGATGCAGCATGCCGGCGGCGCTACGGTGCAAGTGGTGGCGCGCAGCTTAGCGGGCGCCAGCGCTGAGGCCGAGGCCATCCTGATCGAGATCCGCGACGACGGGCGCGGCTTCGATGCGACGTCCGGCGCGCAGGGCCACGGCCTGGCCAATATGCGCAGCCGCGCGGCCGCCATTGGCGGCGAGTTGTCGATTGCGTCTTCGGAGCGGGGCACGACCGTCAGCCTGCTGCTCTACCCGGCGCGGTGGGCCGAGGGCGAGGCTCAGTCCTAGCGCGTCTGCTCGATGTCGCTTTGCAGGACGTCGAGGTGCGACAGGTATTTGTGCAGTTCTTCGCGTCCGCTATCGGTAATGCAATAGACGCGGCCACTGCCTTCCACCAGCTCCGCTGTGATCGCGCGCGCAATCATCAGGCTGCGCAGGATGGGCCTGAGCGAACGGATGTTCTTTTCCACGCCATGCTCGCGCAGGCGGTCGACCAGCGTCATGACCGTCGACGGGCTCGACTGGACAAGCTTGAGGATGTACAGCTTCGAAACGAAGCCGTCTAGCGTTGGCGCTCTCATGCGGCTCCTGTGACACACCAGCCAGCGGTGCGATAGAGCAGATCTACATAGGCAGCCCTGGCGCTGCGAGCGCACCCGGGCGTGTTACCTGCAAGCGGCCCGGTCGGCACCAGGCGCGCCAATTAAAAAAAAGGGGTGCGCGAGGCACCCCATTTCTTGCATTGCGCGCGCCGGCACGAGGCCGGCGCGGGTGGGGCTTGACGACTACTCTTCCTGGAACGCCTCTTCGCGCTTTGCCTTGATGGAAGGCAGGGCAACGATGGCAACCAGCGAAGCCGCTGCGATCAGCAGGCCCAGCGACAGCGGACGGGTCACGAACACCGTGAACTCGCCACGCGACAGCAGCAGGGAGCGGCGGAAGTTTTCTTCCATCATCGGCCCCAGCACGAAGCCCAGCAGCAACGGCGCCGGCTCGCACTTGAGCTTCAGGAACAGGTAGCCAATGATGCCGAAGCCAGCTGCCATGAACACGTCGAAGGTCTGGTTGTTGACCGAGTACACGCCGATACCGCAGAACACGAGAATGGCCGGGTACAGGAAGCGGTAAGGCACGGTCAGCAGCTTCACCCACACGCCGATCATCGGCAGGTTCAGGATGATCAGCATCAGGTTGCCGATCCACATCGAGGCGATCAGGCCCCAGAACAGCGCGGGGTTGCTGGTCATGACCTGCGGGCCCGGCTGGATGTTGTGGATGGTCATCGCGCCCACCATCAGCGCCATCACGGCGTTGGGCGGAATGCCCAGCGTCAGCAGCGGGATGAAGGAGGTCTGCGCCGCGGCGTTGTTGGCCGATTCCGGACCTGCCACGCCTTCGATGGCGCCCTTGCCAAACTCATGTGCGTACTTGGAAGTCTTCTTTTCCAGCGAGTAGGCTGCGAACGAAGCCAGCGCCGCACCGCCGCCCGGCAGGATGCCCAGCGCGGAGCCCAGGAACGTGCCGCGAAGCACTGCCGGGATCATGCGACGGAAATCTTCCCTGGTCGGCCAGAGGTTGGTAACGCTGTCGGTGAAGGTCTCGCGGGCTTCCTTCTGCTCCAGGTTCGCGATGATTTCCGCGAAGCCGAACATACCCATGGCCAGCGCGACGAAGTCGATGCCGTCGGTCAGTTCGGGGATGTCGAAGGAAAAGCGTGCTGCGCCCGAGTTCACGTCGGTACCGATCAGGCCCAGCAGCAGGCCCAGCACGATCATCGCCACGGCCTTGGGCAGCGAGCCCGAAGCCAGCACCACGGCGCCGATCAGGCCCAGGCACATCAGCGAGAAGTACTCGGCAGGGCCGAACTTGAACGCCAGTTCCGACAGCGGCGTAGCAAACGCGGCCAGGATCAGGGTAGCCACGCAGCCGGCAAAGAAGGAACCCAGGCCGGCGGTGGCCAGTGCCACGCCCGCTCGTCCCCGCCGTGCCATCTGGTAGCCATCGATGGTGGTCACCACCGACGACGATTCACCCGGCAGGTTGACCAGGATAGCGGTGGTGGAGCCACCGTACTGGGCGCCGTAGTAAATACCGGCCAGCATGATCAGCGCGGCCACCGGGGGCAGCGTGTAAGTCACCGGCAGCAGCATGGCGATGGTGGCCAGAGGCCCCAGGCCCGGCAGCACGCCGATCAAGGTACCCAGCACACAGCCCAGGAAGGCGTATGCCAGGTTCTGCAACGAAAGCGCCGTGGAAAAGCCCAAGGCAAGATGGTCAATCAATTCCATATGGCCGACTCCTTAACCAGTAATGAAAGCAGGCCACACCGGCATCTGCAGGTTGATGCCGTACACAAAGGCGCCCATGCTGATCAGCACCAGGACGATCGCGTTCAAGACCGCGCCCTTCCAGCTGAATTCATGGCTGGCCATCGACGACACCAGCACCAGCACGAACACCGACAACACCATGCCGAGCGGCTTGAGCAGCAGGCCGAACAGCACCACCGAACCCAGAATCCACAACAGGGTCTTCAAGTCCCAGCGGGCGAGCTGGTCAGCTTCACCCTTTTTCGATACCGCGCCGATCAGCACGAATGCACCGAGCACGGCGAGTACCAGGCCGAGTAGAAACGGAAAATATCCGGGGCCCATCTTGGCGGCTGTTCCCATGGAATAGCCGCGGGCGACCCAGGAAAAGCACAATCCGACCAGAATGAACATCAGGCCGGAGGCAAAGTCCTTTTGGCTGCGTATGCGCAAAACGATTCTCCTCAAAGTACGTGAAAGCAGTGCCCCTCCGCTCGCAGGCTCTTTGCATGCGGAGGTGGTCCGTTCGGCAGGAAGAAAATAGTGTCCCTGCAGGATGGAACGAACATTAGAGAGGCGATCTTTCAGCTTGCTTTCATTTGTCTTGGTTTAGGGGTATTCACCGATACGCCGGGAAATCCCGCCAAAATACATACATCACGCTGTGATGTAACACCGAAAGACGAATGAAAGGAACCCGAAGGGAAATTGAAGGGAATCGAAAGGAAAACGTAAGGAAAACACGAGGATCAACCTGATGCGGACGCGTGCCGGCAGACCCGAGAGCCGCTTGCATCACCTTACCGGCACGCCGGATATGCGCTGTCGCACTCCCCTCGCCCCCCCGAGGGGCGAGGGACAGACAGCCGTCGTCACGGCGCGCGGTTTTGGCCTGTTCAGTGGGCTTTTTGCTGGCGCCGGTGACATGCGGGCCAGCGACTCAGTCGGCGCCCTGCTTCGACATCGCGCGGGACTCGCCCGCCAGCGCCTGCTCGCCGGCGGCGCCGGCCGTGCTCAGGGCTTCCTCGCACGCTGTGCCCATGCTGGTATCGGGCGCCTGGGGCGCGAACTCCGGCTCCGGGGCCGGCCCGGGCGCGACCGGCAGGATATGGGCGGCGCGCCAGTTGCCAAAGCGGTAATACGCCACGGCCAGCGTGACCGAGACCACCGAGCCCAGCGGAAAGCTCCACCAGATCGCGTCGGCGCCGACGGTGCGCTCGAGCACCCAGGCAAATGGCAGGCGCACCACCCACATCGACAGGAACAGGATCACCAGGGGTGCCATCACCGCGCCGGTGGCGCGCACCGTGCCGAACAGCACGATGGTGAAGCCGAACAGGATGAAGGACCACAGCACGATGGCATTGATATGCTGCGCAATACCGATGGCCGTGCCGTCATCGGGCAGGAACAAGCCCAGCGAGTGACGGTTGAACAGGTAGATCAGGGCAACCAGCGTACCAGTCATCAGCAGGTTGAACAGCAGCCCTACACGTGTGATGCGCGTCACGCGGTCCCACAGCCCGGCGCCAACATTCTGCGCCACCATCGACGACACGCTGGCGCCAACCGCCAGCGCGGGCATCTGCACGTAGGTCCACAACTGCGAAGCCACGCCATAGGCGGCGGTGGTCTGCGAGCCGTAGCGATTGACCAGCGACATCATCACGATCGCCGACGACGAGATCACCACCATCTGCAGCCCCATCGGCAAGCCCTTGGCCACCAGCGCGCGCAGGATCGCGGTATCGGGCCTCAGGTAGGCGAGCTGGTGGCGCCGCAACGCGAGGAAGTGGTGGCGGCGGTAGAGCACGATCAGCATCGCGGCCAGGCTCGCCAACTGCGCGATCAGCGTGGACAGCGCCGAGCCTGCGATGCCGAGCTCCGGGAACGGGCCGATGCCAAAGATCAGCAGCGGATTGAGCACCACGTCCAGCCCCACCGACAACAGCATGAAATAGAACGGCGTGCGCGAGTCTCCCGCGCCGCGCAGCGTCATCATCACGAAGTTGTAGAAATACATGAAAGGCAGCGCCAGGAAAATGATGCGCAGGTAGCTGATGGCAAGCGCCCTGGCATCGGCCGGCGTGCCCATCGCGGCAAGGATGTCGGGCGTGAAGGCGTAGCCCAGCGCCGCTGCCAGCACCGACAGCAGGATGAAGAAGGTAGTGCTGGTGCCCACCACGCGGCGCGCCTCGACCAGGTCGCGCGCGCCCACGGCTTGCCCGATCATGATGGTGTTGGCCATGCTGATGCCGAACACCACGCCGAGCAGGAAGAACAGGATGATGTTGGCATTTGAGGTGGCCGTCAGCGCCGCCTCGCCGAGGAAATGCCCCACCCATACGGAATTGATCGAGGCGTTGAGTGACTGCAGGATATTGCTGCCCAGCACCGGCAGCGAAAACAGCAGCAACGTGCGGCCGATCGGCCCCGTGGTCAGCTGGGCTTTGGATTTTGTTGGCATGTTCGGGGGTGGTCTCGTGTTTTTATCGTGCTTTTATCGTGTTCTTGTTGCGCCTGGGATCGTCGGAAACCGCGGGGCAATGCCATGCGCGATGCTCACGTTCGCCACTATGTCACACCTTGCTGACAGCCCTTGTCGGTAGTCGTCTGTCAGACAGAAAGCCAATTGTAAGCAGTTGTTTGGATCAGGGCACGGGCTCTTCGCGCGAGGAGTCAAACATTGGCGAAACGCAATACGCAAGTGGCACTTGGTGTCTCGCAGAGCGGCCATGGCGGTTTCCCCGCCATGGCGTCCAAGCGCCGTTTTCATCCATGAACCGTGAGGTCCGATATGACGAAGAACAAGCCGATTCGCTTTTTGCAAGCTTCCACCGCCCTGGCTGCTGGCCTGCTATGTGCGGCCGCCTTTGCCCAGACGCCCGCCGTTCCTGCCGATAGCGGCAACGCCGCGGTGCCGGCCGGCATGACACAGATCGAGCCGCCGAAGGATCCGCTGGTCCAGCGCCGCGATGCCAACAAGCAGGCCTCGGACGAATACAAGGCCAAGAAAAAAGCCGCCAAGACTGAGTACAAGCAGGATGTGAAGTCCGCCAAGCAGCAAAAGAGCGCCGAGAAGAAGGCCAACAACGACACCATGAAACAGGAGATGTCGGCCGCGCCCGCCGACGCGCAGAAGAACTAGGCGCATACGCCCGCCCCCTGCGCCTGACGCCTTACCCATTGCCCCGTACGGGCAACCACGGTAAAACGCCCCGCCTCCCCCAAGGAGGCGGGGCGTTTTACCGTGGTGATCGCTTGAACCGCGACGCCGTTGGGTGAGCCATGGAGCGCAATTTCCGGGTCCGTGGCGTCTCCGGGTAGAATCGCGCGTTAGGTGCAAACTAGATCACATTATGGAAAGATCCGTGGATAGCAATGGCAACGCATTGACCGGTGTTCAGCTGGAACAGTTACTGGATCGCCTCGAAGCCGATCTCGAGGAAGGCAACTCAAGCGAAGCCGCCGATTTGCTGGCCAGATTGCGCGCCAAGCCTTTGCGGGCCGATTCCCTTGAGTCTATCGACCGGCTGCATACGCTATGGATGCGCGCGGGGGATCCGGCGGCGGCGCTGGCGGTGGTCAACGCAGACGGCGCCGGCACGCTGGAAGCCACGCCGCGCGAAGCCCAGGCCGAGCTGCGCATGCACCTGGCGCTCTATCGCCTCCAGATAGCCAACCACATCAACGAGGAAGAGAGCATCCTGCGTGCCCTCGCCGAGATGCGCGCCATCGTGGCAGGGATGCCGGAGCTGAATGCGGACCGATTTCGGCAGCTTCGCGTGTTCGATAGCCTGGAGCTGCGCAAACTGGGCATTGCGCTGGAGACGATTGACCTGCGCCATGCATTGAACGGGGCCATCGCGGAACGTGCGCCGTTCCGCGCATGGGACCTCGCCGACTATCAGCGGCGGCGCGCCTGGGCGCTGTCGCGCCATGACAGCAACGACGAGGCCCGCGCGGCGGCTGGCGCGGCCATCCTGGCGCTGCAGACGGCCGACGCGGAACAGGACGTCGACGAAAACGACTGGCTGCGCCTGGGCAGCGCCCTGATCGGCATCGCGCCCGAGCGCCTTGCCGACTTCCAGAAGGCCGCGAGGGCGCTGAGCGCGCAATGGTCCTTGCCGCAGCGCCGTGAGCTGGAAGTCCGGCTGTCCCGGCTCGCGGCGCGCGCCTTGTACGCGCAAGGCGATTTGCCCGGCGCGCTGGACGCCTGCTCCGCCGCGCGCCATAGCCTGTCGTCGAACGGCAGCGATGACTTCATCGAATACGAGCTGCCGTGGCTGATGGAAGCCCGGCGCATTGACGATGCCGGCCGCCGGGCGTTCCTGCACATCTATCAGGTCGAGGACGACATGTGGGACGGCGCCGCGCAGCTGGTTCACGCGCGGCTGGCCGATGCGGCCGACGACTCGGCCTGGTGGCCATTGTGCGCCATGCGGGCCTGCAACACGGAAGAGACGCTGGCAGCCTTCCTGTCAAAAGCGCAAGAGGGAGAACAGGATCTGCGGACCCTCTCCCCGACCCATGAAGCGCTCTTTGGCGCCGTGGGTGAGCAAGTGGACGCGCAGGCCTTGCAGGCGGTATTCGACGCAGCACGCGCGCTGGCCGAGCAGCGTTCGCCGGGCCATCCATGGATCGCAAGACTGGCGGCAGTCAACGACGGCGCGGCGGGCCGCATCGATGCCACTACGCAAGCGGCGCGGCTGTATGCGGCGGCGCAGGAAGGCGGCATGCACGACAACCGCACGGCCTATGCCCTGTTCGAGGCACGGGTGCAATCGCTTGGGGTGATCCAGACGCTGAAGCTGCCGGCCTTCTCGCTGCCAAGCGGGCTGTGGGCGTACAACTTCGGGGTCGCGCTTGGCGATTTGCTCACGGAACACCTGGACCGCGTCCCCGCCGAGTCGCGCAACGAAACCTACAGCGATTTCATCAAGCTGCAGATTGCCGCCTACGAACAAGGGCAGGCGTGCCTGGAGCGCTATTTCGAGAGCGGTGCCGGCCATCCGTACGATGCCTGCGCGCACCTCTACTCCATGCTGTGCAACAACCTGGCCATCATCTATCGGTACGACGAGCGGCGCTACGAGGATGCCGTCGAGCTGCACAGGCGCGGCATCGCCGCCAGCCCGTTTGCCGAACACTATGCCGGCCTGCTGAGCGTGCGGCTCGCAATGCAGGATTCCGAGGGGATCATCAGCGCCGCCGAGCAGCTCTGGCACTACGCCGCCGAATTTGGCTACAGCCGGCATGACCCCAACGACTACCTGAGCGAGGTGTCGCAGGCCCTGTACAAGCTCGATCGCGACCGCGAGATTCCTATCTGGCTGGAGCGCCTGGTGAAATGGGAGCGGGA
Organism: Cupriavidus sp. UME77; assembly: GCF_014170355.1. NCBI lineage: Bacteria > Pseudomonadati > Pseudomonadota > Betaproteobacteria > Burkholderiales > Burkholderiaceae > Cupriavidus > Cupriavidus sp. UME77. The sequence continues at coordinate 230,532 of NZ_LZZU01000043.1, forward strand.
AGAAGGCCAGGACGGCAGCAACCTGTCGAGCAAGGACTTGGGCGTGCGCCTGCAAATGGCCTTCAACCTGGCCCATAACTGCCCGGAAGAAGCCGCGGCCCTGTGGAGCCGCATCGCGCGCCACGTCGATGGTTGCTCGGAATCCTGGATGGTCAGCCTGGCGGCCGACACGCTCAGTGGGCTGCAGCGCCACGCCGAGGCCGCCGCGCTCTTCGAGCGTGCCATCGCACTCAATCCGCGCAGCAACGAATATGAGCTCGCCGATGTCAAGGCGATGGAGGAAAAAGTGGCGCTCTACCGCGCGCAAGCCAACCCCGCCGGCAAGAGCAAGAGCTGGTGGCAAGTCTGGAAATGAGTACCGCCAGGCGGACGACGGGCTACGCGCCGCGCAACGCCCTCAATGCCGGCGCCCTGAAGGCGGGCATCGCCGCGCGCAGCCAGGCGCGCGGCGACGATGCGGCGGTGCGCGCCTGGCTGCTCAACCACTTCTATCGCCATCTCGTCGCCAACTTCGAGCCGGCCGTCAAGATTGATTCGCTCGACGCTGCACGGCAGGCCCTGAGATCCGAGGCGATGCCGCAGTGGGTTGCGGCGCGCTTTGGCGCGCCGGCCAAGGCGAGCGGCGGTGAAGCAGCAACGCCACCGGCCCCGGTCGTCTGGGTGGATCCTGTCGAGCCGCGCCTGCTGGCGCTGGAAGCGCGGCTCGTCGAATTCCTGACCTCGCGCAAGGGCACCACTCTCGACGGCAAGCTGGACCGCATCACCTGCCCGCAAGCGCTGGCGCTGTGGGACAAGGAACATGCCGAGATGGCCACGCGCATCGAGCGCGGCTGGCGCCAGAGCCAGCCCGAAGCGCTGCGCACCTTGCTGCCGACGTCGCATGGCGTGTTCGTGGAGTTGCTGCCCGACAGCGTGCTGCTGCGCGCGGAAATGGCCTTTGAGAGCTATGTCATGCGGCATTGCCTGGGGCAGTTTTCCGACCGGCGCGCGCTGTCGGGCGGCTACGGCGAGCGCTATGCCGAAGCGGTGGCGCAGCAGCGCCTGCGCCTGCTGAGTTTCCGCGATGCCAGCGGGCAGCCGCATATCACCATCAGCGTGCATGTGCTGGCCAACGGCGCGCTCACCGTCGACCAGGTCAAGGGCAAGCAGAACAGGCCGCCCATCGCGCGCTACGTGGAAGATGTGCTGGCCTGCCTGAACGCCCTGGGTACCGACGAGGAAACCCCCGACGATTGCATCGCCATCGGCGTGGTACGCACGCCAGCCGGCTGGGCGCGCATTGAAGACGTGGCCGACGCCACGACGCAGACCCGCTTGGTCGCCCGCTACCCACAGCTCTTTGTCAGGCTCAGCGCGCCGACGCCAATGGTGGAGTGGCTGGTCGCCGCGCGCCAGCCTGGCTTGCTGGCGGAGCGTTCGCCAATGGCGGCATCGGTCCGGTATGCCACTCGGAAAACGCCAGGCCCGGGTGACGCCGAGGCGGTTGTCGCCACCGAAGGGGTGCCATGGCCAGACATCTCGCTGTCGCACGCGGCTCAGATCCAGGCTTCGCCTTCGCGAGGTGTCACGCAGCGCCAGGTCGGATGAATGGAATGAGTGTCTTCTACCTGCTCCTCGGGGCCTTCGTGCTATGGCGGGTCTACCGCTTCCTGCGCCCCAAGCGTCCCGCTGTGTTCACGCCGCGCAAACAATGGGCATTGACGTTGGCGCAGCCCATGGTCGATGCCACCAGCATGACGGGGTTTTTCAACCCCGCCTCGGACCACATGACCGACGCGGAGCGCGCGTTGTTCCGCGTGCAGTTGCTGCATCAGATGGAGTTCCGCGCCAATGCCACGGATGACGAAGTGCGCCAGCACCTCGCCCAGGTGTTCGAATCCCGGTGGTTTCGCGCCGACCTGCATGCGCTGCTGCCGACCGACGATCCGCGCGCCGCGCTGGCCTTCGCCTGCGTCCGGATGGCCTTTTTTGCACGCACCGTCATGCTGATGGGCTGGGTCGAGCCGATGGCCGCCTGGCGCGTGCTCCTGCTCAACGCGCAGCGTGCGCAGGACTGCTTTGCCAGCTGGGAAGACTTCGGCCATGCCTTTATCGCCGGCCGCCAGCAATGGCTTGCCGCATTCCGCGCCGACCCGCTGGGCAAGGCCTTCGATGCAGCCAGCTTGCGCCAGCTGCTGGCACCGCCCAAGGGCCCCTGGGCGGCGCTGGCATGGCCGGACCTGCCGGCGTTCAGCCCCGAGCCGCGCTGAGTCAGCGCCTGGACGCCGCCCGGTAGGCGGCGATGCGCGCCTTGAGTCCCGGCCGGGCGGCGGAGCGCACCAGCTCGGCCAGCTGCGCCGCGCGCGCCGCTTCGGCCATGGCGTGGCCGCCCTGCGTGGCGGCCTGGATAGCGGCATGGGTTGGCGCATCCAGCCGGCGTGCACGCTGCGCCAGCGTGGCAAGCGCAGCGGCGCGCGCCTGCGGCGCCACCAAATTGCCGGCCATGTCGCAGGCCAGCGCTTCCTCGGCCTGGACCGCCCGTCCGCTCGCGATCCAGTCCCGCGCCGTCGCCACGCCCACCAGCTGCGCCAGCCGCGCGCTGCCCAGCACCAGGCCGAAGGCCGCGCCGGGGAAAGCCAGCGTGCTGCCCGGCGCGATCCAATGCTGCTCGCAAGCCACCATCAGGTCGGCGCCCGCGCCCATGGCGCGGCCCTGGACCAGCGCTACGGTGGTAAAGGGCGCGCCGTGCACGCTTTGCAGCAGCAGCTCGACGCGCACGAAACGCGCCAGCAGCGAATCGTCGCTCTCGCCATCCAGCTCACCCAGGTCGAACCCCGTGCAGAAATGCGCGCCGGCGCCGTCAATGGCAAGCAGGCGGGTGCCATCGTGGTAGCACGCCAGCACCGCCGCCGCGAGCGCCTCCACCAGCCCGGCCGACAGCGCATTGCCGCGCTCGGGCCGGTTCAGCGTCAATCGGGTGACGTCGCCTTGCTTGTCAACCAGCAGACCGGCTTGTTCCACGTTCACCCCTGCGCCGGTGGTGCCACTGGCGCCCACAGGTTGGGCACCAGCGCGTTGGAGTAGCCGGATACAAACGGCTTGGTGGCGCCGCTGGCGGCGTCATACACGTGGCGCTGTATGCGGCCGATATTGCCGCCATAGAGATGCACGCTGATCGACACCCGGTCGTCATGCGCATTGCGCACGCGGTGCACATCGCCCAGCGTGGGCGAGACCGCGGCCACCTGGCCGGCGCTCAGCACCACGCCATCGCCATCCTCCACCAGCCGGCCGCCTTCCACGCGGTAGTGCTGGTCCACCTCGGCGCCGCGCAGCATGCCGATCAGGCCCCACACCGTGTGGTCGTGCACGGGCGTTTGCTGGCCCGGCCCCCAGACGAAGCTGACCAGCGAAAAACGATCGAGCGGATCGCCATAGAGCAGATGCTGCTGGTAGTAGACCGGATGCGGGCGCGCCATGGCCTCAGGCAGCCAGTCGTCGTGCGCCACCAGTTCGCTCAGCGCGGCGCTGGCTTGCGCGAGGATGTCCGGCTCGCTGCTGCCCTCAAGTTCCGCCTGCGTGACCACGCGGCTGATGGTGGCAACGAACGCGCGCAGCCGATCGATGTTGCCGGTCTTGTCGCTCATGATGGTTCCTCTATCTGTCTTTGACTTTACGTAGGGCCTTGTTCCGTGGCTGCCCTGCCCGCCGGGTAGCGGGCGCGCACGGCGGCGTTGTGCTCGCCCAGCGCCGGCGGGTCGCGGCGGATCGGCAAGCCCAGCCCGTCGAAACGCAGCGGCGAGGCGAAGGTGCGGGTCTGGTGGCCGCCAGGCAGCGTCAGCGGGCGCACCCAATCCATATGCGCCACCTGCGGATCGTCCAGCGCGGCGGCATAGTCGTTGATGCGCGCATGCGGCACGCCGGCGGCATTGAAGGCGGCAATCCAGTGCGCCACGCCAGCGGTGGCAAAGCGCTCTTCCAGCAGGATCTTCAGCGCGGCCTGGTTGGCCGCACGGTCGCGCGTGGTGGCAAAGCGCGCGTCCTGCGCCAGCGCGGGCAGTGCCACCACGCGCACCACTTCGAGCCACAGCTTCTGGTTGCCCGCGGCGATGGCAAAGTAGCCATCGGCGGCCTGGAATGCCTGGTAGGGCGCATTGCGCGGATGCGCGGAGCCCAGCTTGGCCGGGCTCCTGCCGGTGCCGAAGTACTCGCTGGTCTGTAGTGCGGCAATGCCAAGCGTGCAGCCGTACATCGGCACATCGATATGCGCGCCCGCGCCGCCGGCCCGCACCCGGGTGAGCGCGCTGGCAATGGCAAAGGCGCCGTACAGCCCCGAAGCAAAGTCCGCCAGCGGCACGCCGCATTTCACCGGCGCGCCATCGGGCTCACCGGTCACGCTCATCACGCCGGCGGCAGCCTGGATGGTGAGGTCGAACCCGCCCTCGCCTGCGCGCGGGCCGCTCTGGCCGTAGGCGGACACCGAGCAATACACCAGCCCTGGCTTTTGCTCGCGAAAGCTGGCGTAGCCCAGCCCGAGCCGGTCCATCACGCCGGGACGGTTGTTCTCGATCACCACGTCGGCATCCAGGATCAGTGCACGCGCCAGCGCCACGTCGGCGGCATCCTTCAGGTTCAGCGCCACCGACTCCTTGTTGCGGTTGAGCGAGGCGAAATTCTCGGAGAAGCCATCGGACAGCGGCGGCCACTGCCGCAAGGTGTCGCCCTCGGGCGCTTCCACCTTGATCACCTCGGCGCCCATATCGGCCAGCAACATGGCGCAAAAGGGCCCGGCGGCAACGGTACAGAATTCCACGACCCGCACGCCTTGCAGCGGCAGGTCCTGTTGGTCGAGATCACGCATGGGAAGCATCCACAGGGAAGGAGAGAGAGGCGGCGCAGTGAATCAGCCGACCTCTTCGGCAGGCTGCCTGCCGCGTTGCGACGATTATAGGGAGTTGCAAAATACGATACTATCGTTCCACATTTGAGAACAGGGTCGCGCCATCCGCATTCAGACATCGCTTCAATGAACAACACCTTGATCAAGGGCCTCGGCGTGATCGAGTTGCTGGCGCACAGCGACCGGCCGCTGGGCCTCACCGAGATCGCCACCCACCTGGGCCTGGCCAAGAGCAATGTGCATCGGCTGCTGCAAGCGCTGACCGAGCTCAACTATGTGATTCGCGACGCCTCCGGCACCGGCTACAGCGCGTCCATCAAGCTCTGGGAGCTGGGCTCGGCGGTGCTCTCGCGACTGGACCTGCGCCGCCATGCCCAAGCGTGGATGGACAAGCTGATGCACGCCAGCGGCGAGAGCGTGCACCTGTCCGTGCTGGACCGCGCCGAGGTGGTCTACGTGCACAAGATCGACAGCCCCAACCCCGTGCGCGCCTATACCCAGATCGGCGGGCGGGCGCTGGCGCACTGCGTGGCCACCGGCAAGGCGATGCTGGCCTTCCAGCCGGACACCGCGTTGCAGCGCATGTTCACCACGCTGGTGCCGTCCACACCTAACAGCATCGTCGAGCCTGAGCGTTTCCTGCGGGAGATGGCCAAGGTGCGCAAAGAGGGCTATGCGGTCAACCGCGGCGAGTGGCGCGAGACCGTCTACGGCGTGGCCGCGCCGATCTGCGACGGCAACGGGCACGTCATCGCCGCCATCGGGCTGTCGGGGCCCGCCGAGCGGTTCAAGCCGCACAAGATCAAGGGCTTTGCCGCGCTGGTGCTGAACGCGGCCACGGCGATCTCCGATGACCTGGGCGGCGGCAACCGGCACAACGCACTAGCGCTGGCTACGCGCAGCATGGTGGCAATGCGGCGCGGCTGAGCCCCGGGGCATCAGCCATTCTTCCTGGCCCGTGAGTGGGCACGGACGGTGGCCTGTGCAGCACTTTCCCCGCCCCATCGGAAACGCCGGCGCCTGCCGATGCACAAAACCGGCCGACGCGTTAAGCTTGCGGTTTGGCCGCCGCGCCCACGCGCGGCACCCCCACCGCGGCGGCACCGGCTGCGCTTGTCGCACGCAACCTTCTTCAGGAGAAAGGCATGTACCAGGATCTCGCCCTCTACATCGACGGGGAATTCGTCAAGGGAGGGGACCGACGCGAGCAAGACGTCATCAACCCCGCCACCCAGGAATTGCTGGGCAAGCTGCCGCATGCCAACCGCGGCGATCTGGACCGCGCCCTGGCCGCCGCGCAGCGCGCCTTTGAGAGCTGGAAGAAGACCTCGCCGCTGGAGCGCTCCAAGATCCTGCGCCGCGTGGCTGAGCTGACCCGCGAGCGCGCCAAGGACATCGGCCGCAACATCACGCTGGACCAGGGCAAGCCGCTGGCCGAGGCCATCGGCGAAGTCATGATCTGCGCCGAGCACGCCGAATGGCACGCCGAGGAATGCCGGCGCATCTACGGCCGCGTGATCCCGCCGCGCCAGCCCAACGTGCGCCAGATCGTGGTGCGCGAGCCGATCGGCGTGTGCGCTGCCTTTACGCCGTGGAACTTCCCCTTCAACCAGGCGATCCGCAAGATGGTCTCGGCCATCGGCGCCGGCTGCACGCTGATCCTCAAGGGCCCGGAAGACTCGCCCAGCGCGGTGGTCGCGCTGGCCCAGCTGTTCCACGATGCAGGCCTGCCCCCGGGCGTGCTGAACATCGTCTGGGGCGTGCCGGGCGAGATCTCCACCTACCTGATCGAATCGCCGATCGTGCGCAAGATCTCCTTCACCGGTTCGGTGCCGGTGGGCAAGCAGCTGGCCGCGCTGGCCGGCGCCCATATGAAGCGCGTGACCATGGAGCTGGGCGGGCACTCGCCGGTGCTGGTGTTTGACGACGCCGACATCGAGCCGGCAGCGGAAATGCTGGCGCGCTTCAAGCTGCGCAACGCCGGCCAGGTGTGCGTGTCGCCCACGCGCTTCTACGTGCAGGAAAAAGCCTACGACAAGTTCCTGGCGCGCTTTACTGAAGTGATCGGCTCGATCAAGGTTGGCGACGGCCTGGACGACGGCACCCAGATGGGTCCGCTGGCGCATGAGCGCCGCATCGCCTCGATGGAGCAGTTCCTGGACGACGCCAATCATCGCGGCGGCAAGGTGGTGGCGGGCGGCAAGCGCATCGGCGACAAGGGCTTCTTCTTTGCCCCGACCGTGGTCACCGACCTGCCCGACGACGCCAAGCTGATGGTCGACGAGCCCTTCGGCCCGGTAGCGCCGGTGACGCGCTTCAAGGACGTGGAAGAAGTGCTGCGCCGCGCCAACAGCCTGCCCTTCGGCCTGGCCTCCTACGTGTTCACCAACTCGCTGAAGACCGCGACGCTGGTGTCCAACGGCCTGGAAGCCGGCATGGTCAACATCAACCACTTCGGCATGGCGCTGGCCGAGACGCCGTTTGGCGGCATCAAGGATTCCGGCATCGGCAGCGAAGGCGGCCAGGAAACCTTCGATGGCTACCTGGTGACCAAGTTCATCACGCAGGTCTGATGTACCGTCCTGGCCGGGCAACCGCCCGGCCAGGAAAAATTGGTTGGCGACGGCTAGCGAGCGCGCAAACCAGGCTTATTTCCCCCGGGCCTTGTGGTAATCCTCGGCAAAGTCCTTCCACTGCGCCTGCGCCATCTCGCAGCCATGCCGCGCCAGGCGCAGCACTGGCGCGCGCCAGCGCGTACCGGCAGCGAATTCCTGCAACGCCTCGATCCGGTCGGCGGCTTCATGTCCGCAGCCGCGCAGGTGCGCCCAGGCCGCCGAGCGCGCCATCGTGAGAAGCACCTCATTCAGGCTGGCGCGATCGGTGTGAGGCCCAAGGTTCACGCGGTCGGCCGTTGGCTGCAGGCTCTTGACGATATAGGACGGGCTGCCTGACCCGGAACCCATCGTCACCGCCGAGAGCAGCGCAGGCGAAGCCGCCTGCATGGCGTGCTGGATATGCACCACGCGCGACGCGTCGCTGCCCCACGCGGGTTGCGCGCCATACGGCAAGCCTTGCCACGCGCTGGGCGCGGCGCGCTTGATGTCGATAAGCCGCTGGGCGGTGGGCGTGCCGGGCGCATGCGCGAGCACCACATAGCGCTCCAGCCCCAGGCTGCCCACGCCCGCCACCCGCCGCGCGGCGTCGTCGGCCACGAACTGGCCGTGATGGGCCTGCCGCGCGAACTCGCGCAGGATGGCGCCAGCGCGCTTGCGCTCCCCCTTGAGCGGGGCCAGCGCATGGACGTTGTCGATCAGCAGGCGCCGCCTCCCGCCACGCCGCACGGTGCGCGCCGCCAGGACCTCGCCGCGGCGGCGGCGTTTGACGCGGCGCAGCAGCGTCGCCACCAGCCCGGTGGCGGTGGCGCGCTCCACCCAGCGCGGCTTGCCGCTGGCCAGCACCGCCGCGTAGGTATCGAGCATGCGCTCGGCGCCCGCGCGCGCGTCGGCAGCCGACAGGCCAAGCTGCGGCGCCGCGATCATCAGGCTGGACAGCAGGCGCACAAGGTCCACCGTCAGCGGTGCGACCATCGCGTCGTCGAAGTCGTTCAGATCGAAATAAACCAGGCCGTTGTCGCCCTTGAAGCTGCCCAGGTTCTCCAGATGGAGATCGCCGCAGACATAGGTGGTGGGTGCTTCCATCAGCGCGGCCTCGGTGCCCACCGAGGCGGCGTAGAGATGGTTGGTGCCGCGCAGGAAAGCGAACGGATCGGCGGCGATGGCGGCGAGCTTGCGGGTCAGCCGCTCGGGATCGCGGCCATGGTTATAGATCAGGATGGCTTCCGTAGCTGGGTGCATGGTTTCCTCGTAATGGCGGGCAACCGGGCAAGTGTACCCGGATGGCCCGCACGGAACATGCACCGCACGCTCAGCGGAAGAAAACCCCACGCAAGAGGAACGTGTAGTCCGCCTCGGCCGCCATGAGGCCCACCAGCACCAGCAGGCAGAGCGGCGGCAGCAGGATGGCGCAGATCAGCGCCAGCCGCTCCCAGGCCATGTGCATGAACACGGCCACGATCAATCCGGCCTTCATCACCATGAAAAGCAGGATCAGGGTCCAGCGCAGATAGCCCTCGAAATGGAAGTAGTCCACCAGGTACGACAGCGTGGACAGCACGAACAGCAGTGCCCAGATCTTCAGGTACAGGCCAATGGGGTGTTGCTGCCCATGTTGCTGCCCATGCGGTTGCCCGTGCGGTTGCCCGTGCGGCAAATCGCCGTGCGAGCCGGCAACGGCGGGGGCCTGCGCGGGCAATTCGGGAGACGGGGTCGACGCAGCCATGAGGGGCCTCACCAGAGATAGAACAGCGCGAAGATAAACACCCACACCAGGTCCACGAAGTGCCAGTAGAGCCCGGCGATTTCCACGATCTGGTAGTTGCCCGTGCGCTCGTAGCGGCCCCGCAGCACCTTGGTGGCGACGATCAGCAGGTAGATCACGCCGCAGCTCACATGCAGGCCATGGAAGCCGGTGATCATGAAGAACGCGGAGCCGAACTGCGGCGCGCCCATCGGGTTGCCCCACGGGCGCACGCCCTCGGTCACGATCAGCTTGGTCCATTCAAAGGCCTGCATGCTGACGAAGGCCACGCCGAACAGCGCCGTGGCAAACATCAGCAACGCGCATTTCACGCGATCGCGCCGGTAGGCAAAGTTGACGGCCATCGCCATCGTCCCGCTGCTGCTGATCAGCACGAAGGTCATGATGGCGATCAGCAGCAACGGCACCTCGGTTGCGCCCACCTTGAGCCCGAACACGATGCTGGGGTTCGGCCAGGGCGCCGTGCTGGCGATCCTGACCGTCATGTACCCGGTCAGGAAGCAGCTGAAGATGAAGGTGTCGGACAGCAGGAAGATCCACATCATCGCCTTGCCCCACGACACCTTGAAGGCCTGCTGGTCCGAGGACCAGTCGGCCACCAGCCCGCGCAAGCCGGTCACCGCCGGTGCGGATGAAGTGGGTAGCGAAGACATGGGCACGTCTCCTTCGAGAGTCGGCCGGGCCGCCTAGCCGCGGCCGCAGATAAAGCGAACGAACTCCGGCGTGAGCCAGCCAAGCGCGGCCAGCAGCACCAGCCACACGGCCAGCAGGAAATGCCAGTAGCGCGCGCACAGGCGAATGCGCAGCGCGCTGCCCGGCCCGGCGCGCATGGCCATCGCCCAGCCAGCCAGGCCGCCCAGCACATGCAGGCCATGCATCGCGGTCAACAAGTAGAAGAAGCTGCCGGACGGGTTATTGGCAGGCACCACGTGAATGGCGAGCAGGGCCTGCCATGCCCACAACTGCGAAGCCACGAACGCCGCCGCCGCCAGTCCGCCGCAGCACAGCGCGCGGTGCGCCACCGTCACACGTCCGGCGCGGGCCGCGCGCGCGGCCACCAGCATCACCCCGCTACCCGCAGCCAGCAAGGCCGTGGACAGCCACACCTGCCACGGCAACGCCACCGCGTGCCAGTCCGGCGAATCCATGCGCATGGCGTACGCGGCGATAAACAAACCAAACAGCGAACTCACCACGCCCATGAACACCCACAGCCCGATGCTGGCCGGCGCGGGCCCCGCGCGCTGCCTGCCCACATCGCCGGGGCCGGGGCCCGGGCGCCGCTCGCCGTCGGCACCGGTGCGATAGACCAGGTTCGCGTTCATGCCACCGCTCCATGGCTGGTGTGCGGCTCGGGCTCGGCGCCCCCGGCCTCCGGTGGCGCGTTCTGCGCAATGAAATCCTCGCTCGCGCCCGGCACGCTATAGGCATAGGCCCAGCGATGCACTACCGGCTGCTCCGCGCCCCAGTTGCCGTGCACGGGCGGCGTGTCCGGCGTTTGCCACTCCAGCGAGGCCGCGCGCCAGGGATTGGACCCCGCCGGCCTGCCGTGCCTGACGCTCCAGGCCAGGTTGAAGATGAACAGCAACTGCGCCGCCGCCACGATAAACGCCGCCACGGAGATATAGGCGTTCATGGTGTGCGCCGACTCGGGGATGAAGGCGTAGTTGTCGTAGGCGTAGTAGCGCCGCGGCATGCCGAGGATCCCCAGGTAGTGCATCGGGAAGAAGATGGCATAGGTGCCGACGAACGTCACCCAGAAATGGATGTGCCCCAGCTTGTCGTTGAGCATGCGGCCGGTGACCTTGGGGTACCAGTGATAGATCCCGCCAAACACCACCAGGATCGGCGAAACGCCCATCACCATATGGAAGTGCGCGACCACGAAATACGTGTTCGACAGCGGAATGTCCACGCTGACATTGCCCAGGAACAGCCCGGTCAGCCCGCCGATCACGAAGGTGCTGATAAAGGCGATGGCAAACAGCATCGGCACCGAGAAATGGATGTCGCCCCGCCACAACGTGATGACCCAGTTATAGACCTTGATGGCGGTGGGAATGGCGATGATCAGCGTGGTGGTGGCAAAGAAGAAGCCGAAGTACGGGTTCATCCCGCTCACGAACATATGGTGCGCCCACACCACCACCGACAGCACGCCGATGGCCAGGATGGCCCACACCATGGTGCGATAGCCGAAGATGCTCTTGCGCGAATGCACGCTGACCAGGTCGGAGACGATGCCGAACGCCGGCAACGCGACGATGTACACCTCCGGATGGCCGAAGAACCAGAACAGGTGCTGGAACAGCAGCGGGCTGCCGCCCTTGTAGTTCAGCTGCTGGCCCAGCGAAACGATCGCCGGCATGAAGAAGCTCGTGCCCAGCGTGCGGTCCAGCAGCATCATCACGCCTGACACGAACAGCGCCGGAAAGGCCAGCAACGCCAGGATGGTGGCCATGAAGATGCCCCACACGGACAGCGGCATGCGCATCAGCGTCATGCCCTCGGTACGCGCCTGCAGCACGGTGGTCACGTAGTTGAGCCCGCCCATGGTGGCGGCCACGATGAAGATCACCAGCGACACCAGCATCAGGATGATGCCCCACTCATAGCCGGGCGTGCCCGGCAGGATGGCCTGCGGCGGATACAGCGTCCAGCCGGCGCCGGTGGGCCCGCCCGGCACGAAGAAGCTCGACAGCAGCACCAGCACCGAGAGGAAGTAGACCCAGAAGCTCAGCATGTTGAGGTACGGGAACACCATGTCGCGCGCCCCCACCATCAGCGGGATCAGGAAATTGCCGAAGCCGCCGAGAAAGAGCGCCGTGAGCAGGTAGATCACCATGATCATCCCGTGCATGGTCACGAACTGGTAGTAGCGGTTGGCATTGATAAACGTGAAATGCCCGGGAAAGCCCAGTTGCAGGCGCATCAGGTTGGAGAGCACCACGCCCACCAGCCCCACGAAGATGGCAACCAGCGTGTACTGCACCGCGATCACCTTGTGATCCTGGCTCCAGATGTAGCGGGTAAAGAAGCTCTGCGGTCCGTCGTGGGCGGCCTCGTCGGCGTATGCCATTGCACTCCCTCCTGTAGCCTTCCTTGCAACCTGCCTGCGATCTACCTGGCGGCGGCGCCGGACGCGGCGCCCGCCTGCGTTGCCGCGCCGGGCGCGCCGTTGGCGCGGATGTAGGCAATCAGCGCGCTCACCTCCTCGTCGCTCAGGGCCATCTTCGGCATGAGCGGGCCGAAACCCTTGACCAGGCGCGCCTGCGGATCGGTGATCTCCGTCTTCAGGTAAGCGTCGTCGACCTTCGCGCTGCTGCCGTCGGCAAAGGTCCCCGTACTGCCATACAAGCCCTTCCAGCTTGGCCCCACGCCAACGGAGCCATCCATGCTGTGGCAGCCCACGCAGCCCTTGCTCTGTGCCAGCGCGCGGCCCTGCTCGGCGAGCGTATCGGCCGCCGGCGCGCCAGCCAGCGCAGCCCCTGCCGCCGCAGCCGGCGTCTTCACCATGGTCAGCGCGAACGTCGGCTGGCGCGCGAGCCATGCCTGGAACGCCGCCTCGTCCTCCACCACCACATGGCCGCGCATGTTGTAGTGGCCGACCCCGCACAGTTGCGCGCACAGGATCTCGTACGTACCCGCCTTGGTCGGCGTGAACCAGAACGACGTGACGGTGCCTGGCACCATGTTCATGCGGGCGCGAAACGGCGGCACGTAGAAGTCGTGGAGCACGTCCTTGGAACGCAGCAGCACCTTGACCGGACGATTCAGCGGCAGATGGACTTCCTGGCCGGCGACGATGATGTCGTCCTGCCCGCGCGGGTCGTCCGGGTTCACGCCCAGCGGATTGGCGGGCGAGACAAAGCGCGGGTCCGAGGTGCCGAGCTGGCCGCCCCGGCCTGGAAAGCGAAAGCCCCACTGCCACTGCTGGCCCACCACCTCCAGGACCATGGCGTCGCCAGGCGGGCGCACGTACTCGGCATAGACGAACAGGCCCGGCGCGAGCAGCGCAATCACCCCAAGCGTGGTGCCGGCGGTCAGCCACAGCTCCAGCCTGCGGTTCTCCGGCTGATAGGCCGCGCGCGCGCCGTCGCGATGGCGGTAGCGCCAGACGATGTAGGCGACGAACAGGTTGATGATGACGAAGAAGATGCCGGTGATGACCAGCGTGATGGTCAGCGTATCGTCCATCTGCTTCCAGTTGGAGGCAAGCGGCGTCGCCCACCACGGGCTCAAAAAATGGAAGAGCACCGAAGCAACGACGATGATCACGATTGCAATGGCTATCGCCATACCGACCCTCCCCGCTTGCGTACAGATGGATGCGAACTACACGCAAGCTGAGATAAGACTAGTGCATCTGGTCCGCCACCGGCAAGGCGGCCTTGACAGCGCTTTGGGTGCGATGCCACACAAGATCGGCCCGGTCACGCGCCACCAGCGGCAAAACAAAAAGCGGCGGAGAAAGCCGATGCTTTCATCCGCCGCCGCCAGCCCGCACGGCCCGTGTAGTGGCAATGCGCGGGTCTAAACCGCTAAACCGCTAAACAACGCGTAGACGCAGGGCAATGAAAACAAGGATGCGCCGCGGCACGCGTCGATGGATTTGCTGATGGATTGTCTGTTATTTCCTCCGCTTTGCGTGCTCAGTGAGATACATCCTTGCTTTCGAGCTTCCAGTAGGCAATGGCCGCCGTCATGCCGAAGATCATGTGGCCAACCAGCGTATGCCAGCCACGCGCATCGGCGAACCAGGTGAAAAAGCGCGTCATGCCGTAGAAGTTGAGCAGGTACACGGCAATGCCGAATACCGCGCCGGTGAGCAACGCCAGGCCCGTGCTCGAATCCAGGTGAAATGGCGCGATGATCGCTGCCAGGATCATGCCCAGCACCGCGCCGAGCACAAAGTGGATCATCAGCGCCGCGGCCACGGTACTCACACTGAACAACGAAGTCTGGAGCACGTCCTGCCCCATCAGGATCGCCGCGATCATCCGCGTCGTGCCCCACGGGTTGATGCCCGCCACCATCGTCGACCAGAACAGCTCGATCACCATCAGCAGCGCCCCGGCCGCCAGCCCCGACACCGCTGCCGCGGTCCAGTCTGGCATGCGGCGCACGTAGTGGTGCGATTGCATGTGAAGTTCCATAGCCACCTCCGGATATGCTGTTGCGCTGCTGTTGCGCTCGTAATACGCAAGTTGCGACTCGATTGCTGATCAGGCCTGCGTATCTGCACAGCATAGGACACGCCGGCCTGATCGTTTGACCGCACACGCGCAAATAAGTGCTGGAGGCGGGCCGGCGCCACGTTGGCGCCGCAACGTGCCACGCGCGGGTGGCAGGATCGGTACTTGGCGCTCGGCGATCCGTTCAGGCGATGCTGGCCTGCGTGCCGGCGACCGCCGCGAGTGTCGCCAGCACGCCGCGCTCGCGCAGCATGCGCGTATGCGTGGCCAGCGTTTCGACGAACACGCGCGAAGCAGCCAGATCCCCGAACACCGGCGCGAACGACGCGATGGCCGCGATGCGATCCGCTTCCCCTGCATGCCGGGCATCGGCCTCGGCCAGCAAGGCATGCAGCGAAGATGCCAGCGGGTCTTCGATACGGTACTCGGCGCCGTGCTCGTCCCGGCCGCGCAGGAAATGCAGCCAGCCGGCCACGCCCAGCGCCAGGCGCGGGAACGGGGCACCGGCACGCAAACGCTCGCGGATCGGCGCCAGCAGGCGCTGCGGGATCTTCTGCGAGCCGTCCATGGCAATCTGGCTGGTCTTATGCTGCAGCGCGGGATTGGCAAAGCGCGCCAGCAGGTCGCGCCGATAGGCCGCGGTGTCCAGCCCCGGCAGCGCGGGCAAGGTTGGCAGCATTTCCTGCTCCATCATGCCGTCCACCAGCGCGCGCACAGCCGGCACGGCGATGGCGCGGTCGGTGGTGGCCCACCCGGCCACCATGCCCAGGTAGGCCATGGTCGAATGGCTGCCGTTGACCAGGCGATGCTTGAGCGTCTCGAACGGGTGCGCGTGTTCGACAAACTGCGCGCCGCCCGCCTCCCAGCGCGGCCGGCCGGCCACGAAGCGGTCCTCCATCACCCATTGCAGGAAGGGCTCGCCCACCACGGGCCATGCGTCCTCCACGCCAAGCGCGGCACTGATGCGCGCGGCATCGTCCACGGTGGTCTTGGGCACGATGCGGTCGACCATGGCGTTGGGAAAGCCGCAGCGTTCGGCCACCCAATCGTGCAGCGCGCCATCCACGCGCGCGCAGAAGGCCAGCAGCAAGCCGCGCAGCGTGTCGCCGTTGGCGGCGATGTTGTCGCAGCTGAGCAAGGTCAGCGGCGGCAGGCCGCGTGCCATGCGCCGTTGCAGGCCGCGCGCCAGATAGCCGATGGCGGTCACCGGGGCGCCGGCGTGCAGCAGGTCATGCGCGATGCCCGGGTCGCCGAAGTTCAATGTGCCGGTAGCGGGGTCATGGCAGTAACCCTTCTCCGTCACCGTCAGGCTGACGATGCGCGCGTCCACATGCGCGATCCGCTCCAGCACGGCATCGGGATCATCGGCGGCCACCAGCACCGCAATCACCGCGCCGATCACCTGCAACTGCGCGAAGCGGCTGCCGTCGTCCCGCACCCCGCGCAGCGCCAGCGTGTACAGGCCTTGCTGTGGCGCCAACGCGTCGCGCGTGTCAGGCCGGCGCAGCGAGACGCCGACGATGCCCCAGTCTAGCGTGTGCGCGTCGGTGCCATCAGCGTGCAGCGCGGCCTCCGTCGCCGCCGCCTGGTGCGCGCGGTGAAAGGCGCCGATGCCCAGGTGGACGATGCCGCCACGCAGGCGTTCGCGCGGATAGCGCGGGCGCAGTACGTCATGCGGAAGTCGCGCGAGCGTGTCGGGGTGCAGTCTTGGCGTCGTCATGGTGCCTGCCTGTGTTTGCCTGGCATTGGGGCTATTGGGGCTATTAAGGCTACCAGTGCCACAGCGTGCCATCGTGGGCAAGGCGATTCACCGGCAGGTAAGCGCGTTGATAGGGATACCTGGCCGCCAGCGTCTCATCGATATCCACGCCATGTCCCGGTGCGTCGCCCGGATACAGCATGCCGTTGGCAAAGGTGTAGGCGTGCGGGAACACCGCATCGGTCTGCTCGCTGTGGCGCATGTATTCCTGGATGCCAAAGTTGGGCACCCACAGGTCAAAATGCAGCGCGGCGCCCATGCACACCGGCGAGAGGTCGGTCGCCCCATGCGAGCCGGTGCGCACCTGGTGCATCGCGGCGAAGTCAGCGATGCGGCGCAGGTGCGTGATGCCTCCCGCATGGACCACGGTGGCGCGGATGTAGTCGATCAACTGCTCCTGGATCAGCGTCTTGCAGTCCCAGATGGTGTTGAAGACCTCGCCCACCGCCAGCGGCGTGGTGGTGTGCTGGCGGATCAGCCGGAAGCTCTCCTGGTGCTCCGCGGGCGTGGCGTCTTCCATCCAGAACAGGCGGAACGGCTCCAGCGACTTGCCCAGGCGAGCCGCCTCGATCGGCGTGAGCCGGTGGTGCACGTCGTGCAGCAGGTGCAGATCCCAGCCAGCCGCGTCGCGTACCTTCTCGAACAGGCGCGGCGTGTGGTCCAGGTAGCGCTCCGTGCTCCAGTCGTGCTCCGACGGCAGCGAGGCATCGGCCGGCTCGTAGAACAGGCGGTCCGACGACACGCCATACACCTTGTTAAGCCCCGGCACGCCCGATTGCGCGCGTACCGCGCGGTAGCCCAGTTCCTTGTAGCGCAGCACCTCGTCCACCGTGGCCTCGATATCGCTGCCATTGGCGTGCCCATACACCATCACGCCGGTGCGACTCTTGCCGCCCAGCAACTGGTAAAGCGGCATGCCCGCTGCCTTGGCCTTGATGTCCCACAGCGCGGTATCGACGGCGGCGATCGCGCTCATGGTGACCGGCCCGCGCCGCCAGTACGCGCCACGATACAGGTACTGCCAGATGTCCTCCACCTGGTGCGGGTCGCGCCCGATCAGGCAGGGCGCCACGTGATCCTCCAGGTAGCTCGCCACGGCCAGCTCGCGGCCGTTGAGCGTGGCGTCGCCAATGCCGGTCAGGCCCTCGTCGGTCTCGATCTTCAGCGTGACGAAGTTGCGTCCCGGGGAACACACGATGACGCGCGCGGCGGTGATCTTCATGCTCTCTCCTGCGTGGTTTTTTCGATTGTTCGCTGCGCCTGCCTCGCGCTTACATGACCGCGCCCAGCGACCACGGCACGAACTCGTTCTGCCCGTAGCCATGCAGCTCGCTTTTGGTCTTTCGCCCCGATGCGGTCTCCAGCATCAGCCGGAAAATCTGCTCGCCCTTGTGCGCGATGCTGGCGCCGCCATCGACGATGTCGCCGCAGTTGATGTCGATGTCGTCGGCCTGCCTTTGCCACAACGCGCTGTTGGTCGACAGCTTGAGCGAGGGCGATGGCGCGCAGCCATAGGCCGAGCCGCGCCCGGTGGTAAAGCAGATCAGGTTGGCGCCGCCCGCCACCTGGCCAGTGGCCGAGACCGGGTCGTAGCCGGGCGTGTCCATGAAGACCAGGCCGCGCGCGCGCACCGGCTGCGCGAACTCATAGACCTCCACCAGGTTGGTGGTGCCGCTCTTGGCCACCGCGCCTAGCGACTTCTCCAGGATGGTGGTGAGCCCGCCGGCCTTGTTGCCGGCCGAGGGGTTGTTGTCCATGCTGCCGTGGTTGCGCGCGCAATAGTCTTCCCACCAGCGGATCCGCGCCAGCAGGCGCGCGGCCACCGCCGGCGACGCCGCGCGGCGCGTCAGCAGATGCTCGGCGCCGTAGATCTCGGGCGTCTCGGACAAAATGGCGCCGCCGCCATGGCGTACCAGCAGATCCACGGCCGCGCCCAGCGCCGGGTTGGCAGTCAGCCCGGAGTAGCCATCCGAGCCGCCGCATTGCAGGCCCACCGTGATGTGGCTCGCCGGCATGGCTTGCCGGTGCACGCGATTGGCATCGGCAAGCAGGTCCTGCACGATGGCCACGCCGCGCGCCACCGCGCCAGCGGTGCCGCCGCTGTCCTGGATGTTGAACGCATGCAGGCGCGGGCCGCCGGCCATGCCAGTGAGATCTTCCTCTGCCAGCAGGCCATCGATCTGGTTGGCCTCGCAGCCCAGCCCCACCACCAGCACCGCGGCAAAGTTCGGGTGGCGCGCGTAGCCCGCCAGCGTGCGGCGCAACACCCGCAGGTTCTCGCCCTCGCTATCGGTGGCGCAGCCCGCGCCATGCGTGAGCGCCACCACGCCATCCACGTTGGGAAACGCGGCCAGCGCCTCGGGGCGAAGCTCGCGCCGGAAGTGATCGGCAATGGCACGCGCCACCGTGGCCGAGCAGTTCACCGAGGTAAGGATGCCGATGTAGTTGCGGGTGGCCACGCTGCCGTCGGCGCGCATGATGCCATCGAAGCTGGCAGGTGCGTCAACGTATTCGGTAGCGCGCGCATCGGCGCCGGCAGCGTGTTCGCGTGCGAACTCGCCCATGGCCAGGTTATGCGTATGCACGTGCTGGCCCGGCGCGATCGGCTGGCGCGCAAAGCCAATGATCTGGTTGTAGCGCCGCACCGGCGCGCCCGCGGCGATGGCGCGCACGGCCAGCTTGTGCCCGGGCGGCACCAGGCTGGCGACGGTCACGCCCTCGGCGGCGATGACGGTGCCCGGCACCAATTGGCGGCAGGCGATGACGATGTCGTCGGCGGGATGTATGCGGATGACATTGAGGATGTTATCGGCTGGCATGCTGGCTCCGGGCGGGTGGCTGAGAGAGGACGAGCGGGATGTGCCGCCTCAGTTGGACCAGCCACCGTCGATCACCTGCGCCGTGCCGGTGGTGAATGCCGATTCGTCCGAGCCGAGGTACACCGCCAGCGCGGCGATCTCTGCGGCGCTGCCGATGCGCCCCATCGGCTGGCGGGCCACAAAGGCGGCCTCCACCTCGGCCAGGCTCCTGCCGCCATCCCGCGCCTGGTCCGCGATACGCTGGCGCAGCGAGGGCGACTCCACCGTGCCGGGACAGATCGCATTGCAGCGGATGCCGTGGCCGATGTAGTCCGCCGCCACCGACTTGGTCATGCCGATCACCGCCGCCTTGGTGGCGCCGTAGACGAAGCGGTTGGGCGCGCCCTTGATGCTGCCTGCCACCGACGCCATGTTGACGATCGAGCCGCGGCGCTGCGCCACCATGGCGGGCAGGAAGGCGCGCATCATGCTGTACATGGCGCGCACGTTCAGGTTCATCGAGAAATCGAAAGCCGCTTCGTCGCATTCCAGGATGGTGCCGTGGTGCACGAAGCCCGCGCCGTTGAACAGGATATCGAGCGCGCCGGCCTGCTTCGCCGCGGCGTGCACCGCGGCGGCGTCCGTCACGTCCAGCCGCAGCGTGGTGCAGCCGGGCTGGCCGGCCAGCGCCTCGAGCAAGCGTTCGTTGATATCGGCGGCGATCACGCGCGCGCCTTCACGCAGATAGGCTTCGGCGGTGGCGCGGCCAATGCCCTGCCCGGCCGCGGTGACGAGGGCCAGCTTGCCGGCGAGTCGTTGCGTCATCAGTCATTCTCCATGAGCGGTTCCGGCCACGTTTGCGTAGTCGGTGAAATCATCAGGAAACCAGCGCGCGCGCCACTGTGCGGCGCCCGATCGCGGCCCAGTCCCATTCAATGCCAAGGCCCGGCGCGTCCGGGGCGATGGCATGGCCAGCCTCGATGCGCACGCTGCTGGCGGCAATCTCGTCGAGCTGCGGGATGTACTCCACCCAGGCCGCGTTGGGCACCGCGGCGCATAGCGACACATGCAGCTCCATCAGGAAGTGCGGGCAGATCGAAAGGTTGTGGGCTTCGGCCAGGTGCGCCACCTTGAGCCAGGGCGTAATGCCGCCAATGCGCGCCACATCGGCCTGCACGATGCCGCAGGCGCCCTGGCGCACGTACTCGGCAAACTGGCCGGGCGAGTACAGCGATTCGCCCACCGCGATGGGCACCGAGGTGGATGCGGCCAGCCGCACGTGCCCGCCGATATCGTCGGCCGGCAGCGGCTCCTCGAACCACGCGATGCCCAGCTCGGCGTAGCGCGGCGCGCGCCGGATGGCCTCGGCAGCGGTGAAGCACTGGTTGGCGTCCACCATCAGCTCGAAGCCGTCACCTACGGCAGCACGCACCGCTGCCAGGCGCGCCACGTCTTCGCTCGCCCGCGCGCGGCCCACCTTCAGCTTGGCGCCGCGAAAACCCGCCTCGCGCGCCGCCACGGCCTCGCTCACCAGCGTATCGGCATCCAGGTGCAGCCAGCCGCCTTCGGTGGTGTAGACCGGCACACGCGGTTGTGCCCCGCCGGCGGCGAGCCACAGGGGCTGGCCGTCGCGCCGGCAGCGCCAGTCCCACAGCGCGGTATCGATGGCGGCCAGCGCCAGGCTGGTGATGGCGCCGACCGAGGTGGCGTGCGTGGCGAACAGCAGCTCGCGCCAGATTGCCTCGATCTGGGCGGGATCGCGCCCGATCAGGCGCGGCGCCAGGTGATCGCGCAGCAGCGCCATCACCGATGAGCCGCCAGTGCCGATGGTGTAGGCGTAGCCCGTGCCCTCGGTGCCATCGTCGCAGCGGATGCGCACCATGGGCGTTTCCTGCGTGACGAAGGACTGGATGGCGTCGGAGCGCGGCACGCGCGGCGGCAGGTCCACCTGCAGCAGTTCGACCTCGACGATGGTGGCGCTCATTTGCTGCCCACCAGGTTCGGCAGCCACAGCGTGATCGCCGGGAAATAGGTGATGGCGATCAACGTCAGGAACAATGGCACCAGCCACGGCAGGATGGCCACGGTGGTGCGCTCCACCGACAGCTTGGCCACGCGCGCCAGCACGAACAGCACCATTCCCAGCGGTGGATGCAGCAGGCCGATCATCAGGTTGAGCGTCATCACCAGCCCGAAGTGGATCGGGTCGATGCCGAGCTTGAGCACGATGGGCAGCAGGATCGGGACCAGGATGGTGATCGCCGCCGTGGTGTCGATAAAGCAGCCCACGATCAGGATCAGCACATTGGCCAGCAGCAGGAACACCCATTTGTTGTGGGTGAAGCCAAGGATGGCGTCGGACAGCATCTGCGCGGCCTGGCTGGTGGTGAGCAGCCAGGCGAAGATCGATGCCGCGGTGACGATGAACAGCACCGATGCGGTGGTCTCGATGGTGTCGAGCGTGGCCTTGGCCAGCGAGCGCAGCGTCATGGAGCGGTAGCGCACCAGCCCGAGGAATAGTGCCCAGATCACCGCCGCCACCGCGGCTTCAGTCGGCGTGAACCAGCCCAGCGTCATGCCGCCGATCAGGATCACCGGCGCCATCAGCGCCATCACCGCGGAAAAGTCGAAGTACCAGTCCAGCGCCAGCAGCACCACCAGCGCGATCAGCGCGGCCACGTTGGTGGACACGCCAAAGCGCGTCATCAGCCAGATCGCCAGCGGAAAGGCCAGCACCACCGCGATCTCGACGCTGGCATTGCCCAGCAGCTTCCAGGAGAACGCCGTATCGCTGCCCCAGCCGCGGCGGTGGGCAAACCACGCCACCGTGCCCATCATGAACAAGGTCAGCACCAGGCCCGGCACGATGCCAGCCAGGAACAGCGAGCCGATCGACACATTGGCCATCATGCCGTAGATCACGAACGGCAGCGACGGCGGGATGATCGGCCCGAGCGTGGCCGAGGCCGCCGTCACACCCACCGCGAACTCGGTCTCGTAGCCATGGTCCTGCATGGCCTTGATCTCGATGGTGCCCAGGCCCGCCGCATCGGCAATGGCGGTGCCCGACATGCCGGAGAAAATCACCGAGCCGATGATGTTGACGTGCCCAAGGCCACCGCGCATCCAGCCCACCAGCGCCACGGCGAAGTTATAGATGCGCCCGGTGATGCCGGCCACGTTCATCAGGTTGCCGGCGAGGATGAAGAAGGGCACGGCCAGGAGCGGGAAGCTCTCCACGCCGGCAATCATGCGCTGCGCCAGGATCACGTCCGGCACCGTGCCGGAGGCCCAGATATACAGCAGCGAAGCCACCGCCATCGCAATGGCGACCGGCAGGCCTACCAGCATCAGCAGCAGGAAGGAAACAATCAGGATCCACATGGCGGGGCGCGCTCCGGGTTGGTCGTCGATCGTCGGTCGTCGGTTTTCGTCACTCGTGTCGTCAGTCGTCGCTGGCCTCGAACGCTTCGGGGCGCTCCAGGATGGAGAAACCCTGCGTCCAGTTCAGCCAGCTCACCTGGCAGGAGCGCAGGCACATCAGGACGAATCCGGCCAGCACCAGGTAGTAGATCCAGCTCTTGTTCCACTCGATGGTGGTCATCGGCTCGTCGCCCACCACCAGGATGTAGCGCCAGACCAGCCAGCCCGCATAGCCAAGAAAGGCGGTGCGCACAATGTCCACCAGCGTGGACAGCACGCGTGCCGGCGCATGCGGCAGGTAGCGGTAGATCAGGTCCACCTGGATATGCCGGCTCTTGCGCACGCACATGGCCGCGCCGATGAACACCACGCCGATCAGGCAGTAGGTGGCCAGCTCCTCGGTCCAGGCCAGCGAGTCGTTCATCACGTAGCGGGTGAAGAACTGCAGGAAGACCAGCGCGGTCATGAGCCAGAACAAGCCCAGCGTGAACCAGTCCTCGGCGGCGTAGCCGGCAAGCTCCACCTGCTTGTTGTCCGCCTCCTCGAAGCTGTGCGCCAGCTCCGCGACGGTGGCCAGTTGCGGCGCACTGCCTGAGGTCTCGCCGGCGACGGCCTGCGCGGGCAGGTCGTCGGCAAGTCGGGAACGCATTTCCATGGTGTTGCTCCGCAAAGACTGCGATCTGCCTGATCTTTGATCTGCCATCTGGCGTCTGCCGCCGGGGTCACTGCACGGCCTGGATCTTGTCCCAGTCGGCCTTGCGATAACCCTGCGATTCAAAGCTCACGTTCTTCAGCACCGCGTCGCGGTACTCCTGTACATTGATGTCGGTAACCGTCAGGCCCTTTTGCCTGAATACCGCCACCAGTTCCTTCTCGCGCGCCACCACGTCGGCGGTGGCGCGCGTGGCGGCTTCCTGCGCCACGTCGCTGAACATCTTGCGGTCGGCCTCGGAGAGCTTCTTCCACAGGCCGCCCGAGATCACCGTGTTGAGGTGGTCGACGATATGGCCCGTGAGCACGATGTACTTCTGCACCTCATAGAATTTCTTGGCTTCGATGGTGGGCAGCGGGTTCTCCTGCGCCTCCACGGTGCCGTTCTGCAGCGCCAGGTACACCTCGGCAAAGGCAATCGGCGAGGTATTCACACCGCAGGCGCGCGGCATGGCAAGGTAGGCCGGCACATCGGGCACGCGCATCTTCAGGCCCTTCATCTCGGCACAGTGCGAGAAGGGCTTGTTGGAGGTGGACTGGCGCGTCCCGTAGTAAGTCGTTGCGACGATATGGTTGCCCGATTTTTCCTCGTAGCCCCGCGTGAGCTCCTTGTAGATATCGCTCTTGGTATAGGCCAGCAGGTGGTTGGCGTCGCGGAAGGTGTAGGGGTAGTAGGTCACGCCAATGCGCGGGAACGACTTGGCGGCAAAGCTGGAGCCCGAGATGATGATATCGACCGAGCCCATCGCCAGGCCCTGGTTGATGTCGTTTTCCTTGCCGAGCTGGGAGGCGGGGAACACATCGATCTGGTACCTGCCGTTGCTGCGCTTCTTGATCTCCTCGGCGGCCCACACCGACCACTTGTGAAAGGGCTCCGAGGTCTCATACACGTGCGCCCATTTGAGCTTGGTCTGGGCCAGCGCGCTGCCGCAGGCCAGGCCGGCCACGCAGGTTGCCAGCACAAGGGCGGCCGGCAGCAGCGTTGACGGCAGGCGCAGGGAAAATGGCTTCATGCTTCGTCTCCTTCGGTGTGGTGGGCCTTGCGCTCTCTTGCGGATGCGCTTGCGGCAGTCAGGTGCTGCGTGGATGGATCTATGCGGCGGTGAGCTGTACCTTGGTGCTGCGCGTCTTGTCGGCGGCCAGCGTGAATGCCGCCACGGCCTGCGCCAGCGGCAGCTGCGCCGACAGCAGCGGGCGCACGTCGAGGCGGCCTTGCGTGAGGTAGCGCACGGCCCAGTCGAACTCGCGCCCGAAGCGGAACGCGCCGACATACTCCAGCTCGCGCGCCATGATGTTGTTGGCCGGAAAGTGCAGGCCCTCGGCCGGCAACGTGCCGATCTGCACGATGCGCGCACCACGCCGCGCGGCCAGCAGGCAGGTTTCCAGCGCCGCGCCGCTGCCGGCGGCTTCCAGGCAGACATCGGCGAGGTCCTGCAGAGCCTGCGGCGGCTCCCGGTCGGTGCGGATCACCTGGTCGGCGCCGACCTGCAATGCCACTTCGAGCGGGCGGTCCGCGATATCGCAGGCGATGATGTGCGCGGCGCCGGCCAGGCGCGCGGCCATCACCGCCAGGCTGCCGATGGTGCCCCCGCCAGTGACCAGCACGGTCTTGCCCAGCAGCTCCCCCGCGCGGTTCACACCATGCAGCGCGACCGAGAGCGGCTCGGCAAACGCCAGCTCACCCAGCGAGATATCGCTGTCCACCGGCGTCAGCTGGCGCTCGTGCATCAGGAAGTGCTCGCGGAACATGCCCTGCACATGCGGATAGATGCTGGCGCTGCCGAGAAAGCGCATGTTCCGGCAAAGGTTGTCGCGCCCGGCCCGGCAGTAGTCGCATTGCCCGCACGCATGCGAGGGATTGATCGCCACCTTGTTGCCCGGTGCGACGCGCGTGACACCGCTGCCAACGCGGGAGACGATGCCAGCCGCTTCGTGGCCTGGCGTCAGCGGCTCGCGGATCACGAAGGCGCCGACCTTGCCATGGAAGTAGTAGTGCAGATCCGAGCCGCAGATGCCGGCCGCGCCGAGGCGCACCTCGACCTCGAACGGCCCGGGAGCGGCAGGCTCCACCTGCGTGAAACGCAGGTCTTCGCTCGCATGGATATGGCAGACCAGGGACATCATGACTCCTCGGCAAGCTTGCGCGGCTTGCGGCGCGTTGGGGTTGGCTCGGTTGGCTCGGATAGCTCGGTTGGCGCGCCTGCGGGCCATGCCGCGTAGAAACGGCTGTGCGAGGCTTCCAGGTGCAGGCACATGGCGTCGCGCGCGGCGTCCGGCGAGCCCGAGGCGATGGCTGCCACCACGGCGCGGTGCTCGGCAATGGCCGCGTGCCAGCTGGACGCGTTCTCGAAATGGCTGCCGAAGCGGGCAAAGAGCGGGTTATGGCGCTCGTCGAACAGCTCGGCCACCAGGCGCTGCAGCACGGCATTGCCGGAGACTTCGGTAATCCGCAAATGGAACAGGCGATCGCCCTTGACCGGAATCTGTCCGGCGCCGGCCTCCTCCTGCATGATGGCAATCGATTCTTCCAGCGCGTCCAGCAAGGCCGGCGTGGCATGCCGCGCGGCGTTGGCCGCCATCTCGCCTTCGATGGTCTGGCGCGCGCGGATCACATCCAGCGGCGGCTCGGCCATCACGCTGGCAGCGCGCGCACGGTCCGGCGGACAGGCGTAGATGCCCGAGCCCATCCGAACCTCCACCAGCCCCTCCACCTCCAGCGCAATCAGAGCTTCGCGCACCGACGGCCGCGACACGCCCAGTTGCACCGCAAGGTCTCGCTCCGGCGGCAGGCGCGCGCCCACGGGAAACTCCCCGTTCTCGATCAGCCGGCGCAACTGGTCGGCAATCTGGCGGTAAAGGCGGCGGGGTTCGATCTGCTGCAGGGGCATGTCGGCGCGCGGTCCCGAAAATGATTTGGGCCAGGAGGTAAAGTGGCCTGACCAATTTTTAGGAAGTTTTTACGCGCGCTACAAGGGGAATTTATGCAGCGCTGCAGCAGGCCGGCGGCAGTGACTGCCCTGGCGCCCGCGCCAGGGGCCAATATGGCATGGGCGGCGGCTGCAGCAAGGGATGTGGCGAGGCGGCTTGTGCACGCGGCCCGACGAAATGCAGCTTACGGGACAACCCCAATGTCATCGTCCTTGGCCTCCCTGCGACACTTTCTATACTGGAAGCACAAGCAGAGAGACAGGAGACGGCAATGCTGCACTTCACGTCACATGATCTTGTGTTCCTGATTCCGATGGCGCTGGTCGGCATGATTGCCTTCGGCGGGATCCCCTTCACGGCCCGGGCCTTGCGCATCAGTTGCCGCGCGGCGGGTGCGATCTTCGGGGCTCTGCTGGCGGTGGCCTTGCTGGAGGCGCTTCCGTTGCTTATCTGAACGCTTCGAGCGTTCCCGGCTTGCTTGTGAAAAAGGGGGCCGCTATGACACTGAGCCTGTTGGCTGTCTTGATGGCGGCGTTCCTGCTGGTCACCGTGGCCACGGCGATCTGGCGCTGTAGCCACCCCTACCGCATGCGCTATCGGCGCTGCGCCGAGCAGCGCAAGCGCGCCGGCATCTGCCGGCAAATGCAGCGGCACTAAGCCGCCCTTTGTGAGATATCGTGATCCGGGCCGGAAGCGCCCGGTCGCTGATCGTTTGGCTGGCTGCGTTTGCCCGCCCGGCCGATCAGATCTCGATCATCGCGAATTCGCCCTTGCCCACGTCACATTCGGGGCAACGCCAGTCATCCGGAATGTCATCCCAGCGCGTGCCCGGGGCAATGCCATCGTCCGGCCAGCCCTGCTCTTCGTCGTAGACCCATCCGCAAATCAAGCAAACCCAAGTCTTGTAAACAACGGCTTCCTGCTGCAAAACGCACTCCTGTATCGATTCCGGGCGAAATGATACAGCGTTTTTTGCTCGTGCCCCGCCGATTGGGCCGGGCCGCAGGGCGCAGGGGACGGCAACGCCACCCCTGCGCGGGCAAGGCCAGGTTTACCGGCGATTCACTGCCGAATGGTGAAGTCGACCCGGTTGGGTGCGCCCTTGTCCTTGATGCCATCGGCGTTGAGCTTCGAGGCGGTCAGGAACAGGCGGCTTTCTGGCACCTTGGCATCGCGCTCCAGCGCCTGCTTGACCGCCAGCGCACGCTGCTCGGCCAATTGCCGGAGTTCCACCTCGGTCACCGGCGCATTCTCCAGCAGCAGCGCCTCCATCTCCTTGGTGGGCAGGGATTTCGACAACCCGACCATATTGCGCGGCTTCTTGAAGGAGGCGCGCTTGTAGACCGCTTCCAGGTACTTCGGATATTCCTGCGGCGACACCGTCACCTTGGCTCCTTGTTCTCCCTCTTCGTTCTCTTCGGCCACGGCGCCCGCCTTCGCGCTGGCGCGCATCTCGCGCGACTTTTGCTCGGCCACGCGCGCGTCCAGCCAGGCGCGCTTGGCACCGGCGGTATCGGTGGCGGGATCGATGCGGCCGCTGATCTCCAGGCGCAGCGCCGGGCGGTCGGCCAGGGCCTTGCCCAGTGTCGCGATCTTCTGCGTGGCCGCCGGTGTGAGCGTGGAGGTACCGGGCGCAAACTCCACATAGCCCAGCTCGTCACCACCGCCAAAGGCGGAGGCAATCAACGAGAACGGCGAGGTGATGGCCTTGGTGAGCAGGTTGACGATCACCCGCACGATCACGCCACCGATGCTGAACTCCGGGTCGGACAAGGAGCCCGACACCGGCAGGTTGATGTCGATCACACCATTGCGGTCCTTCAGCAGCGAGACCGCCAGCAGCACCGGCAGCTTGGTCGCGCTAGGGCTGTCGACCTTGTCGCCAAAGGTCAGCTGGTCCAGGTAGAGGTGGTTGCGCGCGTCCAGCTTGCCGTTCTCGATCTTGTACGCCACATCGACCGTGAGCTTGCCCTTGGTGATCGGGTAGCCGGCGTACTTGGCCGCGTACGGGGTCAGCCGGGTCAGCTCCACGCCCGCGGCCTTGGCGGCGATATCGAGGTAGAGCGTATCGGCCAGCGGGTTGAGCTTGCCGTCGATCGTGACCGGCGCATCATCGTCGATGCGGCCTGCCAGCGTGAGGTCGGCGGGCGCCGGCTCCGTCGAGGACACCTTGGAGACCGAGCCCTTCATGTCGGTCAGGTTGGCGGTGTAGTTCGGCTTGATGAAGAAGTCCGAGAAATTGATGTTGCCTTTCTCCACCGTCACGCCGCCAATCCGGATCTGCGGCTTGGCCGCGGCGGAAGCCACAGGCGCGGGCACCGGGGCCGGTGCGCTGGCGGCGCTCGGCGAGGCGGGATTGGCTTGCGTCAGGCTGGTGCTGGGCGCGGCCTCGCCCTTGGCAGCGCCGCCGGCCATCACATCCTGCAGGTTCAGGCGGCCGTTGGCATTCAGGATCACCCGCGCGTAGAAATCCGACAGCGCGACACCGGCCACGCCGACCTTCATCGGCCCCTTGGCCTCATCCATGGCGAAATCGATGCCGTTCACCGCGAGCGAGCGCCAGCGCAGGAAGTCGTCACCGGTCACCCGGTCGACACTGCGCACATTGCCGAGCAGCGCATTGCCGGTGAAGCGCGCGGCGATTGGCTTGCCGGCGGGTGCCTCCACGCCGAGGCGGCCCTTGACGGTAGCGGCGCCGCCACGCAACGCCGCGTTGAAGCGGTCAGCCAGGTAGGGCTGCAGCGGCGCGAGGTCCAGCTCTCGGACGTCGACCTGAAATTGCGCCGCGGGCCCGGTAGGCAGCACGGTGCCGTCGAGCGCCATCGCGCCGCGCCGGCCCACATCGGCCTTGAACTTCACCGGGATGGCCCCGGCCGCCATCGGCCAGTTGAGCGCTCCCGTGCCGAGGCTGATATTGCGGAATTGATGGATCACGGGGCGGTCGCGGTTGGCGGCCGCGGGCGCATAGTCGGTCACGCGCAGGCTGCCCCCATCGAGCGTGAACTTGCCAAGCTGCGCCTTCCAGGGCAATGGCTTGGCGGCCGCCGCGCTCTCGGGCTGGACAGCCTTGGCCTGGACGGCGGTGCTGCGTTGGGCGGACTTCTGCCTGGATTGCACAGCCCACAGGCGCGCGCCTTCGAGCAATTCGCCGCGGAAGTCACGCGTGATGGCGATCTGCGGCTTGGCGACCACCAACTGGCCGGCCTGGAAGGAATGCGCGCCAAGATCGAACGCGATGTCCTCCAGCGCCACGCGCTCGGCGAGCATCACCGGCAGGTTGGCGGTGTCGCTGTCGTCGCGCGCGCGCGCGCGGCGCGCGTCGCGCCGGCGGTCGCTATCGGCAGCGGCAGGTTGGCTTGCGCCAGTCGTGGCGGCTACCACTTGTGCCACTGTCACCGGCTCCCGGGTGGTCAGGTAGAGCGGCGCCAGTTCGACGCGGGACTTTTCCAGCGAGAAGGCAAAAGCGGGGCCGCCCCACGCCATCTTGTAGTGCAGCTCGGCATTGATGGCAGTGTCGCCAAACCGGGTCTGGAGTTGCGCCGGCCACCATGCGGCAAACGCTTGGGGCTTGACGCCGCTGGCTTGCAGCGTGCCGTGCATGGTGCCGCCACGCAGGGACAGCTCGCCCTCATGGCTGAGCGTCTGGCCTTCACCGATCGCCAGCCTGGCCTGCACCTTGGCCGGCTTGTCGCTGTCGCCGGAGAGACCCGCCACGTCGGCGTCAAGCGGCCCGAGCGCGAGCGTGCCGGGCCCGGAAGGCGCCGAGTCGTCGCGCAGGCCCAGGCGGGCCTCTTTGACGGTGATCTGGTCGATCGCATAGCGCCACGGCTTTTCAGGCACCGGCGCAATGCCGGCGGCGGCGGGTGCCGAAGCAGGGCCAGCCTTGGCTACGGCCGGCGCGGATGCGGGCGCCGCTGCGGCTGCCGATGCGGTTGCAGCCGGCGCGTGGGCCAGCTTCTCGACCTTGGCGGCTTCCGGCAGGAACGCGTCCGCCAGGTCGAGCGAGCCATCGGCGCGCCGCACTGCCTGCACGGCCAGGCCCTCCACGGAGAGGCTGCGCAGGTGGGCCATCCGCCCCAGCGGTTCAATGCGCGCGATGTCCACTGCTACCCGCCCGGCCTTCACCAGGGGCGATCCATCATGCTTGCGGATATCGGCTTCGCGCAGCGCCGCGGTGCCTGCCAGGAAGACGTCCTGCTTGTCCTTGTCCTGGATAAAGCCCAGCGTCAGCCGTGAATCCAGCAGCCCGCCCTTGATATCCGCATCCTTGAGCTTCGGCGCGAACGGCATGTAGCGCGCCAGCTCCAGGGCATCGAGGTTGATATTGAGGTGGGTCTCGCGCGATGCCGCGAACGGCAGCATGGTGCCGTCCAGCTCCAGCGCGGAGCCGTTGATGTTCGCGCTCAGCGTGGGCCGGGTGACGATCTCCACGTCATGCGGCAAGTTGGACAGGAACGGCAGCGTGATGGTCAGGTTGTCCACGCGCTGCGTCTGGTTGAGCAGCTTGTCGTCGAACACCAGGCTGCCGCCGGTCAGCGCGATATTGTTGACCGAGAAGCGCGCCGGCTCGGATTTTGGCGCAGGCGGCTTGGCCGCGAAGCGCTCCTCGATGTCGGCGTAGTTCATGCGGCCGTTGGCGTCGCGCGCAAGATGCAGCGCGGGCCGGTCGATATGCACGGCATCCACCACCGGGGCGAAGTGCCACAGTGACGCGATGGCGCCATCGATCTTGGCTTCGCCCAAGGTCAGCATGGGCGTGGTGCCGTCGGGCTCGTAGATGGTAATGTCGGAAACATCGACGGCCAGCGAGAACGGATGCACCTCGGCACCCCCAATCGTGACCTTGCGCCCCAGCGCTTCGCTGGCCTGTTTGGCTGCAAGCGATTTGATCAGCGGTGGCCCGCCAAAATACCCGGCCAGGCCAAACACCGCCAGCGCGGCCACAATGCCGCCGGCCACCCGCAAGCCGGCCCGGCGACGTGGCGTTGCAGTTGCCGCCTGCATGGAGAACTTGATTGCCATGTGATCCCAGAAGATTCGACCCCAACTACCCGCGTCCGCTATGCGAACCCGCTGGAGAGCACGATGGTGCAAGCATTCCACACGGTGTCGCCAGACGGATCGGCCACTTTGTGGCCCGGATTTCACTTTTTAACGACATTATCGCAACGCTTGGGGGCAAAGCAAAGGCATTCAAAGGGATTTAAAAAGGATTTCAGGACGGCCCGGAAAGGAATTCAAGCGCGCCGTCTGGCGCCGGTTCAACGCCGATCTGGTATCGTCACGCCTTTGCGAAGCGTCTCGTCGCATGCCAGCGGCTTATCCGCCACTTAGTGCCTGCTTCTCCCGCGCTGTATCCTCCGGCCAGAACCCTCCACGTCAACCGTGTTGCGCGCTTCGCATGCGAACCATTTCCATGCGAGTCTCCTCATGTCTACCATCAGCAGTACTGCCGGAGCAGATAGCGCGCACAGCCAGCAAGCGCGCCCGCTGACCGGACAGGATTACAAGACGCTTGCCCTTGCCGCCCTCGGGGGGGCGCTCGAGTTCTACGACTTCATCATCTTTGTCTTCTTCGCCACCGTCATCGGGCAGTTGTTCTTCCCGCCGTCGGTGCCGGACTGGCTGCGCCAGCTGCAGACCTTCGGCATCTTTGCCGCCGGCTACCTGGCGCGCCCGCTGGGCGGCATCATCATGGCCCACTTCGGCGACCTGCTTGGCCGCAAGAAGATGTTCACGCTTTCCATCCTGCTGATGTCGGTGCCGACACTGCTGATGGGCCTGCTGCCGACTTACCATGCGATCGGCCTGCTGGCGCCCCTGGCACTGCTGCTGCTGCGCGTGATGCAGGGTGCGGCGGTTGGCGGCGAAGTGCCCGGCGCCTGGGTGTTCGTCTCCGAGCACGTGCCCGCGCGCCGCACCGGCTATGCCTGCGGCACGCTGACCGCAGGCTTGACGGCCGGCATCCTGCTGGGCTCCCTGGTGGCCACCGGCGTCAATACCATCTTCACCCCGGCCGAGCTTGTCGACTGGGGCTGGCGCATGCCTTTCCTGCTGGGCGGTGTGTTCGGCATCGGTTCCATGTACCTGCGCCGCTGGCTGCACGAAACCCCGGTGTTCGCCGAGCTGCAGAAGCGCAAGGCGCTGGCCGCGGAAATGCCGCTCAAGACGGTGGTGCGCGATCACCGCGGCGCGGTAGCGGTATCGATGCTGCTGACGTGGATGCTGTCCGCGGGCATCGTGGTGGTGATCCTGATGACGCCCACCTTCCTGCAGAAGATCTATGGCTTCGATGCGCGCACCGCGCTGGTGGCCAATAGCGTGGCCACGCTGTGCCTGACGGTCGGCTGCGTGGTGGCCGGCCTGATGGCCGACAAGGTAGGCCCGCGGGTCACCCTGTTCGTTGGCGGCCTGCTGCTGGCGATCAGCTCGTACGTGTTCTACAGCACCCTGCACACTCGCCCGGACCTGCTGATCCCGCTGTACGCGGTGGCCGGCTTCTTCGTGGGCACCATCGGCGCGGTGCCGTATGTGCTGGTCAAGGCGTTCCCGGCCCAGGTGCGGTTTTCCGGGCTGTCATTCTCGTACAACCTGTCGTACGCGATTTTCGGCGGGCTGACCCCGATGATCGTGACGCTGATGCTCAAGAACGATCCGCTGGCCCCCGCCTACTACGTGGTGGCGCTGTGCCTGCTGGGCATGGCCACGGCGCTGTTCGTCAAGGACCGCTCGCTCGCCTGAGCCTGATGGCAACTGCTGCGCCGGCGTTAAGGCACACGCCGGCCGTGAAAGAAAAAGGAGGGCCGCATCCGCGCCCTCCTTTTTTACGCCCATGCGCTGGCCAGCGCTAGCGGCGATGCTGCTTGAAAAATTCCCACATCAACGCGCTGGCATCGGGGCCGATCGGCGCATGGTAAGGGTAGTCGCCATCGCCGCCGCTCCAGGCGTGATCGAGGCCGGCAACCTCGCACAGCTCGACCAGTTCGCGGTTCCAGGTGCCAAAGCTGGCTTCCAGGTAGTCCCCGGCCGGCAGCAGGGCACTGGCTGGCTGGCCGTTGGCGCTGTCAGCCTGCGCCACACCGGCATCAGCCTCCGCCGCCGCGCCGGCTTCCTGCTCCGCGCCGGCGAGGTGCCGCACCGCGGCGCCGTTCATCCGCTCCTCGACCCGGTCGTTCATGCCGTTGTAGGCCAGGAACTGGCGCGCAAGCAAGCGGGCGTTGATGGGATGCACCGCGCCGTCGTCCATGCCGTGCAGCACGATGGCCGGCATCTTCGGTCCGCCCGGCGTCACGCCGGCGGCATCCAGCAACATCGCCGGGTCGGCTTGCGTGCCATGCTGCATGGCACGCAAGCCGTCGCTGGCCGTGTGGCCCGCACCGATCACGACCCCGGAATGCAGGCCCACGGCGGCAATCTTCTCGGGATAGCGCAAGGCCACTACCGCCGCCATGCTGGCGCCCGCAGACAAGCCCGCCAGATACACCTGGTCCGCACGGACGTCCCGCCTGGCCGCCAACGCATCGATCAATACCGCCAGCGCCTGCGCCTCGCGGCCGCCTTCCGTGGCCCCCAGGTCGAACCACTGCCAGCAGCGCTGCATCTGGCGCCGCAGGGGCTGCTGGGGATAGGCCACCATGAAGCCTTCGCGCTCGGCAAGCGCGTTCATGCGCGTGCCCGCCGCGAGATCTTCCGGCGTCTGCCGGCAACCATGCAGCATCACCACCAGCGGCATGGGCCGCTTGGGCGCGCCGGAAGGCACGTATAGCCAGTAGGGCAAGCGAGGCACCAGCTCACCCGGCAGCGGCGCGAGGCGGTGATGGTGGGGAGCCCATTCTCCGGGCAAGGGGTGGCGCGGCGGCAAAGGCAGCGGCGCCGGCGAACGCGCCCGAAGACGGGGCGCTGCGGGATTAAGGGTTGCGATACGGTTGAACCACGTTTTGAGATGGTGCGCGGACTGGGGTTGCGCCCGGCTGATCTGCCGGAGCTGCGCATGCCAGTCCGCCGAAAGGCTTTTGGTCATGAAGACTCCTGCTATCGATATTGTTGCGATGCAGCATAGCACACGACAACCCGGCGCTTGCTGTCGCTTTTCCATCACATGTTATGAAAGCAAGACATTAGATTCTTTCATCTAATCCGGCATGCGCCCGCAGATGCACTTCCGTTCGCGCCCACAATTACCAAAACACTGAATTCAGCCAACGAAAGAATGCAGATCACTAAGAGATAGCGGCAAAAGGCGCGCGGTTATACTGCGTTTGCGTGTATCGCAGGCAAACGGAGAATGTCATGACCACGCCCGACGCAGCGTTTCCAGGCTGCTCGCTGTGCTTGTTCCAGCCAATCTGCCGCAACTCGGAAGCGTCAGTTGCAAACGATCGGCGGCAGCGCAGCCTGGCCCCGGCCAGCATGCTCTGGCGCGCCGGAGAAACGGTGCACCGCCAGGGCCGGCCAGTACTGGCCGTGTTTCCCGTGCGCGACGGCAGCGCCAAATCCGTGTTCGAGTCACCGCTTGGCTGGCGCCAGGTCACCGCCTTCGCGCACCCGGGCGAAGTGCTCGGGCTGGAAGATCTCGATGGCCAGGCCCATTGCACCAGCGCAGTGGCCATGCAGGACACGCGCTGCTGCGTGGTGCCGGTGGAGACGGCACGCGCGCACCTGCTCAGCGCCGAGTACCGCGAGCCGATGCTCAGCACGTTGCGCCGCAATGCCGAGCGCGAGCGGACGCTGCTGGTCGCGATCGGGTCGATGAAAGCCGCCCAGCGGCTGGCTATGCTGCTGCTCGACCTCGCTGGCGAACAACGCCGCCGGGGCAATGCCGGAGCGACGCTGACCCTGGCGATGTCGCGCAACGATATAGCCAGCTACCTGGGACTGACCCTGGAAACCGTATCCCGCCTGCTGGCGCGTTTTGCCACGGTCGGGCTGATCACCGTGCGGCAGCGGCAATTGCGCATCGTCGATCCGGCAGGGCTGGGCTCCGTCTATGAAGACCCCGAGCGGGTGCCGCTACGCCCACCCGAACCGGCGACGGATAGCCCCTCCGCCTGCACTCCGGGCCAGTCCCGGCTAGACACCCCCAGAGGCATCCGCACCGCGGACGCCTCGGTTGCGTAGGACAGACTCCGACAGCAAGGCCGTGCAATCGCGGCTATGTTCAGACTATGCCGCCGTATGCGGGCTAGCCCTCAGGGGGACATCACCCTGCGGCCATGCCGCTGGCGCTCGACATCGCTTCCGGTACCTGTATCTCTATGCGGGACTTTCCTTTTGCCGTGCGCGCAGGCCTGGCGCCGCTTGGCTTCCTGATGGTGACCGGACTGACGCCTGCGGCCGCCGCGCAGGCCAACGCACCAGCCTCGCTGTCAACGCTGGCGAGACTGCTGCTAGGCACGGTGGATGGCAGAAGCACCGGCATGAGTGGCGTGACACGCCTTACCGGCAGTGTGGCCAGCTCAGATGCGGAACTCAACACGGCTTGCCAGGAACTGACTCGCGCCGGGCCATTCACGCTGGACGCCGCGACGCGACTGGAGGGATGCAGCGTCTCGCCAGGCAAGCGCGTTCAGTTCCGCCTCAGCCTGGTTGGCGTGGATGCGACCCGCGAGGGTACCGTGGCGTTCATGGCGAGCGCCCGCCCCGTGCTCGAGCGCGGCATCTGCCGCAACCCGGACGTGCCGGTGCTGGGCCAGTTGGGTGTCACGCTGAACTATCGCTACGCGGGAATCGGCAACCGTGCGCTGGGAGAAGTCACGATTACGCCAGACCGCTGCCGCGCAAAATAGAGATTACTTTCTTTCCTGCGCGCATTCCTGACGATACGCCTCATCGAGCTTCTTGCGTTCCGCTTGCCGCTCGATATTGGGATGGGTGCTGCCATCCGCGCTGGTCACCGTGGCTTTGCCGGTGGTCCATTGCGCTCCCGCGGGCAGTGCGTTGATCTTGTCGAGCAAGCCCTGGCAACGGGTGCGCTGGGATGGCGTGAGGGTGCCGTCCGCCGCCGGCCCGACATTGTCGGTGGCGGTATCCAGCAAGAGCCGGGGCGGCGGCGGCGCGACCATCGGCGCGGGCACTTCCAACTCGGCCGCGGTGGCAGCCCGGCCCGCAAGCAGCCCCAGGCCCAGTGCGGCAGCCATGATGATCGAAGCCCGTTTCATGTTCAGTTCTCCACAGCGGGGACGCATTGCGCCTTCCATGACGATGTTCCAGGGGTCGCCCTGCCGGCTCGAAAAACCGCATGTTTCCGATGTCCCTCCTCAGGTGGCGGCAGACGCCGACAATGCGGGACGAACCAGACTTAGCTTCGTTCCTTGCCGTTGCCAGCCCGACCCGTGCGATTGCGCAGCAACTCAAGCTTGAGCAGCGCATCTGCAAGCATACTCTTGAGGCGGGTGTTTTCCTCCTGCAGGTCTCGCAACTTACGGCTGTCGCGCGCTTCGCTGCCAGCGCCCTGGCCGTACTTGATGCGCCAGCCGTAGAAGGAAGCGTCGCTAAAACCATAGCGCGCGCATAGCTCGCGCACCGGCACGCCGGTGGCGGCTTCCGCCAGGTAGCCGCGGATCTGCTCCTCCGAGAAACGTCTGTTCACTGACTGCCTCCGCTAGCAAAGGCCGCTCGTGCCAATGCCCGAGCGTGACCACTTCTACCCCTGCCGCAAAGTTACCATCCGCACCGAAAAAGGCAATTCAGTGTGTTCAAGCCGCGAGTTAAGCAAATTGGAGAGGCAACCCGCCGCGAGGCGGCCCCCCGTCTGACCGGCAACCTACGGCCGCGCAAGCGAACCTTTGAGCATATCATCCATGACAAAAAAAGCAATTCAGCATTTTAATTTATCGATAAAAACAATTTTGAAATCTAGCGCCATCACGTTCCAAGCTGGAAAAAATCATAAAAAAACTAGATCGAATTGACAAAATTTGATAGTCCATTTCCCGATTCCACGATTTGCTTTTTTACTGTCACGCAACCGAAAAGAAATCCTGATAAGAGAAAAAAAGCCGATTTTGCGTCGCGAAACGCACCCGACCGCACAAAGTTATGAATCGAATGACACAAATATTTTTAATGTCTTTATGTCACAACAAAGAGTTCTTTTTGACTTGATTTTATGAAATGACTTCCAGAAGACTACTGGCAAGTTTCAAAGTTCTGTATTAATCTTGTCTAGCATTAACTAAATTTCGATCTCCAGCAACCGGGCCTCGCGCCCCGGCACAGACTGGCGACGATAAGCGCAACGCGTAGCCGGTCGGCTGGTCATTTTTCAGCGTTGCTTCTATATGCCGGGCCACATACAAGCCGCACTGCGTCGTCATTTCCCCAGTTAGCCGGTAGATTTTGAAGACCGCCACGCCTCACGAGCGCAATGGCGCTGCGAGGGGCTCTGGCGGAGAGGCAGAGAAGAAAACAAAAACAAGCGTCGAATCGGGAGAAGTCACCATGCGGCATGTCAGCACCAAGCTCTTGCACGTTTTTGTTTTGTTGATGGAATATCGTGACCTAAGCGCCGTCGCCGCCTGCACGCAAGGCCGGGTTCCGACCATTGCCTACAGCCTCGCGCGGCTGCGCGAAATCACCGGCGACCCCCTTTTTATCAAGCGCAATGGCACGCTGGAACCTACCGCGCATGCCTTGCGGCTGGAGCAGACCGCCCGCCAGATCTTGTCAAAATGGGCGCACCTGGTACGCCCGCTCGCCTCCGTCGCCGAGGAGACAAGCCCGCACCGCCGCATCTCCATCGGGTTTTCGCCGTCGATCGGCGATCCGGTCATCACCGAGATCCTCACGGCCTTGTGCGAGCAGTTCCCGGATGACCGCTTCATGACGCGGCCGGTCTTTGCCGACGCCGCGCTGGCCGCCCAGCTTGGCAGCGGCGAGCTGGACTGTGCCTTCGTGGTCGATAGCCACTTCGTGCCAGACGACGTCGTGCTGCACAACATCATGGCCACGCCGCGCCGCCTGGTCAGCGTGGTGCGGCCAGGCGGCGTCGAGGATGCGGAAGGCCGGCATGAGTGGATCCTGCTGCAGGAAGACACCGAGCCCGGCAGCCCGCTGCAGGGTTTCCTGAACCGGCTCGCGCACGATCCCGCCTATCGGGAAACCGTGGTGCCGTCGTGGCACACGCAAGTTGCGCTGCTGCTTGCCGCGGGCGGCATCTGTCCGCTGCTGGATTTCAACGTGCCACTAGTGACACGCAAACACAAAACACGCCTGTTGGCGCCGCCCAGCAGCTTCCCGGAATGGGCTGCCGTGCATTTCTGGGCGCCGGTCCGCGCCGGCAATGCACTGCGCGGCATCATGGAGATCGGCAGCGCCGTGCTGCATGATCCCGTCACCGCCATCGACCGTCGTCACCTGTCGCACGAGACGCGCACAGCTGCTTACGCAGCCTGACCCTGCTGCCACTGTGCCCCTGATGCACGCCGCGCCGCGGCGTGTCGGCTTACGGCCAGCCACGCCCGCTGGCCAGTGAGAGCTTCCGCGCCCTCCTCTCAAAATTGAGAATAGTCTCAGTCCTGGCGCCGAAGCCAACGCTTATGCTTCGTGGGCACCTCCTGCTTCCTGTTCGTCCGAGCAAAGCATGCGCCTGGAGGTGCTTTGTTCCTGTGCTGTTCGCGCCGCCGGCGAAAAGCCGCGCGGCGCGTTTTTTCAAGGGCGCGATCCAATTGCGGCAAGCGCCGCCCAGCGCGAATCGAAGCACTCCCTTTTCATGTTCGCGGCATCCGTGCCGCAAGTCCTTCCAGCTCGCGCCAGGCATATGCGGCCCGGACACCGCGCATGCCTGCGCTTGCGCAGGAGCATTGCCATGCCTTTGAAAATCTTGATTGCCGATGACCATCCCGCCATTACGCTAGCAGTCAGGAGCCAGTTGCGGAACCAAACCGGCTGGGAGGTCTGCGCCGATGTCCACAGCTCCGCCGAGCTGCTGCAGGCCGTGCGCGCATTCCGGCCCGATATCGTCGTCACCGATTACCACATGCCCTGCAGCAACGCGAGCGATGGCATCCGCCTGCTAGCCAGCCTGCGGCGGCACTTTCCGGCGCTAGGCGTGGTGGTGCTCACCATGATCACCAACCCGCTGGTCCTGCGCGCCATCCTGAACGCGGGCGCCCATGGCCTCCTGCTCAAGGACTCGCAACTGGACGAACTGGTCACCGCCATCATCCGCGTCGAGCGCGGGCTGCGCTTTATCGGCGACTCCGCCGCGCGCGTGCTGGATCAGTCCGGCGCCCACTACGCACCCGGCCGCGCCGGCGCCCTGTGCCTGTCGGTACGCGAGTCCGAAGTCATGCGGCTCTACCTCAGTGGCAACTCGATCACCGGGATTGCCGGGCAGCTGAGCCGCAGCGTCAAGACCATCAGCCGCCAGAAAAACAGCGCCATGCGCAAGCTTGGGGCCAGCAATGAGCGCGAGCTGTTCGACTTCGCGGCGCAACAGGGGCTGGTGCTGCCGAACCCGGATCGTGCTCAGGAGAGCCAGCCGGCCAGCCAGTCCGACTGGCTATAATCGCAGCGCCGCGCAGGCAGCCGTTTCTGCCAGCCCCGCCACTTGGAGGCTGTTTCAAAATGAAGCGAAGCGGTTCTGGCTAGGCGCGCGGCCGCAGACAGTACAACTGGTACGGCAAGGCCGCGCAACGACGCCAGAATCTTTTTGAAATAGCCACTTAGCCAGCCAACGTCGTCTCCATGTCCAACCTTGCCGCAACCACTGCACCCGCCGTTCCAGGCACCCGATCCGATGCGGCAAGGCCCCTGCGCGTGCCCGCCATGCTAGTGGCGGCGCCGGCCTCGGGCCAGGGCAAAACCACCGTGACGGCCGCGCTGGCATGGCTGCACCGCCGCGCCGGCCGCACCGTTCGCGTCTTCAAAAGCGGCCCCGACTACCTCGATCCCTCCATTCTCGCGGCTGCCAGCGGCGCGCCGGTCCACTCGCTCGACTTGTGGATGACCGGCGCCGAAGACGCCGCGGCACGCCTTGCCCAGGCAGCGGCCGAAGCCGACCTGATCCTGGTGGAGGGCGTCATGGGCCTGCACGACGGCACCCCCAGCAGCGCCGACCTGGCCCGCCATTTCGGCCTGCCGGTGCTTAGCGTGATCCAGGCCGGCGCAATGGCGCAGACGTTCGGCGCGCTGGCCTTCGGGCTGGCTGGCTACGGCCAGCCGCTGGCCTCCATGCAAGTGCTTGCCAACGGCGTGGCCTCCCCACGGCATGCCAGCATGCTGCAAGAGAGCCTGCCAGCGCATATCGCCTGGGCCGGCGCGCTGGCGCGCGACAACGCGGCATCGCTGCCCGAGCGGCACCTGGGCCTGCTGGCGGCCGATGAACTGCCCGACCTCAACACGCGGCTGGACCGCCTCGCGGATGCACTTGCCGGGCAACCCATCGGCGCCCTGCCCGCGGCCGTGGAGATTGCCGCGGCACCGCCGCTGCCCGTGCCGCCGCCGCTGCTGGCCGGCAAGACCATCGCCATCGCCCGCGATGCCGCGTTCCGCTTTCTCTACCCTGCCAACCTGGATACGCTCCAGGCGCTCGGCGCCCGGCTGGCCTTCTTCTCCCCGCTCGACGACGCTGCCTTGCCCGCCTGCGATGCGCTCTGGCTGCC
Source organism: Cupriavidus sp. UME77 (assembly GCF_014170355.1). NCBI lineage: Bacteria > Pseudomonadati > Pseudomonadota > Betaproteobacteria > Burkholderiales > Burkholderiaceae > Cupriavidus > Cupriavidus sp. UME77. The sequence continues at coordinate 271,205 of NZ_LZZU01000043.1, forward strand.
CGGCGGCTACCCCGAACTGCACGCCGCGCGCCTGTCGGCCAACACAGGCATGCTGGCCGCCCTGCGCCAGGCCCATGCCAACGAACTGCCGATCCTCGCCGAATGCGGCGGCATGATGGCCTTGTTCGAGACACTGGTCGACAAGGCCGGGGATAGCCACGCCGTGGCGGGCCTGCTGCCCGGCACAGTGACAATGCAACGCCGCCTTGCCGCGCTCGGCCATCAACAACTGGCACTGCCCGAAGGCACCCTGCGCGGCCACACCTTCCATTACTCCAGCGCGCAAACCCCGCTGGCGCCCTACTGCCACGCCACCGTGCCGCGCGACGGTTCGCGGGGCGAGGCGGTGTTCCGGCAGGGCGCGCTGACGGCGTCCTACACGCATCTGTATTTCCCGTCCAACCCGTTGGCCATCGCGGCGCTGTTCAGCGGCGCGCGGTAAGCGCAAACATCACGCAATGCCACAAAACTCGCGCCGGTACTGCTCCGGCGTGGCGCCAGCCTCGCGCTGGAACATCGCGATAAACGCGGATGCCGTGCTGTAGCCGAGTTCGAACGCAATCTCCTGCACGCTGCGGCCCGCCTCCAGGGCATCGATAGCACGCAGGAAGCGCAGGCGCTGGCGCCAGTCGCCGAAGGACATGGCCAGCTCGTGCTGGCAACGGCGCGCAAGGGTGCGTTCGGTCACGTGTACGCTGGCGGCCCATTCAGCCAGCGTGCGATGGTCGCCAGGAGTGGCCTGCAGCGCCTCCAGCACGGCGGCCAGGGCGGGCGAGGTTGCCGCCGGGAGGTAGCAGCGCTGCACCGGCGCCACGGCAAGCTGGTCGACCACCACATGCGCCAGCCGAAGATCGGCCGGCGTGCGCGGCACATGCACGTCGCGCGCGGCAAAGTCCGCCAGCACGCTCTTGATGATCGGGCTGATGCGCACCGTGCAGGGCTCGGCCGGCAGTTGCGCGCATAGGCCGGGCTCGATGTAGATCGAGCGGTAAACGATCGCGTGGCGCAACGTGCAGCTGTGCACCACCTTTGGCGGAATCCATATCGCGTACTGCGGCGGGGAAAGCAGCCGCATGCCTACAGTCTCCATCTGCATCGAGCCGTGCGCGGCGTAGTTCAGGTGACCCCAGCTATGGCTGTGCGCCTGCGCCAGGGTATCGGCGCCGAACTCGTCGTAACGCAGGTAGAAGGGGCCTTCCATCCCTTCGACATCCAGGATCGGCAGGAAACGCCACTTGTCGGCCATAGCCATGTTCTTTGGGTCCGCTGCTACTCAGAGTCCGGAATTCCGGTCGATATGTCCTGATTGAGCTATATAGATCAACACGGACGCGCTCATGATAGCGTTCCATACACATCAGAGAAAGCGCTCATGTGGCAATACGCCTTTCCGCTCCTGGCCGTCGTGATCTGGTCGGGCAACACCGTCGTCAGCAAAATGGCCGCCGGCACCATCGCGCCAGCCGAGATCAGCTTCTACCGCTGGTTGCTGGCCGCCGTGCTCTTCACGCCGCTGGCACTGCGCCCCGTGCTGCGCAACTGGGCCGCCATCCGGCCCGGATTGTGGCGAATCGCCGTGCTGGGCCTGCTCGGCATGGTGGCCTATCAGTGCCTGGCCTACTATGCCGCCTACCTGACCACGGCCACGCACATGGGCATCATCGGCTCGCTCACGCCGATGATGGTGCTGGCATTGTCGATCTTGCTACTGGGGCAGGGCCTGACCACCGGGGCCGCGGCGGGATCCGTGCTGTCGATTACCGGCGTGCTGGTGGTCGTATCGTCCGGCGACCTGGGCAGCCTGCTGACCAGCGGCGCCAACCTCGGGGACGCACTGATGCTGCTGGCCATGCTGGCCTACGCGGTCTATGTGATCTTGCTCAAGCGCTGGAAGATGAAGGACGTGCCGGCACTGCAAATGCTTTACCTGCAGATCGTCGCCGCCGTCATCGCGTTGCTGCCGCTATACCTGCTCACACCAAAGATGGGGCTCTCGGCCGCCAATCTCCCTCTGGTCGGGTTCGCCGGGCTCATGGCGTCGATGGTTGCACCGCTGGTGTGGATGCACGCCGTCGCCCGCATAGGGCCAAGCCGTGCGAGCATGTTCTTCAACCTGATCCCCCTGCTCACCGCGCTGATTGCGGCGGGCTTGCTGGGCGAATCGCTCGCGCCGTATCACGCGGTAGGCGGGGTGCTCACGGTGTTGGGCGTGCTGCTGGCCGAGATGTGGACGGCGCCGCTGAGGCTGCAACCGGCTCGGCCGTAGCAAGGGCTGGGGTAGTCAGGACGCTTGGACCAAGGTCGTCATGGATGCCGCGCTCACACGGCGTCCGCCTTGTCCTGCTGTGTGCGCAGCACCGCTTCGGCAATGCCACCCTCAAGCTCTTCCAGGCCCTTGGACAGATTGCGCATGGTGGTCTCGGAGACGTTTTCCAGCACGTCCTGCAGAAATGCCGAGCGCAGCGGCAATGCCTGCTCCACAACGCCATGGCCGAGCGCCGACAGGGTGACGTTGGTCACGCGGTTGTCGCGCTCGCTGGTGTTGCGCTCTACCCAGCCGAGCTCCTGCAGCGCCTTGAGCTGGCGCGTGAGCGCGCCCGGGTCCATGCCGACGCGGTCGGCAAGGGGCTTCTGCGCGATGGGCCCGGCATGGGCGTACAACGCGGACAGAATGCGCCAGCGCGGCAAGGGGTGGCCGATGCGCTGCTCGAAAGCTGCGGCATAGGCCCGGTAAGTTCGCCCGAACTGCTGTAGCACAGCCAGGCTTTGACGCTCCAATTCCACTCCAATCTCCTGCTTGGGGCACCGTCACGCGACGGGCAACCTCCCCACATTATCGGCTAGCCCCGCGCCCCGCCCTACTCCGTTGCCATGACCGGCTTGACGGCACGCTCCAGCTTGATCGGCGGCACCCGCCGCGAACGCCACAGGCCCAGCACCGCAATCACCGCGGCCAGCGCCAGCCCCATATGGATGGCCCCAACCAGCGACAGCCGGGCCTGCTCCAGCAACAGGGCGCCATTGTGCCCGGCCGCCTCCAACTGCGACAGCAGGCTTGCCTGCGCCGCACGGTCGATCAGGATCTGCGGATCCGCCATGCGTGCCTGCCACTGCCCGGCACCAGCGCTCTGCAGCGCATCGTGCACGCCACTGAGGTAAGTGCGCGTGACCAACGTGCCCACCACGGCGGTACCGATCATGCCGCCGACCATGCGCAGCGACTGCAGCATCGCCGTGGCAATGCCCAGATGCTCGCGGCCCGCGGTCTGCTGCGCGAACACCGTCAGGTTGGGCATGATGAAGCCGAGCCCGAAGCCACATAGCAGCATCAAGCCCAGCAACACATGGTGCGACATCCCGCGCGTCGCCTGGGACAGCCCAAGGCAAGCCAGCGCCAGCATGCCGAATCCCGCATACAGCATATTGTTAGGCTGGCGGATGCGGGTGATGATGCGCCCATTGATGATACTGCCCACCGTGATGCACACCACCAGCGGGGTCACCAGCACGCCCGCCTCCTTCGGCGAATAGCCAAAGCCTCCCTGGAACAGCAGCGGCGCGTACAGCAGCAACGAGAACATCGCGAAGCCGACGAACACGGCCAGCAGGAACAACGGCGCCAGCCCGGGATTGCGGAACATCTCCAGCGGCAGGATCGGGTTCGGCGTGCGGCGCTCCCATTGCCATAACCCAACCAAGGCACACACCGACATCAACAGCAAGCCGCCGGTGACCAGCCCGAACCCGCGCTCGGGCATCAACTCCACGCACAACTGCAAGCCGCCCAGCCCCACGCCGATCAGCGCCGCGCCGAGCCAATCCACCTTGATCGCGCCGGTATTGGCCTGCTGGCGCAAGTGCGGCAGGTAGCGCCAGGCAAACCACAACCCCAGCAAGCCCACCGGCAAGTTCACATAGAACACCGAGCGCCAGCCATAGGCCTCGGTCAGCACGCCGCCAAGCGACGGCCCCACCGCGTTGGCAATGCCGAACGCCGCGCTCATCATCACCTGCCAGCGCAAGCGCACATGCGAGTCGGGGAACAGGTCAGGGATACAAGCAAAGGCAGTACCCACCAACATGCCGCCGCCAATGCCCTGCAGGCCGCGCGCAAGCACCAGGAACGGCATGCTCGTTGCCATGCCGCACAGCGCGGAAGCCAGCGTGAACACGACGATGGACACCATCACGAAGGGCTTTCGCCCATAGTAGTCGCCCAGCCGCCCGAAGATCGGCACCGTGATCACCGACATCAGCAGATAGGCCGTCGCCACCCAGGCGTAGTACTCGAACCCCTGCAGTTCCGCCACCACGGTCGGCAGCGCGGTGCCAACCACGGTCTGGTCAAGTGCGACCAACATCACCACGAACGCGATACCCAGCATGGCCAGCAGGGACTCGCGGAATGGCAGCACCTGCCCGCTGCTATGCGCCTCGTGAGGCTGCGAAATCATTTTATTGTTCCATCAATGATTGTGTAGTCAACCATTATAGGACAGGGTTGGGGGGGCCGGTGATAGAGAATTGGTCACAGAAATGAAGCCGCGGGATACATCGACAGGAAATGCGGAAATATTCACTTCGAGTCTTCATCTTGCCAATTCTCGGGCAGGCAGATAGCGTCGACTGTGAGTTCATCCAATGCTCAATCTCTAAAGCATGAGCGAGCCTTCCACACACGTGACACAAGAGCCGCCGACACGTACCTGTCCGTTCTCGTCGACACGGATCCTGACTCGTCCATCTCGCCCGACGCGGCGCCCCTGCGCAGCCACGTAGTCACCTCCGCCGGGAGGAAGCAGACCGCGCTCCCAGTGGAAAACGGCCACACTGCCGTTGCCGCTCCCGCAGACCGGATCCTCCTCCACCCCACAGGACGGCGCGAAGGTACGCACCTCTATTGCTGCGTCGCCATGCTCGCGTGCGCCAAATACAGTCAGGCCGGTCACGCCGAGACGGCGTTCAAAGTCCGCCAATCTCGCGAAGTCGGGCTGCAGATCGAGTACGGACGCTGCATCCGGCATCTGCGCGATGACCCAGTTGGCGCCCACGTTTACGATGGCCGGTGTGGTCTTGGTATCCACGTTGCGCTGGAGGATCTGCTCAAGGTCGGCAATATCCTCGGCCTGCAGTGGCGACACCTTGGCAGGCGGCAGATAGAAGGACAGCCGGCGTTCTCCGCCGTGCTCCTCAACCATCAGGTCAACGAGCCCGACGCTGCACTCCTGAATCAATCGACCGTCCCGACGAGGCGTCGCACGCCCCGCTTCCAGCAGGGCGTACGCACTGCCAAGTGTCGGATGTCCGGCAAAGGAAAGCTCACTACGCGGGGTAAAAATCCGCAACCGATAATCGGCCATGGCCGTAGTGGGCGGGAGCACGAATGTGGTTTCGGAAAGGTTGGTCCAGCCAGCGATACCTTGCATCTCATCGGTAGACAACCCCTCAGCGTCTAGCACTACGGCGACCGGGTTGCCTAGCAGCGGTCGGCTGGTAAAGACATCGACGACTTTATAGAACCGTTTCACATTGACCTCTATTGCGTTGGATAAAGACTGCCGCAGGGCATCGGTGCCCGGCGGCCAGGCGGCAGAGCAGTGCACTCCCTTCTCAATGCCTTGGGCCGTGCAGACCTGAAGTCCGCTTTGTCACCCGGCAGCGGCGTCCAGGACCGTTGAAAGCTCGGACAATGCAGCGCCGAGACGTTCGGGAGGCAAATAACCAAAGCCAAGCCGGAACGCACGATTGCTCTCACCAAACCATGCGCCGGACGCCAGTTGTAAGTCATGGCGCGGCAGCAGATCCCAGAAGCGCGAGACAGCAGCATCGTCCAGAGCGTCGGATCGCAGGCGCAAGCAACATAGCGCCCCGGCGTCCGGCCGCACCCATTCGATGCGCTTGCGCTCGCTCTCGCACCACGCCGTCAGTTCGTCAAGCGCATTGGCCAGCAATCGACGCCGCGGCGCGAGCACACCTTGTCTGTTGCGTAGTAGTGCCGCGGCCAGGGTTTCATCGAGCACCGACCCCGAAATCACCGTGTTCATCTTGGCGATTGTCAGGCGTGAGCGAAGATCTGCGTCCGCTACCGTAAGCCAGCCCGTACGCAACCCCGGCGCGCCGAGCGCTTTCGAGACAGACGCACCGGTGACAATACGCGGGTCGATCCCCGCAACACTGTCCATCGCGGGATCGTCGCCATAAGTGGCCTCTCGGTAGGTCTCATCAATGAAAAGGATGGCTTCCGGAGCCTTCTTGTTCAGCAAGACGAGCAGCTTCTCGATATCAGCGCGCGACGTCTGAACACCGCTCGGGTTCTGCGGCGAGGCGAGACTGACCAGCTTGGTCTTCGGCGACAGGACGGCCGCAATCGGATCGAGATCCAGCCGATATGCATTCTCGAACGCTAGCTTGACCTCGCGAACATTGACGCCGGCGCCAAGAAGACAGTCACGGCTCGGCGGAAAGCAAGGGGTCATGAGGACAGCTTCGTCGCCGGGTCGGCAAACTTCGAAAGCGAGAAGAAAGAGTCCGAGTGCCGTGCCTTGCGTCGTGATGACGTTTTCGGCCGGAACCTTGCAGGCATCGGCAATGGCCTCCCGAAGTGCAACCGCACCGGCGGATTTGCCGTAACCGAGTTTCAAACTGCGAATGTCCTCAAGCCCAGCCAAGTCCAGAACCTCGCCAAAGGTCAAGTCTTGAGATGTGCTCTCCGCCAGGTTGAACGGTCGATTCACGTCGAGCAGAGAAATGATCTCGTTGTAAGGAAATCTTCCGCGCCATTCCTGAGAAGTCGTCATGTCTTTGCCTCTGTTGTGGGTCCATTGGACCATTCGTTGCAAACAGTCGGGGGAGCAATCCTGCAGATGCCATCGGAACGTAGGCATCGTAGCGCCTGCATGCCGCCCATAACAGTCACAATTTCTTGCCACATGGACCAGCACAATTTCACTAGGCGAACAAAACGTGCGAGGTCGATAATGAAGGACCCTTTGGCAGGACCGCTTTCATGGACACGCACACCCCGTACCGCTATCTGCAGTTGGCCGAGCTCATCGTCAGCATGATCGACAATGGCGCGCTAGCTCCAGGCAAGCGCTTGCCGTCCGTGCGCGCCGTCAGCGAAGAGCACCACATCAGTGTTTTCACCGCACTTCGGGCGTACCGCCTGCTCGAAGATCGCGGCATCCTCATCGCACGGCCGCAGTCGGGCTTTTACGTCGCGGGCAAGCGCCGAGGCGCACTCGCGTTGCCGTCAGCTTCACGCGCGCGCGCAAAAGCATCGACCGTTTCGATCAGCGGCGCCGTCGCGGGGTTGCTCGAGCACGCGTCAAACTCCGCGCTCGTACCCTTGGGCTGCTCCGTGCCCGACGCGGCGCTGTTGCAATCAAAGCGGCTCGACCTGGCGCTTGCGCGTGCCGCACGCCTACACGGCTCGCGCTACAACGTCTATTGCGCCCCGCAGGGGGATGCACGACTGCGTCAGGAAATTGCGAAGCGGGCAATGCGCTTCGGACATGCGTTGTCGCCCGACGACATGCTTATCACCAGCGGCTGCACTGAGGCGGTGACGCTCGCCCTTACCGCTGTGGCCAAGCGCGGCGACACGATTGCGGTTGAATCCCCTACGTACTTTGGGCTCCTGCATACTCTCGAAATGCTTGGCCTGAAGGCGTTGGAAGTGCCGACCAGTCCGACCCACGGCATCGACATCGATGTGCTCGCGCGCTTGCTCGATACGAGCTCGGTGGCGGCCTGCGTGCTGTCGTCGAACTTCAACAATCCCCTCGGCTCGATGATGGCCGAAGCCGATAAGCGTGCGCTTCTCGCATTGCTCGCGCGGCATGCCGTGCCACTGATCGAAGATGACGTCTACGGCGACATCTACTTCGGTCGCGAGCGCCCGAAGCCATTCATCGCGCTCGACGGCGGTGCAAATACGATCTACTGCAGTTCGTTCTCAAAAAGCCTGGCGCCCGGATACCGGGTTGGATGGATTACCGCTGGTGCCTATGCGCAGCAGGTGATGGAACGCAAGCTCGCTTTCAGCCTCTGCAGCCCCGTCTTACCCCAAGTCGCGCTTGCCGACTTCCTGGCAAGCGGGGCCTACGATGCACACTTGCGCCGTGTCCGCCGTATATTCGAGGAGAACCTCGCACGCATGACGCACGCAATCGAGGGGAGCTTTCCAGCCGATACGAAGGTGAGCCGACCGAACGGCGGATTCGTGCTCTGGCTCGAACTTCCGAAGGGTTTCGATTCGCGCGCGCTGTTCGACGAGGCGCTGGAGCAAGGTATCTGCTTTGCGCCCGGCGATGTGTTTTCTGCGAGCCGACGATTCCGTAATTGCCTGCGCTTGAGCGCTGGATCCGGGTGGAACGATCGCATCGAGAATGGCGTCCGGCGCCTGGGAGAGCTTGCAGGCGTGCTTGCAGCGCGCTGGGATATGTAGCGCCATCAGCGGCGTGGACTGGCAAAGCCCTTCAAGCCCGAGCCACCCCGTACCGCGCGAGAAACATCGCAACCGCCGAATCCACCACCTGCCGCTGCATCGCCGCATCCAGCGGCGGCTGTCCCATGGTGATCTGCGGCCAGAAGGCAAACGCCTTGATCAGCGCCTGCAGCTGACAGGCGGCAAAGGCTGGGTCCGCCGCTTTCAGCTTGCCGTCGGCCTGCGCCGCGCGTATCCAGACATGGATGCCCTCTTCCCGCTCGCCCAGCCTGGCGACCATTTCCCTCGCCCGCTCCGGCGAGTGGATGGTCTCGGCGATGGCAACGCGTGCCAGGTCCATGAAGCTGGCGTTGTTGAGCATATTCATCTTCAGGCGCACCAGCTCGCGCAACTGCGCTTCCACCGGCTGGTCGCTCGCGTAAGCCGTGTCGAGTTCGCCCTGGCTGCTCTCCCATAGCTGGGAAAGGATCTCGGCAAACAGCTCGTCCTTGCTGGCGAAGTGGTTGTACACCGTGCGTTTGGAAACCGCTGCCCGGGCGGCGACCTTGTCCATACTGGTGGCTTCGAAGCCGTTGTCGCGGAACTCGGCGATGGCGGCCTGAACGATGGCTTCGCGTTTGCGATCCGTCAGGCGTTGGGCTGGGGGCATGGCGTTCCTGGGGGCCTTGGCGTTGGGAAGCGGGTAATTTTACACCGACAAGTTTACTTTCCAGAAAATGGAAACTACACTGTGCAGTACAGTTTTTGCAAATCGAAGCTGGATGGAACGGCCCCCCGCCGCTTGCCCTGCCCCCACCTTGGATCCTGATTGCCATCATGACCAATCATTCGCCCCGCCCCGTCAGCCGCCAGAGCTACTCCCAGTCGCCGGAATCGCGCGCGAGCCAGGCTCGCACCCTGGCCGGGCCGCCGAAGGGCGGCTTGCTCAAGACGCTGGGCATCGCCTGGCGCTTTCTCTTCGACAAACCCGCGGACACCCAGCCCGCCGGCCCGGTTCCGGTGCAAACGTTGACGCAGGCTGACCTGCTCGCCGCGCCGGACAACACGGTGTTTCGGCTTGGGCATTCGACCGTGCTGCTGAAACTAGGCAACGCTTTCTGGATCACGGATCCGGTCTTTAGCGAGCGCGCTTCGCCGGTGCAGTGGGCTGGCCCGCAGCGTTTCCATCAACCGCCGATCGGCATCGATGCCTTGCCGCCCATCAAGGCGGTGATCCTCTCGCATGATCACTACGATCACCTGGACCGCGCGGCCATCATGGCACTGGCGGACAAGGCCGAGCACTTCCTGACGCCGCTCGGCGTGGGGGATCGCCTGATCGACTGGGGGATCCACGCGGGCAAGGTGAGGCAGCTCGACTGGTGGCAGACCACCGAGGTGGAAGGCGTGCGTTTTGTCGCGACACCGGCGCAGCATTTTTCCGGGCGAACGCCGTTTGACGGCAACCGTACGCTGTGGGCGTCGTGGGTGATTCTGCACACCGACCTGCGCGTGTTCTTCAGTGGCGACACGGGCTACTTCGACGGCTTCAAGCGCATCGGCGAGCGCTATGGCCCATTTGATCTCACACTGATGGAAACCGGCGCCTACGACGTGAACTGGCCCGCCGTGCACATGCAGCCTGAGCAGACCCTGCAGGCGCATATCGACCTGAATGGCAATTGCCTGCTGCCGATTCACAACGGCACCTTCGACCTGGCCATGCACGCCTGGCACGAGCCCTTCGACCGCATCATCGCGTTGGCCGCCGCACGCGGCGTTACAGTCACCACCCCGCGCATGGGCGAGGCCGTCAGCATCCTGCAAGCGCACAACGCGGATCGCTGGTGGCTGGACGTGAAGACGCGCCGCAACCGCAAATCGATGCCTGCCGCAAGCCCGCGCATCGTCAACGAACAGCCCTGAGAAAAACAATGTCGGGCGCATGACGGCCAAACGACTGGCCTGAGCCACGCCAAACCCACAATCGCATCACGGTGTATCATCGCTGCGTTGCAGGCTTCGCGCCTGCATCAGCGTTCTCAGGGCGGGGTGAAAGTCCCCACCGGCGGTGATGGCGATTTTTTCGCATAAGCCCGCGAGCGCCCGGTTCTCCTCGAAGTCTCCGAGAGCCGGGGTCAGCAGATTCGGTGCAACTCCGAAGCCGACGGTCATAGTCCGGATGAAAGAGAGCGCGATGTTTCTGTTCCCCGCGCCGTCTCCCGGCGCCGGGGGACTAAACTCGTGCGCCCTGATTCTGGTAACCCACTCTTCTGAAGAAGGCCATGAATCAGTTAGTTTCTCCTGTCCAGCGCGACCACCGCGACCTCCAGGACACCGCTCCCGTCAATCCGGCCTGGCGCTTTGCGTTTATCCACGCGCAATGGCATGCGGATATCGTTCATCAGGCCCGCGACGCCTTCCTCGCTGAAATGGCCGCGCGCGGCGTAGCGCGCGAGGCGGTGGACGTGATTGAAGTGCCTGGCGCGTTCGAGATCCCGCTGCATGCACGCAAGCTGGCGGACACCGCACGTTATGCGGCGATCGTGGCGTCGGGCTTTGTCGTCGATGGCGGCATCTACCGCCACGAGTTTGTCGCGGACGCCGTCATCAGCGGCCTGATGCGCGTGCAGCTCGATACGCAGGTGCCCGTGCTTTCCGCCGTGCTGACGCCGAAGAGCTTCCACGATCACGAAGACCACCGCAAATTCTTCAGCGAGCACTTCGTCGTGAAGGGCCGCGAGGCGGCGCAGGCCTGCATCAAGACGGTGGAAAGCCTGAGCAAGCTGGTGGCGTGACCGGACCGGGCCCGCGCCAAGGCTCGGCGGCGGCGCGCATCTTCAGAGAATCAGTACGTCTCCAGGTGCAGCCGCCCGTCCTTCTTGAGCGCGGCGCCCACCGTGTCCCACGACAAACCCGCCTGCTGCGCCACGTCCCGCAAGGCCAGCACCACGCCCTCCTCCATGCTCTTGAGCCCGCAGACGTAGAAGCAGGTGTTTGGGTCCGCCAGTAGTTGCCCAAGGTCGGCCGCGCGCTCGCGCATCACGTCCTGCACATAGCGCTTGGGCTGCCCCGGGGTGCGCGAGAACGCGAAGTTGATATCGATAAAGTCCTTGGGCAGGCTTTGCAGCGGGCCGAAGTAAGGCAGCTCCTCCTGCGTGCGCGCGCCGAAGAACAGCATCAGCTTGCCGCCCTCGAACTTGCCGGACTTGCGCAGCCGCCGGCGCCATTCCGTCATCGCGCGCATCGGCGCGCTGCCGGTGCCCGTGCAGATCATCACGATATGGGAGCGCGGATGGTTGGGCATCAGGAAGCTCGCGCCAAAGGGCCCGATCACTTCCACCTTGTCGCCCACCTGCAGGTCGCACATATAGTTCGATGCCACGCCGCGCACGGGGTTGCCTTGGTGGTCTTCCAGCACGCGCTTGATGGTGAGCGAGATGTTGTTGTAGCCCGGCCGCTCGCCATTGCGCGGGCTGGCCAGCGAATACTGGCGCGCATGGTGCTGGCGGCCGCTGGCATCCACGCCCGGCGGCACGATGCCGATCGATTGGCCTTCCAGCACCGGAAACGGCGCGGTGCCGAAGTCCAGCACGATATGGTGCGTATCGTAGTCGCGCCCGACCTCGGTGACGCGCGCATTGCCCACCACGGTGGCCGTGACGCAGCGGGCGGCGGCCTTGGCGCCATAGAGGTTGGTATAGGCGTGCGCGGCCGACCACGGCGGCACGGTGGCGCCGTACTGGGCGCTGTTGAAACCGTCTTCGCCGGTGACGGCCGCCAGCGATGACGCCGGGGCGGCTTCGAGAACCGGCTCGGCATCCACCGCCACGCCTTGCGCGGCAAGCTGCTCGGAGGAGAGTTCGTCAGGCAACGTGTCCCAGCCAAACTGCTCCACGATGCCGTAGGCCTTGGCGCGCGGCATGGTGCGCCAGTTGTCGATCGAGCCGGTAGGGCATGGCGAGATGCAGGCCATGCAGCCGTTGCACTTGTCCGCGTCGACCACATAGTTGCGCGCATCGTGGGTGATGGCCGCGACCGGGCAGGTGGCCTCGCAGGTATTGCAGCGGATGCAGATCTCGGGGTCGATCAGGTGCTGCCTGATGACCTGGATGTCGGACATGTCCATGGCGAACTCCGGGGGTGATGCGACCCCTGTGGCCGGGGCCTTTTGCCGCGGGAGCCCACCGGGCCCCCGCCTTCTTGCGATTCTTGACTTTCGATTTTCGGTTTTCGGCTCGCGGCGCTCAGTTGAAGCGCACGTACTCGAAATCCACCGGCTGGCGGTTGATGCCCATTACCGGCGGCGCGATCCAGCCGGCAAACTTGCCGGGCTCGACCACGCGGCCCATCAGGCTGGCCACATAGGCACGGTCGGTCTCGCTAGGCAGCCACTGGTCGACGTTGGCTTTCCATTCCGCGTCCGAGATCACCCGGCCATCCGGCGAGATCTTCACGCCGGAGAGCGCGCCGATATTGCGATGGAAGGCTTTGTGCGGAACCTTCAGGCGCAAAGGGATGCCGGCCTTGTCGATCACGCGGTTCCAGCGCTCCACGCCGGCCACGCTGTCCTTGATGTAGTCGTCTCGCAGCACTTCGTTGAGCGCGTTGAGCATCGGCACTTCCTTTTCGATGAGCTGGCCGCCGCTGGCCTGCAGGACCTTGTAGGTCTGGCCCTTGAGCACATGGTCGTCGGTGCGCTTGCCTTCTTCGTAGCGGCCCTTCAGGCCGGTGCTGTAGAAGGTCGCGGCGTTGCTCGACTCATCCGCGCCGAACAGGTCGATGGTCACGCTGTAGTGGAAGTTCAGGTAGCGCTGGATGGTCGGCAGGTCGATCACGCCGGCGGCGCGCAGGCGGGCCGGGTCGTCGGTCTTGAGCTCGTTCATCACCTGGCAGGTGCGCTGGATCACACGCGAGACGCCGCTCTCGCCCACGAACATGTGGTGCGCTTCCTCCGTCAGCATGAACTTGGTGGTGCGGGCGAGCGGATCGAATGAGCTCTCGGCCAGCGCGCACAACTGGAACTTGCCGTCGCGGTCGGTGAAATAGGTGAACATGAAGAACGACAGCCAGTCCGGCGTCTGCTCGTTGAACGCCTGCAGGATGCGTGGGTTGTCTTGCTGGCCGCTGCGGCGCTCCAGCAGCGCTTCGCCTTCTTCGCGGCCGTCGCGGCCGAAGTACTTGTGCAGCAGGTAGACCATGGCCCACAGGTGGCGGCCTTCTTCCACGTTGACCTGGAACAGGTTGCGCAGGTCGTACATGCTCGGCGCGGTCAGGCCGAGGTGGCGCTGCTGTTCCACCGATGCGGGCTCTGTATCGCCCTGCGTGACGATGATGCGGCGCAGGTTGGCGCGGTATTCGCCGGGCACGTCCTGCCAGGCGTCTTCACCCTTGTGGTCGCCAAAGTGGATCTTGCGGTTGGCCTCGGCGGGGTTCAGGAAAATGCCCCAGCGATAGTCCGGCATCTTCACGTGGCCAAAGTGCGCCCAGCCTTGCGGGTCGACGCTGATGGCGGTGCGCAGGTAGATGTCGAAGTCTTGCGAGCCATCCGGGCCCATGTCGTTCCACCAGCTCAGGTAGTTGGGCTGCCATTGCTCGAGCGCGCGCTGCAGCGTGCGGTCTTCGCTGAGGTTGACGTTGTTGGGGATCTTGTCGCTGTAGTTGATGCTGGACATCATGGTCTCCGGGCTGGCTATGCGTTGGATGCGGCGTGTTCGGGTTCGGGTTCGGGTTCGGGTTCGGGTACGGCTGCGGCTGCGGCTGCGGCTTCGGGTGCGATATCACCCGGATCGGCGATATCGGGGATGTCAGGTCAGACGCGGTTCCAGTCGAACGCGGCCTTGTCGCCCTTGCCGTAGACCTTGAGCGCGCCCTTCTCGCCCACCGCGTTGGGGCGCTGGAAGATCCAGTTCTGCCAGGCGGTGAGCCGCCCGAAGATGCGGGTGAACATGTTTTCCTGGCCGTTGAAGCGCAGGTTGGCTTCCATGCCGGTGAGCGCATCCGGCGACATGGCCGCGCGCTCTTCCAGCGCGATGCGCACTTCATCGGTCCAGTCGATATCGTCGGGGTTGGCGGTAACCAGGCCCACCGCGAATGCGGCGTCGGCGTCCAGCGGCTGGCCGGCCTTGGCGCGCACCGCTTCCAGCGCCGGTTGCTCGTCGTAGAAGCGCCGTCCCAGACGGCTCTGCCCGGTCACCATCGGGTACAGCCCGAAATTGGTCTCGGCCACGGTGATCCTGGGCGCGCGCGCCTCGTCGTCCGGCAGCGCGAGGTGGTAGCTGCGGTCGCACGCCAGCGCCAGCTCCAGGAAGGTGCCGGCAAAGCACGAGCCCGGCTCGATCAGCGCGAACAGGCTGCGCGAGGACACATCCAGGCGGGAGAACGTGCGGCGCAGCAGGCCGATGGTTTCGCGCACCAGCCAGTGATCCCGGTTGGCGAGCAACGTGGCGTCCATCGCCAGCACGTTGGCGGCGTCGCCTTCGGTCTTGATCAGCCAGGTGCCGATATCCAGTTCGTTGGTGCGCATCGACAGAATCGCGTCTTCGAGTTCGCGCGCCAGTTGCAGCGGATACCAGGCAGCGCCGGCCTCGGCGATGGCGGCGACGCTCGTCGGCTGCGTGGCGGCTGGGCCCTTCACGGTGAAGGTCGCCTTGCGGCCCGCGCGGTCGATCTCTACGGTGACGTGGGTGTAGCGCAGTGCGTCGGCTTCCAGCGTGCGTGCGAGCGGGGTCAACGCCACGCCGCGTGCGTTGGCCGGGCGGTCACTCTGCGCGGCCAGGGCCTGGGCGCGCTCCTGCACTTTTTGCGCAAAGACGGCGGGCTTGGCGATGTCGTCCACCAGGCGCCAGTCCTTGGCGCGCTGGCCGCGCACACCTTCGGTGGTGGTGCAGAAGATATCCGCAAGGTCGTGGCGCACGTGGCGCTTGTCGGTCACGCGGGTCAGGCCGCCGGTGCCGGGCAGCACGCCCAGCAGCGGCACTTCGGGCAGGCTCACGGCGGAGGAGCGGTCGTCGACGAGGATGATTTCGTCGCAGGCCAGCGCCAGCTCGTAGCCGCCGCCGGCGCAGGCGCCATTGACCGCGGCGAGGAACTTCAGGCCGCTGTGCTTCGACGAATCCTCCAGCCCGTTGCGCGTCTCGTTGGTGAACTTGCAGAAGTTCACTTTCCAGGAATGGCTGGAGACGCCCAGCATGAAGATATTGGCGCCGGAGCAGAACACCTTGTCCTTACCGCTGGTGACCACCACGGTACGCACCTCGGGATGCTCGAAGCGGATGCGGTTGACCGCATCGTTCAACTCGATGTCCACGCCGAGGTCATAGCTGTTGAGCTTGAGCTTGTAGCCGGGACGCAGGCCGGCGTTCTCATCGATGTCTACCGCCAGCGTCGCTATGGGGCCGTCGAAGCTCAGCTTGAGGTGCTTGTACCGGGACGGATCAGTCTGGTATTCGACGCGGGGGGCGGTAGTCATGGCTGTGTCTCCTCAGCAATGAAGCACAATAGTGCATTGATCGGGTGTTGGTGAAAGAACTATAGTTCATACATAAAAACTCAGTCAAGCAATATTGTGCATCTAATCGCCAAGGCGTCAGAGCGGCAGTTGCAATGCGTAGCGCACGCGCTCCCGCAGCGCCAGGAAGGTGGGTTCCAGCGGCTCGGCGCTGGTGTCGACGCTGAACTCCGCCTTGGAATAGAAGGCCGCGCGGCCAGCCAGGATATGGCGCAAGTCTTCCATGGCCTCCTTGCTGGCGGCCATCGGGCGGAAGTCGCCCTGGGCGCGCACGCGGTTCATGTGATCTTCCGGGCTTGCCTGCAGCCACACCGTCGTGCAATGGGCCAGCAGCAGGTTGAAGGTGGCGGGGTCGGACACCAGGCCGCCGGGCGTGGCGATCACTGCTTCGGGATAGATCTGGATGGCTTCCTCCAGCGCGCGCCGCTCATAGCGGCGGTAGGCGTTCATGCCGTACAGGCCCTGGATTTCGGAGATGCTGCAGCCGGCGAACTTCTCGATCTCGCGGCTGAGTTCCACAAAGGGAAAGCCCAGGTCTTCGGCCAGCATGGCCCCCAGCGTGGACTTGCCGGCGCCGCGCAGCCCGATCAGCGCCACGCGCGGACTGCGCGCGGCGTTGCCGCCGCCGGTGCCAAGCATCTCGCCCACGGCAATGCGCACGCGGCGCAACGTGCCTTCATCGCGGTGTTCCAGCAGCTCCCGGATCAGCAGCCATTCCGGCGATGAGGTGGACACATCGCCAAGCAATTCGGCCAGCGAGCAGTGCAGCGCCGAGGCGATCTGCAGCAGCACCAGGATGGAAGCATTGCCGCTGCCATATTCCAGGTTGGCCAGGTGCCGCTCCGAAACCCCGGCAGCCAGCGCCGTGGCCTTGCGGGTCAGCCCCCGGCGCGAGCGGAGCTCACGCACGCGCTCGCCCAATGCGGCGAGAAAGGCGTTTTTCTCCACCCCGCCGGCTTCCGCGGCGCCACCGTTGCCTGGCACGGCATCGACGTCCTGCTCGCCGGCAGCCTCCCGCGTTAACCCGGGAACATGCAATATAGTGCTTGACATGGTTTCTTGGTGGCTCTATGTTTCACACATGCACAATAATGCATGAGGCGCGGGTATGCAACCCGGCTGAGTCTAACGGAGCCCCTTCCATGTCCCCCACCGAATTGCGCGAGCAGATCGCGCGGCTCACGGCCCGCATTGCCGGCCGCCCACTCGATGCCGCCCTGGATGCCTGGCTGAATGCCGAGCATGGCGCAGGCAGCACCACATACAACGAACTCAAGGCGGCCTGCCAGGCCGGCGTGGCCGAGGGCTGGCTGTGCGACCGCGAGGGCGGCGGCATCCGCTATGGCCGCATCTTCAAGCCGGCCGAGGACCTGCACGGGTTCTCCGTCGACGTGGTCGACATGCAAGACATCGCCGGGCCGCATCACACGCACCCCAATGGCGAGATCGACCTGATCGTGCCGATCGACGCCACCGCCGAATTCGACGGCCGCCCCGCCGGCTGGCTGGTCTGTCCGCCGGGCAGCGCACACCGGCCCACCGTCAGCCACGGCCGCGCGCTCGTGCTTTACCTGCTGCCCGACGGCCGCATCGACTTCACCCGCTGAGATTTCCTTCATGACCGAACTGCTTTCCAACTATCTTGGCGGCCGCTGGCAAGCCGGCTCTGGTGCCGGCGCAACGCTGTCCGACCCGGTGCTGGGCGATGCGCTGGTGCGCGTGGACGCCACCGGGCTCGACCTTGCCGCCGGCTTTGCCTTTGCGCGCGCGCAAGGCGGCGCCGCCTTGCGCGCCATGACCTACCGCGAACGCGCCGCCATGCTGGCCGCCATCGTCAAGATCCTGCAGGCCAGCCGCGATGCCTATTACGAGATCGCCACCGCCAACAGCGGCACCGTGCACAAAGATTCCGCCGTGGATATCGATGGCGGCATCTTCACGCTTGGCACCTATGCCAAGCTCGGCGACGCGCTGGGAGAGCGGCGCCACCTGATCGACGGCGATGCCGCGCGGCTCGGCAAGGACCCGCTGTTCCAGTCGCAGCACGTGCTGGTGCCCACGCGCGGCGTGGCGCTATTGATCAATGCCTTCAACTTCCCGAGCTGGGGCTTGTGGGAAAAGGCCGCGCCGGCACTGCTGGCGGGCGTGCCCGTGATCGTGAAGCCCGCGACGGCCACCGCCTGGCTGACCCAGCGCATGGTCAGGGATGTGGTGGATGCTGGCGTGTTGCCGCCCGGCGCGCTGTCGGTGGTGTGCGGCAGCGCGGCCGGACTGCTGGACCAGCTGCAGCCGTTCGATGTGGTCTCGTTCACCGGCTCGGCCCAGACCGCCGCGCTGATCCGCTCGCATGCGGCGGTGACGCAGCGCTCGGTGCGCGTCAATATCGAGGCCGACAGCGTCAACTCGGCCCTGCTGCTGCCCGGCGAAGCCGCCGGCAGCGAAGCGTTCGACCTGCTGGCCAGGGAAGCCGCGCGTGAGATGACGGTCAAGTCCGGGCAGAAATGCACGGCCATCCGCCGCATCTTCGTGCCCGAGGCGCTGTATGGCGCTGCCGCCGACGCCGTCGGCGCGCGGCTGGCCAAGGTCCCCGTGGGCAATCCCCGCCATGAAGCGGTGCGCATGGGCGCGCTGGTCAGCCGGGCGCAACTCGCCTCGGTGCGCGAAGGGCTGGGTTACTTGCAAGCGCAGGCCGAGGTGCTGCACGACGGGGCGACGCATGCGCTGGTCGATGCCGATCCGGCCGTGGCCTGCTGCGTCGGGCCCACGCTGCTAGGTACGCGCGATGCGGACGCCGCCGACCGCGTGCACGACACCGAGGTGTTCGGCCCCGTGGCCACGCTGGTGCCCTACCGCGATAGCGCTCATGCACTGGCGCTCGTGCGCCGGGGCCAGGGCTCGCTGGTGGCATCGCTCTACGGCAGCGATGCCGATGCGCTGGCCAAAGCCGCCGTGGAACTGTCCGACAGCCATGGCCGCGTCCACGTGATCTCACCCGAAGTTGCCCAGTTGCATACCGGCCACGGCAACGTCATGCCGCAATCGCTGCACGGCGGCCCGGGCCGCGCAGGCGGTGGCGAAGAGCTGGGCGGCTTGCGCGCGCTGAATTTCTATCACCGGCGCAGCGCCGTGCAGGCAAGCACCAGCGTGCTGGCACAGCTTTAATGCACCAGCAGCAGCACCGGCACCAGCACCAGCACCAGCACCGCCACGGCAAACCCACCAGAACATCGATCCATCGATCCGTCGATAGGGGGAGACAAGCATGACAGCCAAACCACAAGTCCAGCCACCCGGCACGCCGTTCAACTTCGCCCAGCACCTGATCGCGTGCAACGCGCAGCGCCCCGGCAAGACCGCCTACGTCGACGACCACGGCACGATGAGCTACGGCGAACTGGCCGAGCGCATCCGCCGTGTTGCCGCCGCGCTGCAGGCCTGCGGCATCCACCGGGAAGAACGCGTGCTACTGCTGATGCACGATGGCAACGACTGGCCGGTGTGCTTCCTCGGCGCGATGTATGCCGGCATCGTGCCGGTGGCGGTCAACACGCTGCTCACCGCCGACGACTACGCCTATATGCTGCAGCACAGCCGCGCGCAGGCCGTGCTGGTATCGGGCGCACTGCTGCCCGTGCTGCGGCAGGCCATGGCCCAGGGCAGCCACGAAGCCGGGACCGTGATCGTCTCGCGGCCCGCCGGTCCGCTGCCCGATGGCACGATCGCCCTCGAAGCGTGGATCGAGCGCAATGCGCCGCTAGCCGCGCCGGCCGGCACCGGCCCCGACGATCCCGGCTTCTGGCTCTATTCGTCAGGCTCCACCGGGCGCCCCAAGGGCGTGCTGCACAGCCAGGGCAACCCGTACTGGACCGCCGAGCTCTATGCCAAGCCGGTGCTGTCACTGGGCGAGGCCGACATCTGCTTCTCGGCTGCCAAGCTCTACTTTGCCTATGGGCTCGGCAATGCCCTGACCTTCCCGCTGAGCGTGGGCGCCACCGTCGTGCTGATGGCCGAGCGGCCAACCCCCGAGGCCACGTTCAGGCGCTGGCTGGATTATCAGCCGACCGTGTTCTTCGGCGCGCCGACCGGCTACGCGGGCATGCTTGCCGCGCCCGGGCTGCCCACGCGCGAGCAAGTCTCGCTGCGCCTGTGCTCCTCCGCCGGCGAGGCCTTGCCCGCCGACCTGGGCGAGCGTTTCACCGCGCATTTCGGCTGCGAAATCATCGACGGCATCGGCTCGACCGAGATGCTGCATATCTTCCTGTCCAACCGCCCCGGGCAGGTTCGCTACGGCACCACGGGCTGGCCGGTGCCGGGCTACGCGGTGGAACTGCGCGACGAAGACGGCCACGCCGTGCCCGACGGCGATGTGGGCGACCTCTATATCCAGGGCCCGAGCGCAGCACTGATGTACTGGGGCAACCGCGAAAAATCGCGCGAGACCTTCCGCGGCGGCTGGACCAAGAGCGGCGACAAATACGCGCGCAATGCCGACGGCAGCTACAGCTACGCCGGGCGCAGCGACGACATGCTCAAGGTCAGCGGCATCTATGTCTCCCCGTTCGAGGTGGAAGCCACACTGGCCCAGCACCCCGCGGTACTCGAAGCCGCCGTGATCGGCGTCCCCGACGACGCCGGCCTCACCAAGACCAAGGCCTTCGTGGTGCTCAAACCCGGCACGCAGGTCAGCGAGACAGAGCTGAAAGCCTTCGTCAAGGAACGGCTGGCGCCATACAAATACCCGCGCATCATCGAATTCATGGATGCGCTGCCAAAGACGGCCACGGGGAAGATCCAGCGCTTCAGGCTGCGGGAGATGGAAGGCGCGCCGGCGTGAGAAACAATGCGGGAGCACGCCAGCGCCCAACGGCATAACAGGCGCCCGCCCTCTCCCCCCACCCCTCTCCCACAAGTGGGAGAGGGGAGCCAACCGACGGCAAGATCAACCGATTGGTGTAGCCGTGTGAAGCGCCCGAAGGGCGGGCCACACCCCAACGCGATGCGAAGCGAGCCGTGAAGGTGTGCCAAGGCCGTATGGGGCGCCTCGGGCTTCGGCGAAAAGAGCGGAAAAGAGGGACCCATGTCTGAGTATCGCCCTAAGGCGATGCGAGTTTGGGTCCCGGCCGCTCTTTTCGCCGAAGCCCGAGGAGGTAGTCGCCCCATCCGGCGCGCCTTCTTTGCCTACTTTCTTGGCAAGACAAGAAAGTAGGTCGCCGCCCCGCAGGGGTGGTGAAACCGCCTTTGACTTTGACGTTTAGCACCCCCACCAAAAAAACAAAACCCAAAAGGAGCCCCCCATGCCCCACATCGACATCCACAAACTAGCCGACGAAGCCCGCTTCAACCGCTTCCACGCCCAAATCCTCCTCTGGTGCGCCCTCATCATCATCTTCGACGGCTACGACTTGGCCGTGGTCGGCATCGCGCTGCCGTCGATCATGAAGGGCATGGGCGTGGACGCCACCAGCGCCGGCTTCATGGTCAGCGCGGCGCTGTTCGGCATGATGTTCGGCGCCATCTTCATGGGCACCGTGGCCGACCGCATCGGGCGGCGCCGCGCCATCGCCATCTGCATCCTGCTGTTCAGCGTCTTCACCGCGGCGGCCGGCTTCACCAGCGATCCCGTAACGTTCAGCGTGACACGCTTCCTGGCCGGCCTGGGCATCGGCGGCGTCATGCCGAACGTGGTGGCGCAGATGACCGAGTACTCGCCGCGCAGGATTCGCGGGACCATGGTCACGCTGATGTTCAGCGGCTACTCGGTGGGTGGCATGCTGGCCGCGCTGCTGGGCAAAGGCATGATTGAAAGCTACGGCTGGCAATCAGTCTTCCTTGCCGCCGGCCTGCCGGCACTGCTGATCCCGGTCATCCTGAAGTCCTTGCCGGAGTCCATGCCCTTCCTGCTCAAATCGGGCCAGATCGACGCGCTCAAGCATATCGCCTCGCGCCTGGAGCCAGGCTACCAGCCCCAGCCCGGCGACCGGTTTGCACTGCCCGCCGGCGAGAAAGCGGGCGACGCGCCCATCGGCAAGCTGTTCCAGGACGGACGCGGCTTTTCCACGGTGATGTTCTGGGTGGCGTTCTTCATGTGCCTGTTCATGGTCTACGCGCTCAGTTCCTGGCTGGCCAAGCTGATGGCCGGCGCAGGCTATAGCCTGGGCTCGGCGCTCACCTTCGTGCTGGTGCTGAACTTCGGCGCCATGATCGGCGCCATCGGCGGTGGCTGGCTGGCGGACCGTTTCAATATCAAGTACGTGCTGGTGGGCATGTACGCCCTGGCCGCGGTATCGATCACGCTGCTGGGCTACCCGGTGCCCACCGCGCTGCTGTTCGTGCTGGTGGCGCTGGCCGGCGCCTCGACCATCGGCACGCAGATCGTCACCTACGCCTATGTGGGTCAGTTCTATCCGATGGCGGTCCGCGCGACCGGCATCGGCTGGGCGTCGGGCATCGGGCGCAGCGGGGCCATCCTGGCGCCGATCGTGATCGGCGCGCTGGTGGGCATGTCGCTGCCGCTGCGGCAGAATTTCGTGGCCATCGCCATTCCGGCGGTGATCGCGATGATTGCGGTGTTGCTGATCGATCATCGGCGCTCGGCTTCGGCGCAGCATGCCGAGGGCAAGACCGGGCATGCAGCACCCGTCGCGCTGGCGGCGGGGTCACACACAACATCATAAGGGGGGCGTGCGGCGCAGGCGCCGCCACGCATGCACTTACGGGTAAGATCGCGGTTCGCTCCGACCTGCCCGGTCGAGGGGCGCATCCCGAAAGTTCATTCAAATCCACAAACGATGACCCCATTTCGCGGAAAACTCCGGACGCGCCATCTGGAGATCATTCTCTCCGTCGCGGAACTTGGGAACCTGTCCAAGGCCGCCGAGCAATTGCACATGACGCAGTCCGGGCTCTCGCGGGCGGTTGCCGAGGTCGAGGAGATCGTTGCCGGGAAGCTGTTCGAGCGATCCGCAAAGGGCATGATGGCCACCGCGCTCGGGGCCGCCATGTGCCGCCATGCGGCCTTGCTCCTGAGCGACTTCCACAAGGCCGAGGCGGATCTGGGCGCCATCGCCAGGGGCGATCTCGGCAACATGATCCTGGGCTGCTTCTCGATGTTCAGCCGGTGGCCGCTGGCGGAGGCCATTCTCCTGTTCCGCCAGGCGAATCCGCGCGTGGAGATCACGGTGGAAGTCGGATCGCACGAGGCCCTGATCGAGAAACTGGATGCGGGCGCGATCGACCTGCTCATCAGCCGCGCCCCGAGAAGCCAGAGCGCGGAAACCTACCGGACCGCCGCGCTGGTGCATGACAGCATTGTGCTTGCGTGCGCACCGGATCATCCGCTGGCCAGGCAGGATGTCGATATCGCGACGTGCGTCCAGTACCCCTGGATCTCCGCGCCACCAGGAAGCATCCTGCGGGAAATGCTGGTGCATGAAATCCGGGAAGCCGGTCTCCCTGCGCCGGAAATCGTGGGCGCGCTCTCGCTGGAACTAGGGCGCGAACTGATGTCGCGCGGCCACTTCCTGTGGCAGCTCCCCGAAAGCGTTGCACGCTTCATGGCCGCGCGCGGCGAGGTTTGCATCCTCCCGCTGACGTTCAACCTCAGTCTTGGTCCGCTATCGGCCATCTGGCGGCGCGACCGGACCAGCACGCGGCAGACGCGCAGCCTTATCCTCAGCCTGCGGCGCGTCGTCGAATCCTCCTGGGACGCAGGCAGCCACTGAGCCTGCGGCTTGCCCCATTCGCGGGCAATCGCACACCCCTTCAAAGCCGTCCGCACCGCGCTTGTGCCACTGCGTTTTCCCGTGCCGTGGCCCGCGTCCGCCATGCTTTTTCAACTGCCTCCAGGCGCTGGCACAGGCCATGCGACCTACGCATGGCGCTTCTCAAATTCGTCATGCCTTGCCGCGCCACCTTCGCTCTACCATCGGTATCGGTCACAGGCCAAAGACATCGCCCACGCGGCAAGTCTTCGCCGGATATCAGAGAGATCGCCACCTTGTACTGCTGAACGTGAGCGCTCCAACCGAAACCGCAAAAGGAGGAAGCAATGAGGAAGAAAGGCCGCAGGTCTGCCATCACGGGAAGTGCATTTCCACGAATTCATCTGCGCCGGCTTTGCCTGGCAAGCCTGGCGACAACCGCGCTGGGCATGGCGGCCAATGCATCGGCAGCGCAGCCCGACGGGGTCTCACTCAGCGGCCTGGTTACGGCAGGCCCCACGGTGACGTCGAATGTCGGAGGGGCTTCCCGCTATGGCGTCGACTCCGGCCCGTACCGGCCCAACTACATCGCCATGAACGGTTCCGAGACGCTCTCGCCGGACATGGCGGCGTACTTCAGGCTGGCCGGCCGGTTCTTTGCGGATAACGGCCAGACGGTCGGGCAGCTCTTCAACACCAACGCGATCGTTGGCCTGCGCGGTTCGCTGGGCGACCTCGCCCTGGGATACACGCGGGACTTCATGTTCGATTTCCTGACGATCCCGGGCTTCAGCGGCTCGTGGTTCGGCGGCATCTGGGGCAGCCCGCAGGGGCCGTTCCTGAATTTTGGCGGCGTCTATAGCCCGGCTCGCGTGGGTTCGTTCGACGCCGACCGGACCAACGGCGAAGCGCTGGCCAACGCGGCCAAGTACACCAAGCAGTTCGGGCCGCTCAAGCTCGGCGCGATGTACGCCCTTGGCGAGCGCACCACCTCGATCAACGACGGAAGCACCTATAGCCTCGGCGCACTCTACGAAACCCCGCGCTATGGCGCCGCCGTCGCCTACACGGATTTCAGGGATAGCAGCACGCCGACCAGCCGTGCGCACTTCCAGACGATGGGCCTGGGGGCGAAGTGGAACATCGGAGAGTCGACGATTGCCGGGTCTTACACCCGCGTGAGAAACGCGCTCACCAATGGCGCGATCGACACGTTCGGCGCTGGCGCGACAGTGCCTGTGGGCGAGAGCTACACGATCAACCTCCACTACCAGTACATGAAGGGCAACGCGGCGCTGCAGGATCGCTACGCGCATCAGGTCCTGCTGAAACTGGACAAGGCGCTGTCGCTGAGAACCCATGTCTACCTGCAAGCCGCGTTCCAGAAGGCGGGGGGCACCGCGGACGCCAAGGCCTTTATCAACGGCGCTGCCGGCCCGTCGGACAGCAACAAGCAAGTACTGTCCGGGCTCTTTGTCGAGCACGCATTCTGAGCGGAACGAGCGCCTACCATGAAAAATCCCCCATTGCGTGCCGATCCCCTGGACATCTCCGAGGTGATCGACAACATCCCGCCCAATCGACAACGCCGCCGCATCATCGCCATCTGCTTTGCCGTGGTTGCGCTCGAGGGCTTCGATGCGGCCATCATTGGATTCATTGCGCCGCAGGTCGCCACGCACTTCGGCGCGAAGCCTGCCGAGATCTCCGCTGCCATCGCAGCGGGCATGTTCGGGCTGCTGCTCGGCTACATCACCGCGGGAAGCGTTGCCGATACGCGAGGACGAAAGCCTGTGCTTGTGGCCGGCACGCTCGCGTTTGCACTAGCCACCCTCGCCTCTGCGTTCAGCGCGTCGCTATTCCAGCTGGTGGCATGGCGATGCCTGACCGGCGTGGGCGTTGGCGTGGCGATGCCCGCCGTTGCCGCGCTGCTGGCGGAACTGCTGCCCGCCCGCCGGCGCGCCTCCGCGCTCTCCGGCGTGTTCTGCGGATTCCTGTTCGGCTCTGCCGCGGCGGGCTTCCTGACGGGGCACCTGATCGATGGCATCGGCTGGCAGGGGCTGTTTCTCCTCGGCGGCATCGGGCCGCTGCTGCTCGTTCCCGCCATCCTTGCGCTCTTGCCCGAGTCGCCAGCCTTCCTGGTGCAAACCGGGGCCGGTTCGGGCCAGGTATGCGCCGCCCTGGCCAAGCTGGGCGCGCCCCAGCCTGGCGCAGCGGTGTTCAAGGCCCCCGCGCCGCCGGCCGAGATCAAGAAGGGCAGCGTGGCGCAGCTCTTCAGTACGCAGTACCGGTCAACCACGGTGCTGCTCTGGCTACTGATGTTCCTGATACTGGGCAGTTTCTATGTCATCGCGAGCTGGCTCCCGACATTGATCAAGAGTACCGGGGAAAGCGTTGCCATGGCCTCCAGGACAGCCTCCCTGTTCCAGTTTGGCGGCCTGGCCGGCGCGGTGGTCGGTGCCTTCGCCATCCGGCGCATCACGCCGCTGAATTTTGTCGGGATCGCCTTGCTGGCCGGTGCCGCCAGCCCGCTTCTGATCGCCTCGCCCGATGCCACGGCAGGGTACGCCATCGCCGTGTTCTGCTCGGGCTTCCTGATCAGCGGGCCCATCGTCGTGCTCAACGCCGTCGCGGTTGCGGCCTACCCCACGCAGATACGTTCCGTGGGCGCGGGCTGGGCCAGCGCGCTCGGCCGCGTGGGATCGCTGGCGGGCGCGGGCTGCGTCGGGCTGTTGATCAAGTCCGGCGTGGGGCTGCCCGAGATCATCGCCGCTGTCAGCGCCGCGGTGCTGGTGTGCGCCGTGATCGTACCGTTCCTTATCCGCAAGTTGCGTGAACCTGGAGTCTGATCCAATGCCTGTCAAAGAGAAATCCGTTGTGGTGTCCTTGTCCATCGGCGCCCTCCGTGGCGAGGCGACCGATGGCGTCCTTGCATTTCGCGGGGTGCCTTATGGCGAGCGAGCCCATCCAGGGAGCCGGCTATCCGAAGTGATGCCCCCATCCGCATGGACTGGCGAACGCGATGCCACCGCGCTCGGCGCGGTCTTTCCGCAAGCGCCTTCGCGCCTGGCCACGGTCATGGGCAACGGCATCGACCGTAACCCGCAATCCGAAGACGCATTCCTCCTCAATGTGTGGGCGCCGCGGGATGCGCAGCGCCGGCCGGTGCTGGTGTTTATTCACGGTGGCGGCTTTCTCACCGGCGGTGGCACCGCTGCCTGGTATGACGGCGAACGCTTGGCCAGGGAGAGCGGGATGGTAGTGGTTACGGTCAACTACCGGCTTGGCGCGCTGGGACATTTCACCGACGCCAGCGATGCGCGCGGCGCCAATCGCGCCGTTCGCGACCTGATTCGCGCCCTGGAATGGGTGCAGGAGCATATCAGCCGGTTTGGCGGCGATCCGGCGCGCGTCACGGTGGGCGGCCAGTCGGCCGGGGCCTACTACGCCTGGTTGCTCGGCGTCAGCCCCGCGTCGAAGGGGCTGCTCCAGCGCAACGCCATGTTCAGCCTGCCGGCCCTGCCGCCGCTGTCGCCGGACGACGCGCATCGCACGAGCCTCGCGTTGCTCGACGCCGCAGGCGCGCAAGACATCGGCGCGTTGTCGGTCAATGACATGCTTGCCGCGCAGGGCCAGTTGATGCGCTCGCGCGCCAGTTTCGGTGAAGTCTCGGTCGGCTTCCGGCCGGTGGCAGAAGAAGGCCTTGTCCCCGAGTGGCTCTTCGACCTGCCGCGCGCGGCCAGGCAAGCGCACGTGTCAGCGTCCCTGCTAGGCTTTACGGCTGACGAGAGTAGCGCCTTCATGGCGGCGGCGCCCGAGGTGGTGCAAGCCACCGAGCCCCGGGTCAAAGCCTGGTTCGAAGCCGAATTCGGGACGGATGCGATGAAGTACTATGCCGCCTTTGCCGCCGCGCGCCCGGCTCACACGCCGTACACCCAGATCGTCGATGCGAGCGGGTACAAGCTGTTCGGCGCGACGGCACGCGAGATCGCCAGCGCTCTCGCCAGCGCGGCCAAGCCTGTCTATCCATACCGGTTCAGCGTACAGAGCCGCGTGCCAAACCTCATGAGCCCGCACTGCCTGGAACTGCCCTTCCTGTTCGGCAACCGCGGCAACTGGCTCGATGCGCCCATGATTGCCGATATCCCAGATGAGACATACGAGAACGTGGGCACCGCATTCCGCCTGGCCATATCCAGCTTTGTCACGACGGGCAAGCCAGCCACGCTGTCCGGTGCTGCCTGGCGGCCCTTCGATGTCGCCGAGCCGGGCATCGCGGACATCGCGGATGCCGGCATCTCCTGGAAGCCGTGGCATCCCCTGCTTGCCACGTAATGCCAGCCATGAGCCGGCGCGGGCATTGCGTGGACCTGAACCTTGGGGCATTCGTCTCCGGCTGACAACAGCCGCCCCGCTCTGTGTGGCGGCAGACATTCGCAGCCATCTCCTGGTCCCAGACTCATCCATGTACGTGACTGGCCCCTAGCACCGTACCTTCGCCCCGCCATGCCCTTTCCCAGGCTGGCGGGGCTCCTTTGCGCTCCGGCAGGAGCGTCGAGAGTCGTCAAGTCAAGCCACCGATGCCATCACCGGGCCAGCCGTGCCCCCGGCCACATCCGTACCACCAGGGCCCCGACGGCCGTCGCGGTCGACAACAGCGTCACCGCCATCCAGCCCCAGCGCGCCAGCAGCACGCTGCCCAGCGCGGCGCCGGCCGCCATGCCCACGAACATGCCGACAAACAACACCGCATTGAGGCGGCTGCGGGCGCCAGGCTCGATGCCGTAGACGATGGTCTGGTGCGCTACCAGCGTCACTTGCACACCAAGGTCGAAGCCCAGCGCGCTGGCGCCAATCAGCCACAGCCGTGCGTGCGGTGCGAGCAGCGGCGAGAGCAGCATCCCGGCGAACGAGATCGCGGTCAGCGCGATGCCCAAGCGGGTGACGAGCTCCGGGCCCTTGCGGTCTGCCAGGCGGCCGGCCAGCGGTGCGGCGAGCGCGCCGGCGGCACCGGCCAGGCCGAATGCGCCAGCAGCCGCGCTGCCCAGGTGGAACGGCGCGCCGTGGAGCATCACGGCCAGGGTCGACCAGAATGCGCTGAAGCCAACCGACAGCAGCCCTTGCGACAGCGTCGCCCGGCGCAGCGCGCCGTGCTTCTGCCACAGCTTGCCGAGCGAGCCCAGCAGCGCGCTGTACGCAAGATGGGTAGTGGGCTTGAAGCGCGGCAGGCCGCGCGCGGCCACCACGCCGATCAGCGCAATGCTGGCCGCTGCGATCACGAACATGATGCGCCAGCCGAAGTGCTCGGCCACAAACCCGCTGAGCACGCGCGAGAGCAGGATGCCGAGCAGCAGCCCCGTCATCACTGTGCCGACGACCTTGCCCCGGTGCGACTCTGGCGCCAGCGTGGCGGCGGCTGGCACGATGTCTTGCGCCATCGTCGCAGCCAGCCCGATCGCCAGGCTGGTGGCCAGCAGCAGCCCGATGCCGGAGGCGGCGCCGCTGGCCAGCAGCGCGACGCTGAGCACGGCAGCCTTGGCCAGGATGATGCGCCGGCGGTCGTAGCGGTCGCCTAGCGGCGCCAGCAGCAGGATGCCCAGCGCATAGCCAAGCTGCGTGAGCGTGGGCACCAGGCCGACCGCCGCATCGGACGCGCCGATGTCCGGGCCCAGCACGCCGAGCATGGGCTGGCTGTAGTACAGCGACGCCACCGCCAGGCCAGCGCCCGCGGCAAGCAGCAGGACCAGCCGTGCGGGCAGGCCGCTGGCAGGGGAATCCGCCGTTTGCGCTGCGCGCGCGGCAGCGGTGGTATGTGTGGCTTGAATGGAAGACATTGCGTTAGCCCTCGGTTGGAAAACATGGCTGGAGTTTGCCGGTGGCCCTCGGCACGTGGTAGTACTACACTTCGCACAATGGCTATACGCCAGACGCATGACCAACAGCCGCCATGCCGGAAACCATGAAAACCCAGCCCTCCGCTCCAACCGCCCCAGTCGCTCCGGTCACCTCCTCGACGCCTTCCGCCGACCGCGTCGAGCTGATGCAGACCTTCGTGCGGATCGTCGAGGCCGGCAGCCTGTCGGCGGCCGCCGCGCAGCTAGGCACCACCCAGCCCACCATCAGCCGCCGCCTGCAAAGCCTGGAGCGCTCGCTTGGCCTGCGCCTGCTGCAGCGCTCGACCCATGCGATGAAGCTCACCGAGGATGGCGAGCGCTGCTTTGGGCGCGCCAAGGAGCTGGTAGCGGGATGGGAGGCTTTCGAAGCGGACCTGCGCGGCGCCGGTGACGAGCCCGAAGGCACGCTGCGGGTCGTGGTGCCGCATGCCTTCGGGCAGCAGCAGCTGGTGGGGCCGCTGGCGGAGTTCCTGCGCCGTCACTCGCGGGTGACGGTAGAGTGGCTGTTGTATGACCGGACACCGGAATTCATTGCCGACGGCATCGACTGCGCCATCCACGTTGGCGAGGTGAGCGACCCGTCGGTGGTGGCGATCCGGCTTGCCGAGGTGCCCCGCATCGTCGTTGCCGCCCCTGCCGTGCTGGAAGGCTCGGCGATGCCCTCGCACCCGAACGAGCTGGCCATGCTGCCCTGGCTTTCCCTGCGCACCTTCTATCGCAATGAGGTGACGCTGACCCATGCGGTGACAGGCGAGAGCCAGCGGCTGACGTTCCGCCCGCGCCTGGGCACCGACAGCCTGTATGCGTTGCGCAGCGCGGCGGCGCTGGGACTGGGCGTGGCCGTGGCGTCGGCCTGGCTGATGGCCGAGGATATTGCACAGGGCCGGCTGCTGCACCTGGTGCCCGAGTGGCAGGCATCGTCGCTGCCGATGTACCTGATCTATCCCTATGCGAGCTTTTACCCCGCCAAGCTGCGCCGCTTTGTGGAGACGATGCGGCAATGCGTGCCGGCGACCATGGCAGGCTGAATCCAGGCCGAGCGCAAGCTGCCGCCGGGCGGCAGGCTCAAGATCGAGGGGCTCGGCATCGACCTGCCGGGCCGCTTCGAGCCATAGCCAAAGCCCGGAGCCACCCCGGCCCCATCAGATCTCGTCCGGCACCCGGTCCAGGTCCTTCATCCACACCACGGACTCCGAATCGCTCGGTGCCCGCCAGTCTCCGCGCGGCGACAGCGAGCCACCCGACCCCACCTTGGGCCCGTTGGGCACGCACGAACGCTTGAACTGGCTGGTCCGGAAAAAACGGTCGAGGAAGATGCGCAGATTGCGCTTGATGTCGGCCACCGTGTACACGTTGCGCACCACGTCCAGCCCGTCGGGCCAGTTGCCCTTGTCGCGCTCGCCCCATGCGCTCAGGGCAAGGAAAGCGATCTTGGTCGGCGTAAAGCCGAAGCGCAGCGTGTAGTACAGGTTGAAATCCTGCAGCTCATACGGACCGATGAAATTCTCGGTCTTTTGCTGGGGCGCGTCGGCGGAGGCGCCCGGCACCAGTTCCGGGCTGATCTCCGTGCCAAGCACGTCGAGCAGCACGTCCGAGCCGGCATTGCCGATCTGCCCGGTCTCCGCCACCCAGCGGACCAGGTGCGAAATCAACGTCTTGGGCACGCTGGCGTTCACGTTGTAATGCGACATGTGGTCGCCCACGCCATACGTGCACCAGCCCAGGGCCAGCTCGCTCAGGTCGCCGGTGCCGATCACGATGGCGTGGCTGTGATTGGCGAAGCGGAACAGATGGTTGGTGCGCTCGCCGGCCTGCACGTTCTCGAACGTGACGTCGTACACAGGCTTGCCGGACGCATAGGGGTGCTCGAGGTCCTTGAGCATCTCGACGCAGCTTGGCCGGATGTCGATCTCCTTGGCCACGCAGCCCACCACCTCCATCAGCTTGCGCGCCTGGAGCAGCGTGCGCTCGCTGGTGGCAAAGCCCGGCATGGTGATGCCGATGATGTTGGTGCGCGGCAGCTTCAGCCGATCCATGGCCTTGGCGCACACCAGCAGCGCGTGCGTGGAATCCAGCCCGCCGGAGACGCCGATCACCACCTTGGAGATGCCGCTGGACGACAGCCGCTGGACCAGCGCCTGCACCTGGATGTTGTAGACCTCGCTGCAGCGCTCGTCGCGCCGCCGCGCGTCCGACGGCACGTAGGGGAACCGCTCCACCGTCCTGCGCAGCGGCAATGGCTTGTCCAGCGCCGGGTTCATGGCGAAGGGGATCACCTTGAACTTCGCCACCTCCGCGCCATGGCGCCGCACCGAGTGGCCGAACGTGGTCTGGTGCATGCGCTCGCGCGACAGGCGCTCGAGGTCGACATCCGCAAAGGTCAGGTGCGAGCGGTCCGCAAAGCGCTCGGACTCCGCCAGCAGCTCGCCGTTCTCGTAAATCAGCGCCTGCCCGTCCCACGCCAGGTCGGTCGACGACTCGCCCTTGCCCGCCGAGCTGTACAGGTACGCCGCCAGGCAGCGCGCCGACTGCTGGCTGACCAGCTGATGCCGGTAGCCGGACTTGCCGACCACGATGTTGGAGGCCGACAGGTTCACCAGCACGGTCGCGCCCGCCAGCGCCGCGAACGACGACGGCGGAATCGGCACCCACACGTCCTCGCAGATCTCCACATGGAAGCGCAAGAACGGCACGTCTTGCGCCTCGAACAGCAGGCCGGCGCCAAAGGGCACCTTGCTGCCGCAAAGCGGCACCTCGGTGGCTACCGCACTATCGGCCGAACTAAACTGCCGCGCCTCGTAGAACTCCCAGTAGTTCGGCAGGTACGTCTTTGGCACCACGCCAAGGATGCGCCCGCCGGCTACCACCGCCGCGCAGTTGAACAGTTGATGCTCGACCCGCAGCGGCAGCCCCACCACCAGCGTCGCGGCAATCGACCTGGACGCGTCGACGATAGCGCCAAGCGCCGCCTCGCAGGCGTCGAGCAAGGCGCGCTGATGGAACAGGTCGTCGCAGGTGTAGGCGGACAAGCCCAGCTCCGGAAAGGCCACCAGCGCCGCACCCTGGCTGGCGGCATCCCTGGCCAGCGCGATTGTCTCGGCGGCATTGAAGGCCGGATCGGCCACGCGGCACACCGGCACGCCCACGGCCACGCGGACAAAGCCATGGGCGTAGATATTGAGGAACGGGTTCTTCTTGTCAGTCGTGTCAGTCGTGTCAGTCATGTCAATCATCCTTGCACTGCGCGGTGCGGCGCTTGCGGCGCAAGCCGGGCGGGAAAGTGGGTTGTGCGGTATATGGCGCAATTCTACGACGCGCGCGGCTGGCGGTGCTGGCGTGTGTTCGGAGGGGGCCGGCAGCCTGTTTCCAGTTGCGCTCGCAAGGCGCCTCGGCGTCGTCAAGCCGGCGTCCGCCCCTCCCAGTCAGCCCTGCGCGGGCGCGGCGCAAACGCGGCGGATCGCCTGCACCAGTTGATCGAGCTTGAGCGGCTTGGTCAGGAAGGCATCGAAGCCCGCCTGCGCCGCGCGCGCCGGATCGCTCGATGCCGACAAGCCCGTGCAGGCGATCGCGGGCAAGCGGGCCGTGCGGGGCAACGCGCGCAGCGCCTTGAGCAGATCATAGCCATTCGTGCCGGGCATCTGGATATCGGTGATCAGCACATCGAAGTCATCCGTCTCGGCGGCCATCAGGGCGCTGGCGGCACCTGCCGCCACGCGCGCCACGGCGCCCTCCGCCTTGAGCAGGGCGCTCAGCGCATCAAGCAGATCGAGGTTGTCATCCACCAGCAGGATCCGCACCCCCGCGAGCAGCGGCCCGGCGGCACGGCCACCGGCACCCTGCGCCGGAACCGGCCGCAACGGCAACGTCACGGTGAAACATGCGCCGTGCCCGGGCCCGGCCGACGCCGCGCTGACCGTGCCGCCCTGCAGCTCAACCAGTTGCCGGACCAGCGACAGGCCAATGCCAAGCCCTTGCCCCGCGTGACGGCGCGCATCGCTCCCCTGCCGGAACATGTCGAAGATGTGGGCCAGCGCGCCGGGATCGATGCCTTCGCCGTCGTCCTCCACCCTGATGCGCGCACAGTCGGCATCCACCGTCACGCCGACCAGCACATGCCCGCCGCGGCTGGTGAACTTGACCGCATTGCCAACCAGGTTCCAGAGGATCTGCTCGACCCGGACCGGGTCGGCCCAGACCATGCAATCGGGCGACGCCGAGTCCATGCCTAGCTGCAGGCCCCGTTGCGCCGCCGGCTGCCGGAAAGCGGCAATGACCTGCATCGCGATGGCGCGCAGGTTGACCCGCGCGGCGGCCAGCGCAAGCTTGCCGGTGCGCAGACGGGAAAGGTCGAGCAGGTCGTCGATGATGCGGCCCTGCATGCCGACCGCGCGCACGATGGCCATCGCGCCATCCAGGATGCCGGGGCTCTCCTGGGCCTCCTTGCTGCGCAGCAGGGTCTCGGCCTTGAGCTGGATCATGTTGAGCGGGTTCTTCAGCTCATGGCTGACCATGGCCAGGAAATCGTCCTTGGCGCGCATCAGCGCCTCCGCCTGTTCGCGCGAACTGCGCTCCTGCGTGAGCTGCCGTTGATGCAGGTGCTCGGCTTCGCGCTGCGCGGTCAGGTCCTGCGAGATCTTGGCGAAGCCCTGGAAGTCATTGCTGGCAACAGGGGTCATGATGCCGCTGCAGTACAGCAGCGTGCCGTTCTTGCGCGCCATCCAGCGCTGGTCTTCGGCCCGCCCTTCGCGGCTGGCCCGGGCGCGTTCCGCCGCCGGGATGCCCTGCTCGCGGTCGGGCGCGGAAAAGATCGCGTCGGCGGACTGGCCGATCATCTCGCTGGCGGCATAGCCGAACAAGCGCTCGGCGCCGGAGTTCCAGCTCACCACCCTCCCCAAAGGGTCCTGCACGATGATGGCGTAGTCGCGCGTGCTTTGCGCGGCGAGCTGCAGCTTGGCGATGCTGTCGCGCGCGCGTTGCTCCGCGGCGCGGCGGGCCGTGATATCGACAAAGGTCGCGACCGCCCCGTCGATGCGGTCGTCCACCGTGCGATACGGCGCCACGCGGGTCAGGAACCAGCGATTGTCCACGCTGCAGACCTCGCGCTCGACCGTGCCCAGCGTCTCGAACGCGCTGCGTGCGTCGTCCGCCAGCGCCGGATACTGCAGCCGGTGCGTCAAATCGAGCAGCGGCCGGCCCAGGTCGGTGGGAATGATATTGAAGAGCTCCACCACCTTCGGCGTATAGCGCTTGATGCGCATCTGCCGGTCCACGAACAGGCTCGCAATCTCGGTCGCCGAAATCAGGTTCAGCAGATCGTCGCTGACCTTGGCGGCTTCCTCGATCCGCTCGCGCAACTCCGCGTTGAGCGTCACCAGCTCTTCGTTGATCGATTGCGCTTCTTCCTTGCTGGCTTCGAGCTCCTCGGTGGCCGAGCGCAACTCCTCGTTCATGGCCTGCAGTTCTTCGTTGGAGGCCTTCAGTTCCTGCCCGGAAGCCTCGGATTCCTCGATGGTGATCTGCAGCTGGTCGCGCGTGAAGCGCAGCTCGTCTTCCATATGCTTGATGACCGCGTCCAGACCGTCGGGGGCATCGGCCGCGGCCGCGTCGAGCTGGAAATCGGCGATCGCGTCCTGCACCTCGTCGAACAGAACCAGCACAAAACTGGCACCCGCGCTCGGCTCGCGAAACGGCCGCACGGTCATGTTGACGAACGGGGCGGCCTGGCCGTCGCCGCTAGCCAACCTGACCCTGCGCGCTTGCACGCTGCGGCCCGTGCGCACAGCCTGGTACAACGCCGCCTGCAGCTCGGTGCGCAGCGGCGGATGCACCAGCGCCAGCAGGTTGCGCGTGGGTTCGCCACCCACGTAGCGCAGGAAACGCCCGGCGTGCTCGGACATGTGCACGACATCGCCGACTTCGTTGATGATGACGCTGGGCGGGGCATATTGCTCCAGCACGCGCTGGTGCAGCCCGGCAAACGTGAACGGCCGCACCGCCGCCCCATGCCGCGCCGCGCCTGGCGTGGGCAGCGCGGCAGGCGGCTGCTGGGCGACCCGCCGGTACGGCGCGGCACTGCTGCGCGCCACGGCCTTGGCCTGGTAGATCCGCTGCCGCTTGTCCACCGGCACAAAAAGACGCTCAAGGCCATCGGCCGACTCGGAACTGCCGAGCAGCAGGTAGCCGTTGGGCTGTAGCGCGAAGTGGAACGTCTCCAGCGCCTGCCTCTGTGCGTCGCGGTCAAGATAGATCAACAGGTTGCGGCAGGAGATCAGGTCGAGCCGAGAGAAGGGCGGATCGCGCAGCACGTTATGCAGCGCGAACAGCATCGACTCGCGTATCTGCTTGTTGATCTTCGCGCCCTGCTGGGCAGGCAGGAAAAACTGCCGCATCCGCGCAGGCGAAATACTGTCGACGCTGGCTGCGCCATAGTGCCCGGCGCGCGCCATCGCGATGGCGCGTTCGTCGATATCGGTGGCGAACACCTGGATGCCCGGCCGGGCCCGGCCCTCCAGCCGTTCAAGCTGCTCATGCAGCAGCATGGCGATCGAGTAAGCCTCTTCGCCGGTCGAGCAACCCGCCACCCACGCCCGGACCTGCTCGTTCTCGTCCTTGTGCTCGAACAGGCGGGGCACCACGGTCTCTTCCAGTGCGGCGAAAGCCTTGGTGTCGCGGAAGAACCCCGTCACGCCAATCAACATGTCCTGCAGCAGCGCCTGCGCCTCGGCACGATCGGTGTCGAGCATGTCGCGGTAGTCGGCCAGGCAGGTCAGCGCGTGGATATGCATGCGCCGCTGGATGCGCCGCAGCACAGTGGGCGGCTTGTAGTGCCGGAAATCGTGGTTGGTACGGGTGCGCAGCGTGAGCAGGATATCGCTCACCGCCTGCGCATCCGTGCCGGCGGCATCGGCCTGGCCAGCGCCGGGGGCATCGCTGGCGGCGGGTGCCTTCGCGCTGTCTTCGTTCGCATCCGGCGCGGCGGGCAGGGCGCGCTGGCCGCGCCACAAGCGCTCCAGCTCGCCGGCAATGGCGACCGCGTCCAGGGTCAGGTCCACCACCTGGGCATCGATGGCGCTCTGCGGCATTTCCGGATGTTTGCTATCCGCCGGGCGCTGCGCCAGGACGATGCCGCCCTGGGCGCGGATATGCCTGGCGCCCAGGGTGCCGTCCGTGCCGGTGCCGGACAGCACCACGGCCACGGCGCGCTCCCGGTACGCGGCGGCCAGGCTCTCGAACAGCTTGTCGATGGCAACCGGACGCGCGGGGCGGCGAGTTGCCGCCTCCAGCTCGAGCCGCCCTTCGCTGACCGTGAGGATGGTGCCGGGCGCAATCAGGTAGACATGGTCAGCTTGCAGCGGCATGGGCTGGTCGACCTGGGTCACCGGCATCCGGGTAGCGCTCTGGAACACGGCAGCGGCGTTGCTCGGCTGGTCCGGTGCCAGGTGCATCGCCACCACGAACGCGGCCCCGGGGGCCTCGGACAAGCCGGCCAGCACCTGCAAGATGGCTTCGACACCGCCTGCGGACGCGCCGATGCCCACGACCGGCATTGGGCAGGCCGCCGGGGCTGGCGTATCCGGAGCGATAGACGCATCGCCCTCCGACCCCGGTGTCCCGGCGTGAGTCTCTGTCATTGTCCGTCCTCTGTCGCCGCGACGCTGCAGGCGGTGCATTGTATCCAGCCACAGGCGGGAAAGCGAAGCGCGGCGCGGCAACCTGTCCCCATACCGCGCTGCCGGCCGCGAGCAGCGACGGCGTCACACCATGTGATTGTAGGATGCGGCGCGAGCCAGGACGAAAGGAGCCGAAGCCGCAAGCGCCGCACGGCTGCGGCAATAACCCTGCCGCCGTGTGTGCGCGCACGCTGCACTATCATGTCGGGCATCCGAAGATGACTTCACATGAAACTCTCATCCGTCGTACGCTGCCTCGCGGCGATCTCGTGGCTTGGGGCGGCGCTGGCAGGCAT
This sequence comes from Cupriavidus sp. UME77, assembly GCF_014170355.1. Lineage (NCBI taxonomy): Bacteria > Pseudomonadati > Pseudomonadota > Betaproteobacteria > Burkholderiales > Burkholderiaceae > Cupriavidus > Cupriavidus sp. UME77. Next base: position 308,703 of record NZ_LZZU01000043.1, read on the forward strand.
GCCGGCCCGGGCCAATGCCAATGCCAATGCCGGCACCACCCCCGGCGGCGACTTCCCGCAGCGGCCAATCCGCCTGGTCGTGACCTTTCCGCCGGGGGGCGGCACCGATACCCTGGCGCGGGTGATCGGCACGGAACTTGGGCGCAGCCTCGGGCAGGCCGTGGTGGTGGACAACCGGCCCGGCGCCAGCGGCAATATCGGCGCGGAGCTGGTGGCAAGGAGCCCGGCCGATGGCTATACCCTGCTGGTGGTCAACAGCAGCTTCGCCATCAATCCCGGCGTGTTCCGCAAGCTGCCCTTCGATCCGGGCAAGGACTTCAGCGCGGTCATCGCGTTTGCGTCGGTGCCGTCCGTGATCGCCGTGCCGGAACACTCCCCGATCCATAGCTTCAAGGACCTGATCGCTGCCGGCCGCTCGGGCAAGCCGCCAAGCTATGCGTCGTGCGGCAACGGCACGCCGCAGCACCTGGCGGGCGAGTTGCTGAAGATCTCGGCAAGGATCGATCTGCTGCACATTCCCTACAAGGGCTGCGCACCCGCCATGACCGACGTGCTGGGCGGCCAGGCGGACGTCAGCATCAACACACTCACCAACACCCTGCCCTACCTAAAGACCGGCAAGCTGCGCGCGCTGGCGGTCACGTCCCGTGGCCGCTCGCCGTTCCTGCCTGAGGTGCCGGCGGTCAGCGAGCTTGGCCAGCCGGGCTACGACGTCGACCAGTGGTTCGGCATCCTGGCGCCAGCGGGCACGTCGCCCGAGGTCGTGCAAAAGCTCAACCAGGAAATCGCCAGGGTCATTGCCAGGCCGGAAGTCAGGGCCAACCTGGCGAACCTGGGATTCGCCACCACCCACAGCACGCCAGCGCAATTCCAGCGGGTCGTGAACGCGGATATCACGCGGTGGACCAAGCTGGCCCTGCGGATCGGCCTCAAGGCTGACTGATGCAAATCGATGCAAGGACAGGACGACTTCAGCACAAGGGCTCGGCCTGCAGGTAAGCCGCGGCCTGCGGCCATGGCCTGAAGCCCACGGCCTTGCGGCCTGCCTGCACAGCGCCGAAGTCGCTCGCGGCCAGGCTTTCGGCCAGCAGCTTGCCGAAGGCGTTCAGCAAGACATCGGAGGTCAGCCCGGAGGGGCCCGCCAGGGCCGGGCAGATGATCCAGGTGGTGTCGTCACGCGTGAACATCCGCAGTGATTTCACCAGGTCGGCGGGCTGCAGTTTCTCGTCCCGCACCGCCGCGTAGTCCAGGGCGAACGCGTTGACGAAATCGTCCGTATGCCGGTGGCCCAGGCACACCACCACCTTGGGCCGCCAGCGCGCGCACATCTCCGCCAGGAAGCGGAAGCGTCCGCCGTGCCGGCACAGATCCAGGTAGCGCTCCTTGGGCACCAGCGCCGGCTGGCCGCGGAACACCCTGGACCAGGGAGTCAGGCCATCGAGCTGCATGGGCAGGGGAAACAGGTTGAGCTTGAACTCGGCCCCGCAGGCGGCATACAGGTGGTGCTCGTAGTAAGGCTTCCAGTCGGCATCGGCATCGTCATCGCGCAAGCCCAGCACCTCGGCGCGGGCGGCGGCCATGATGCGGGCAATGCGCTGGTGGCTAAGCCATTTGCCCATGCTGGCGCGGTGCGCGGCGCGAAACGCCGCGTCCCAGGCCAGCGGCGCCAGGCGCGGCTTGAGTGGCGCGCGCAGGTGCTCGGACCAGGGATGCGGGCTCCTGTCGCAAAACCAGACCGAGGCCCGCGGATTGCCCCCCTCCATCCCCACATATGAAGCAAAGTAAGTGTCTAGTTCCTCTCTTGTGAACACCGTTGTATTTTCCATGCTGCCCCCCTGATTGCCTGGTGGGTCCCCTCTTCAGCTCTTGCCGCAGCGTGCCGGCGTCCATGGGGCCGCGCGTGCCGTTGCGATCGTTCGCCGGATATCCCACGCCGGCCAGGGCTGGCGCTGAATCGTTCCGGGCATTGGTGGTACGCCGTGTCTGCTGCGTGCTGGCTAGCCTTGGCTATCGGCTTGCCTGTGGGTCCGCCTTACCGGTCTTGAGCATCTCGGCAATCTCGATCGCGGAGGCCGGTGCGAATTGCGCTACGCAGGAGCGCGTCAGCGCCAGCGTGTACGAGAACGCCATGGCGCGGTCCTCGAACGTGCGATTGAGCATGAAGTGCGCGGCAGGCACCTGGCCGTCGGCCAGCTTTGACAGGCGGACCAGCGCTCCCCAGCTGCCATCCTCCACCCGCAGGATATCCACCTCGATGGCATATCCGGCCTCGATATACGTCCTGGCCGGGCCTGCCAGCCGGCGTTCCGGTTTGTCGAGCACCATCTCGTTCCTCCACGATTCAGGTCGATTTGAGACAACCACGGCCACGCACGGCGTGCGTGGCCCCATCGGCCCATGGCGGCGGGCTCCCCCCGCGGCCATGGGCATGCAACGCGTGCGTCAGCCGCGCCTTGGCGCGAGCGCGCCCGCCAGCCGGTTAGCGGCCGGCGGCTTCGCGGTGGAATGGCGCACCACCAGCCCGCTGGGAAAGCACAGGCGGACCGGCGCTTCGTCCGGTTGCGCCAGCCGCAGCATGACCCGCCGCACCATGGCTTGCGCCATCTCGCCAAAAGGCATGGCCACGGAGGTCAGCGCGGGATTGGTGTACGAGCACATGCTGATGTCGTCCATGCCGATCACCGAGACATCGGCCGGCACCGACAAGCCAGCCTGGTGCAGGCCGGACATCAGCCCGATCGCCATCATGTCGTTGACGGCGACCAGCCCGGTGGGGCGCGTGCTGACCTGCGCCAGCTGCCCCGCCAGGACCTGGCCCAGTTCTGCCAGTTCGGCATCGCCGTAATGCGCGGTGGGCGGGCACTCTATCACCACTGCGTCGCCCAGCCCGGCCTCTTTCACCGCCGCCTGGAAACCGGCGATCTTGCTCGCGCGGCTCACCGTGCGCCCGGCGGGCATGACAAAGGCGATGCGCCGGTGGCCCAGTTCGAGCAGGTGCGACGCGGCCAGGTGGCCCGCCTGGTAGTTGTCGGGCGCCACATGATCGATGCACGCCGGCATGTTCGGGTCGGCGCCACCGTCGTAGCTGACCATGGCCAGCCCCTGCCGGGTCGCCACCTCGAAATGCTGCTCGCCGGTGAGCGACGACACGATGATCACACCGTGCACGCCGAACGAGAGCAAGTCGTCGAGCATGCGCGACTCCTGCTCCCGGTCCCGGTTGGTATTGCCCAGCAGCACGCGGTAGCCGGTCTGGCGCTGTGCCTCGGCCTCGATCTTCAGCGCGAACTGGCCGTACATGGGGTTGGCGGTGGATGGCACCAGCAACCCCAGCATCGGCGTCTGGCCGGTCTTGAGCTGGCGCGCGACCTGGCTGGGCCGGAAGCCGAGCGTGCGGATGGCCTCCCGCACCCGCTCGAACGTGGCGGGATTGAGCCGTTCGGTGCGTCCGTTGAGCACATTGGAAACGGAGCTCACGGATACGTTCGCCAGTCTGGCGACATCTTGTATGGTTGCCATTATCGGGATCTCATGCCAGCGTCATCAGGCGGGATAGCCATGGCGTCAGCGATGGCAACAGGATCGTCAACAGCAAGACCAGCAGCAGCAAGGCGAGGTATTTCAGCAACGGCCCCGCCACCTGCTCCGTGCGCGTGCCGGCCATCGCACAAGTGGCGACCGGCCCCAGGCCAAAGCCCATGGAGATCACCATCACCGTGCCGAAGTGTAGCGGATGCACGCCGGCCTGCTGGCCAATGGCGATGAGCCGCAGGCACGAGCAGCGGGCCGAACAGGATCGGCGCCGGCGGCAAAGCCCAGGGAGGACGGCACCAGCCTGCGGCGGGACGCGTCGCGCTGCACGTCGTCTGACGCCATGATTGCCGCGCTTGCGCACTTGGTACTCAGCACTCGCCACCAAGTATTAAGCGTTTCCGTAAAACGATTTACTAAATCGTTTTACAAAGCATAGGTGGTCGTGAGACAAATGCAAGGGTGACGCCTTGCCGGGTACCGCCGCCATCGCGGCGGTACCCGGCTGCGCATTGTGAAGGGAGTGATTCAGGCTGTGGCCGCCTTGGCGCGGGCAACTTTCATCGCGCCAAGGGGACTGGGAAGATGCGCCCGGCGATGCCGGCCGCGTTCAGGCAAGTGTTGCGCGCCATCTGCAATCCATCCGGGCGCGCTGATCGACTCGGGCAACTACGGGAACTAGAGCAACCCGCCCACCGCCCTCAATCCCAGGCAGGCGCCAAGCCCTGCGGGCTGGTCAGGCGTGCGCCCCGGTCCAGTGCGCCGATGGCAGCCATGTCCTGCTCGGACAGCCGCACCGCAAGCGCACCCAGGTTGCTCTCCAGGTTCGCACGCTTGGTAGAGGAAGGAATCACCGCATACCCAAGCTGCATGGCCCACGCCAGCACCACCTGCGCGGGCGTAGCCCCGTTGCGCTGCGCAATCTCCTGAACCACCGGATCCTGCAACGCCTTGCCGTAGCCCAGCGTCATATAGGAAGTGATCGGAATCCCCTGGCTGCGGGCAAAGTCAGCCACCTTGCGATTCTGCAGGAACGGATGCAACTCGATCTGGTTGGTCGCGATGGCACCCGCCCCCACCACGTCGATCGCCTGCTGCATCAGCCCGACCGTGAAATTGGACACCCCGATCTGACGCGTCAGCCCCTGCTCGCGAGCATCGGCCAGCGCACCCATGAACTCGGCAACCGGCACCCCGTCACCTGGCGACGGCCAGTGGATCAGCGTCAGGTCGACATGGTCCGTACGCAGCTTGGCAAGGCTGTCCTTGAGGCTGGGCACCAGCTTGTCGCGCGAGAGGTTCTCGGTCCAGATCTTGGTCGTCAGGAACAGCGCCGAGCGCGCCACGCCGCTCTCGGCGATGGCCTGGCCGACCTCGGCCTCGTTGCCGTAGATCTGCGCGGTATCGATGGCACGGTAGCCAACGTCAAGGCCGTTGCGCACGGAGTCGATGACGGTCTGGCCTTGCAGGCGGAAGGTACCCAGGCCAATGGCGGGAATGGACATTGTGTTTTCCTATATCAGGTCATGCGTTGGCGGCCACGGCCGGCTGCGGCCATGGCTTGAATGAATCCGCGCTTCAGGTGGGCGTCAGGCGAGCGGCATCTCGTTCTCGATCCACGCCGTCACCGACGCGTGCCGGGGCTGCCAGCCCAGCTCCGAGCGCGCGCGCCGGGCGCGCACGCGGCTGTTGGAGCCGAAGGAGTAGCGCGACTGGCCCTCGCCCCAGACCGGCGTGGCCTCTTCGACCGACCAGGACTGCACGGCCCCGAGGCCGAGCCGCCGGGCAATGGCGGCGCCGATCTCCGCGTACGAAGCCTCGCCGTTCTCGACGAAATAAAAGGCGCCCGCGGGCGCGCTGTCGAGCACGCGCGCATAGAGGTCCACCACATCGGCGATATGCACGTTGGACCAGCGGTTCACGCCTGCGCCGACGATGCGCACCACGCCGCTTTGCCTGGCCTGCGCCACCAGCGGCGGAATCTGCACGCTGTCGGCATGCAGCCCGGCACCGACGCCGTAGATCATGCTGTTGCACAACACGGCGCTGCGCACGTCTTGCGCGGCGGCCGCCAGCACCATCTGGTCGATGGCGTGGCGCGCCTGCTTGCCCGGCTCCACCACGAACGGCGTCTGTTCATCGAAGATGCGCGGCGACAAGGCATTGCCGCCGGCGTCGTCGCCGATCACGCTGGAGCCGCTGGTATGCAGCAATGGCTTGCCCGAGCCGCGCAATCCGGCCAGCAGCGCCTCTACCGCGGCGCGGTGATCGCTGCTGGCGGCGTTGATCACGCCATCGGCCTGCGCGGCTTCGCGCGTCAGCAGGGCGGCGTCGTCGAGCGTGCCCTGCACGGGCACGACGCCTCGCATGGCCAGCTGCGCGGCCTGCGCCGGGTTGCGGACCAGGCCGCGCACGCTATGCCCGGCGGCGATCAGATGCGCCGCGACAGAGCCGCCGATAAAGCCGGCCGCGCCGGTGATGAAGATTTGCATGGATTGCTCCTGAAAGCGGGCTTGCGAAGCGCGCCGGATTGGGGCGGGGCCGTGAGACCGTGAGACGGTAGCCATGGCCGGATGAACATGACCCGAGTATCCGCGCTACCCATGCGGAGAAAAACCGTGCGGCGAGCAGAACATATTTGATTCCGGCGCAAGAATACGCAGCGCGCATGCAATATGTGGTGCGCGCGGATCGTCGTCACCGGTTAACGGCGCGGCGACGCTAGATAGGGCTGCACGCTCGCCGCCGGCATGGCATAGCCGGCATAGCCCATCATGGTGTCCGCCCGCTCCACCCGCATCGCGCCGCTGATCCACACGGTATCCATGCTGCGCAGCCCCGCCAGCGGCTTGTCCGTGCGCACATGGATGACCTGGTTGGCGGGCGGCGGCGGCACATGGATGCATGCGCCAAAGTACGGCACCAGCAGGAACTCGCGGATCGCCTCGCCCTCGCCATCGAGCGAGACGACAAAGCCGGCAATGCGCACCGCCGCGCCATCGAGCGAGGGCTCCACCGGTGCGTTCTTCCAGTATTGACGAGCCTTGTACAGGGCGATCTGCGCACGCGGGTCGGCGTCCTCGAGTTCATCGAGCCGCAGGCCCTTGAACGGCGCCAGCGGATCCCAGCCTTTGGGCAGCAAGGCCTGCCAGCCGATCTCGCGCAAGGCGGGGTCGGGTGCGGCGGGCGCGGGTTGCAGCGCCTCGCCTATCGCATAGACGGGCGGCTCGGCAGTGGCTGCATCCGCTTGGGCTTGCGGGGGCGGCGGCCGGAAGACATATGCTGCGCCCGCAATGGCCACTCCGACGATGGCGAGCACAAACAAGGCACGCCGCACGCGTGAGCTCACGCCGGGCTTCTTCATCATCGTCATCATCATGTGGTCGGCATCAGCCCATCGGCCAGGCTGAGGCGGTAAGCGCGCCACCCGGGCAGCAGGCTCACGCAAAAGCCGGCGGCCACCGCAGCGCCAAGCAGCGGCCACTCGCCCGGCGTGGGCCAGACCGCTTGCAAGGCCACGCCGTACGTGGCTTCCAGGTGGGGCCCTAGCCCCGCTGCCAGCGCGCTCAACAACAGGAGCCCGAGCAGGGCACCGGCGGCCATCACCACCAGCCCCTCCAGCGCAAGCAATGCCAGCAGGTCACGCGGGCGGGCGCCGACGGCACGCAGGATGGCCAGCTCGCGCCGCCGCTCGCCCAGCGCGGCAAGGATGGAGGACGCCAGCCCCGCCAGCCCGACCACCACCACTAGCGCCGACACCAGCAGCATGGCGCGCTCGGCCACGCCAATGACGCGCCACAGGTCGTCCAGCGCTACGCCCGGCAACACCGCCGTCAGCGGCTCGTGCGGGTCCTCGGCAATCTCGCGCTGCACGGCAAAGGCCTGCGACCGCAGCTTCAGCCCGACCAGCACGCCCGTCACGCTTGGCGGTGTCAGGTCGAACTTGCGCACCTGCTCCGGCAGGATCGCCAGGCCCGGCAGCGGCACGCCGCCCTCCCAGCCCAGGTGGATGGCTTGCATGGCATCCAGGCCGATATGCACGGTGCGGTCCACCGGCGTGCCGGTGCGCGCCAGGATGCCGCTGACCACAAAGGGCTTGTCGGCATGTTCATGATGGCTGGCAGGATCGGCATGATCGGCATGTGGCCCATCGTCACCGCTGTCACCGCTGTCGCCGTGGCTAAGCACGATGCGGTCGCCCACGCGGTAGCCCAGCCGGCTCGCCACCTCGGCGCCAAGCACCGCATCGAACAGCGACGGGAAGATCCTGCCCTGCGCCAGTTCCAGCGCACGGCGATCCCCGTAGCGGTAGTGGGTGAAGTAGCTGGCCGTGGTCGCCAGCACCGGGAAGCCGCGGTGCGAGTCGCCCAGCGAGAGCGGAATGGTCCACGCCACCGCTGGATGCCGCGCCAGCCGCTCTACGCTGTCCCAGCGCATATTGTTGGTGGCCCCGCCAAGGTGGAACACGGTGTAGAGCATCAGCTGGATCGGGCTGGTGCGCGCGCCGACCACCAGGTCGGTGCCGGACACCGACTGCGCAAAGCTCGCCCGCACCGCATGCCGGATACGCTCCACGCCCAGCAGCATGGCAACGGACAGGGCAATCGCGAGCAGCATCAGCAGCAGGTTGAAGCGGCGGTTCCACGCGCTGCGCGCCGCCATCGATAGCATCAGCATCATGCCGGCTCCATCGCGCCGGTCGCGTCCATCGTGTCGATCGCCGGCAGCAGCAGCCTCTGCGCGAAGCCCGCCGACAAGCGCTCGTCATGGCTGACAAACACCAGGCTGGCGCCAGCGATGCCGCACTCGCGCTGCAGCAATGCCATGAAGGCCTGCTGGCGCGGCGCGTCCAGCGCCGAGGTGGGCTCATCGGCCAGCACCACCTGCGGGCAGCCGATCAGCGCACGCGCCGCGGCCACGCGCTGCTGCTGGCCAACCGAGAGCTGGGTGACAGGGCGCTGCCACAGGGCCGGCGACAGGTCGAGCTGCCTGAGCAGCGCCTGCGCGGCGGCTTCCGGCGTTTCGCCCTGCGCCGCCGTACGCTTGCGCCGGGCGGGCGAGAAGCGGCAAGGCAGCAGCACGTTGTCCACGACCGACAGGTAGGGCAGCAGGTTGAACTGCTGGAAGACCAGGCCGATATGATCGGCGCGGAAGCGGTCGCGCCGCGAGGCCGACAACGCGCCGAGCGCGGTGCCCAGCACGCGCACGGTGCCTTGCTGTGGCAGCAGCACGCCGGCCAGCATCGACAGCAAGGTGCTCTTGCCACAGCCGCTGGGGCCGCACACGAACACCTGCTCGCCCGCGCCCACCCGGAGCCGGTCAAGCCGCAGGCCGGGCGCCGCCTGCGCGGGCCAGGTGAATGCGATGTCCCGCAGGTCGATGACGGCATCGCCGCCCGCCTTGCTGGCCTCGCTATGTGCGCTACGTTCGCCGATACCAATCGCCATCCAGAACCTCGCCAAGCATAATGCAACAGTGTTGCATTATGCTGCGACCTGGCAAAAGATGGCAAGCGGCCCCGGCGTCTATCTTGCCGGGCGCGCCGGCACGCGGCTCGCGGTGACCGTGACCTCGACCAGCCATCCCGGCGGCACCAGGCGCAACACTTCGGCGCGCGTGCGCACCGGCACGTTGGGCTGCTTGCCGGTTCCGAAGTACTGGTTATAGACGCCCGAGAAACCGGTGAAATCCGGCTTGCCGGTCGCCGGGTCCGCCACGATCAGCGCCTGCATGGAGACGATGTCGCCCATCTGGTAGCCGCGGTCCTTGAGGATGTGCTCGATCTGGCCGAGCACGTTGCGGGTCTGGGTTGCGGTGTCGCCATAGGAGGCCGCGGTATCGGGCGGCGCGGAGGCATTCGCCACGGTGGGCCCCACGCCGCTGAGCACGAGTTGCTCCGCGCCGGCGGGAATCTCGATCGCCTCGGCGAACTCGCGCGCCCAGGGTTCGGTCATGTGCGCCGGGTTGCGATGCCGGACGATCTGCTCGGCGGCGTTGGCCGTGGCGATGCAAAATGCCGGAGCGACAAGGGTGGCAATGGAAATACACGATAGCAAGCGTGTTGCGCGCATGGGGGGCCTGTCGGTAGAAGCAAGGGGGTAGGATCCGGGCAACGCGGCATTGCCTTGCCGGACCGTGCAAACGCGGGACGCAGAACACTCGACACGGAACACCGAACGCGTTCGCGATTGTCACGACACCATGCTAGTAGCCGCCCCTGTGCGCGGACAAATGACTCCTTGCGCCGCATGCATGCCCTGAGGTCATGCGTGGGTCCAACGACTGCTCAGATCGACGGCATCGCCGCCACCTCGGCGTGCAGCCAGTTGCGGAACGCCGCAATGGCGTAGTCGTCGGCCCGCTCCTTGCGGTACAGCAAGCAGTAGTCGCCGCCGCTGGTGATGCGCTCGCGCACCGGCACGGCCAGCCTGCCGGAGGCGATCTCCTCGGCCACCAGCACATCGGGCACCAGCGCGATGCCGCGGCCTTCGATGGCGGCCCGCACCGACATGAAGAAATGCCCGAAATGCAGGGCCTGCGCGCCGGCCGCGTAGGGCACGTCCAGCGCGGCAAACCAGTCGGGCCACGCATGCGCGCGGGAGTCGGTGTGAATCAGCGGCAGCCGCGCCAGCGCGGCCGGGCCGGCGGGCAGCCGGCCCTTCACCAGCCCAGGCTTGCATACGGGCACCAGGCTGTCGGGAAACAACGGCTCCGTGGCCACGCCCTTCCACTCATCCGTCATCACCAGGTCGATGCGCGGCGCACCCTTGCGTGCCCGCTTGCCAGGCGGCTTGCCCACGCGGATGGCCACGTCCACTTTGTCGCGATCGAACGAAACCGGATCGATCGACGTGATCAGCCGGATCTCGATGGCCTGGTGCGCCTGCGTGAAGTTGACCAGCCTCGGCATCAGCCAGGTGGACGCCAGCGTGGGCAGGATGCTGACCAGCAGGCTGCGCGAGTTCCTGGCCCCTGTGAGCTCGCGGGCAACGGTCTCGATCTGGTCGAGCGAGCGCGTCACCACGTCGAACAAGCGCGCGCCCTGCGGGGTGAGTTCGATGGCGCGCGTCAGGCGGTTGAACAGTTTGAGCCCGTAGTGCGTTTCCAGGTTCTTGATATGCCGGCTGATCGCGCTCTGGGTCACGCACAGTTCGTCCGCGGCCAGCGTGAAACTCATGTGCCGAGCGGCCGCCTCGAAAGCGCGCAGCGAAACCAGCGGAGGAAGCGAACGTTTCATGCGGCACCTGGGGGCGAGGGCGATGGACGCATAAGTATAAGTCATGCGTATGTGCAATCAAGTCGTTTGCTGAAAAGATCCGCGACGTCGAGTATTCCTCTCAGGCAAGAAAAAGAGCATCTGCAAAAAACAAAGACCCAGACAAAAGACAAAGCCAGGAAAAGGAGCCCACATGACAACCACGCCCGGCGAGGAGCGCCCCCTGCTCTCGGTATCCGGTATTTCCAAGCGATTTGGAGCGACCTGCGCATTGCGCGGCGCCGATCTCACCGTGCGCCCCGGCGAGGTGCATGCGTTGATGGGCGAAAATGGTGCAGGCAAGAGCACGCTGGTGAAGATGCTCGTCGGCGCGCTGCGCCCGGATACCGGCACCATCGCGCTGCGCGGCCAGCCGGTTGCCTTTGGCTCGGTGCGCGACGCCATCGCGGCCGGCGTGATTCCCGTGTACCAGCATGCCACCGTGTTCCCGGACCTGACGGTGGAACAAAACCTGCATGCGTTCGACGTAGCCCGGGCCGGCGCGCTGCACGCTGGCACCCGCCTGCCCCTGCAATGCTATCTGGACACGGCGCGGCGCATCGGGCTGGCGCTCAACCCGCGCCAGCTGGTGTCCGGCCTGTCGATGGCCGAGCGGCAGTTGCTGGAGATCGCACGCGGCGTGGCGCGCAAGTGCGAGGTGCTGATCCTCGACGAGCCCACCGCCGCGCTTAACGCGCATGAAGCCGACCGCCTGTTCGCCGCTGTCGCGCGCCTCAAGGAAGAAGGCAAGGGCATCCTCTTCATCAGCCACAAGCTGGGCGAGATCAAGCAAGTCTGCGACACCATCACCGTGCTGCGCGATGGCTTTACCGTGGTGGATGCGGCACCGGTGGCCGCCATGACGCCGCACGAGATCGTCGAGGCCATGGTGGGGCCGGTGGCCGAGCGCCCCGCGCGCGAGCTCCCCGTCGTGGGCAACACGCGGCTGCGGGTTGAAGGCATCGCCTGCGGCGATCTGCTGCGCGACGTCACGCTGTCAGTGGGGCGAGGCGAGGTCGTCGGGCTGGCCGGCCTGATCGGCTCGGGTGCGATCGAGCTGGGCGAAGTGCTGAGCGGCAGCCGGCCCCCTAGCGCCGGTACCATCCGGGTCGACGAGCTGGACCTGACGGCGATGTCGCGCCGGCGCTTCAAGCAAGGCGGAGTCGGGCTGATCCCGGCCGACCGCAGCAGCGACGGCATTTTCCCGGGGCTCAATTGCGCCGCCAACGCGGTGGCCTCCACCTACGCATCCATCTCGGATCACCTCTTCGTCTCCGATGCCATGGAGGTGGGCGCCAGCGAGCGCTTGTTCGCGTCGCTGCGGGTGCGCCCGGGCGATCCGGCGCTGGACGTCAGCGCGTTGAGCGGCGGCAACCAGCAAAAGCTGCTGGTGATCCGCAACCTGCTGCTGCCCGGGCTGAAGGTGCTGGTGGTGATCGAGCCCACGCGCGGGGTTGACGTGAACGCCCGTGAGGCCATCCACGATGCGCTGGTGGACGCGGCGCGCCGTGGCGTGTGCGTGATCGTGGCGTCCAGCGACATCGACGAGGTGGTGGCCTTGTCGCACCGCATCGTGGTGATGCGCCACGGCCGCATGGCCAGGGTGTTTGCGCGCGGGGTGGCGTTGCAGCAGGTGATTGCGTGCACCACCGGCGCCAGCGATGGCGATGACAGCCTGCAACCCACGCGCGAGGAGGCACATCATGGCCTGGCTTAGGAAGTGGCCGGCATCGGCCTGGGTCTGCCTGGCGCTGTTCGTGGTCTGCGTGATCGCGGTGCCGCGCTTTGGCACCAGCGGCAACATCTTCAATCTGGCGCGCGTGCTGGCGGTGCTGCTGCTGGTGGCGATCGGCCAGGGGCTGGTGATCGTGGTGCGCGGGCTGGATTTTTCCGTGGGGTCCGGGGTGGCGCTGTTCAGCGTGGTGGCCGTGCTGAGCATGCCGGCCATCGGCGTGGGTGGCGCGTTTGCCGCCGGCGCGCTGGCGGTGCTGGCTCTGGGCGTGCTCAATGGCACGCTGGTTGGTGTCTTGCGCATCCCCGCCTTTCTTGCCACGCTCGGCACCATGATTGCAGTGCACGGCTTGTGCGGCGTGCTGGTGGGCGGCGTGCCGCTGGATGCCCCGTCCAGCGTGGACTTCTCCGCGCTGGGCCGGGGACAGTGGCTGGGCCTGCCGTTGCCGCTGTGGCTGGCCGGCGCCGCGCTGCTGGTCGTGGGCGCGCTCACGCGCTACACGGCGCCGGGCCGCGAATGGTATCTGGTGGGCAGCAACCCGGAGGCCGCGCACCTGGCGGGCATCGCGGTGAAGCCACGCGTGCTGCAGGCCTATCTGGCCAATGCCGTGCTGGTGGCGATAGCCGGCGCGGTGCTGACCTCGCGGCTCGGCTCGGGCCAGCCCAACCTCTATCCCAACCTGCCCTTCGAGGCGATCGCCGCGTGCGCCATCGGCGGCATTCCGCTCACCGGCGGCAAGGGCGGCCCGCTGCACGCGCTGTTTGGCTGCCTGATCCTGGCCATGGTCGGCAATGCGCTCGTGCTGGTCAATTTCCCCAGCTATATCCAGAGCGTCCTGCTTGGCGTGCTGATCCTCGCGGCCGTGCTGCTCCAGCAACTGCGCGGGCGCTCACTGCGCGCGCGCCCGCTGCCCAGCCTTCCTGCCAACGCATCTTGAGCGCACGAACATGAACACGCAACGACTGATGTCCCTGCAGGCTCGCACCGGCGCCGCCCTATCCGCTTTCTCGCCGCGCTCCGTGCCTGCGCTGCGCAAATCCACCGGCCTGTTCGCCTGCGCTGGCCTGTGGCTGGTGATGGGCGTGATCTCGCCCGGCTTCGCCACCTCGGACAACCTGGCCAACATCGTTTCGCAGAGTGCCGTGCTGCTGTTGCTCGCACTCGGCCAGATGCTGGTAGTGGTCACGCGCGGCTTCGATATCTCGGTGGGCGCCGTGGCGGTGCTGTCGTCCATCGTGATCGCGCAGACGGCAGCGCAGTTCGGCGAAGTGCCCGCCATCCTGCTGGGCACGGGCGCCGGGCTGGCGGTGGGGCTCTGCAATGGCTACCTGATCGCCTGCCGGCGCATGGAGCCCATCGTCGTCACGCTGGGCGCGACGCTGATCGTGCGCGGGCTATCGACCATCGTCTCCGGTGGCGTCGATGCGGTGCCGCTGCCGCCCGCAACGGTGATCCAGTCGCTGGCCTACGCGGCATGGCTAGGTGTGCCGGCGATGGTGTGGCTGGCCGCGCCGGTGGCGGCGCTGGCCTGGCTGCTGTGCGCGCGCCTGCCACTCGGCCGCTGGTTCTACATGATCGGCAGCCATCCCGATGCGGCTTTGCTGGTAGGGGTGCCGGTGCGCACCGCTGGCGTGCTGGCCTATGGACTGTGCGGCGCACTGGCGGGGCTGGCGGCGGTGTTCCTGCTGGCGCGCAGCGGCGCGGCGGTGGCGGTCGACGGCGCGGGCATGGAGCTGCAAGCCATTGCCGCGTGCGTGATCGGCGGCGTGGCACTCAGCGGCGGCAAGGGCGCCGTGTGGCAGGTGATGGTGGGCACCCTGTTCATCCAGGCATTGCTCAACGGGCTGAACCTGCTCGGCACCTCGCCCTTTGCCTCCGAGATCGTACTGGGCGCGGTCATCGTATCCGCGGGCTTGCTCGAATACCTGATGCGCAGGGTGGGATCGCGCCAGGGCTGAACGTTTACCTTCACTGCAACGACATCGAACAGGAGCTTGAATCATGAAGCGAATCAGCATTCCCCGGCTGCGGGCCGCCGCCGCCCTGGCAGGCGCCCTGCTGGCATGCGGGCCGGCCATGGCGCAAAAAGCGCTGACGATCGGCTACGCCACTCCGGACTTGTCATCGTCGTTCTGGATCTCCATGACCTACGGCGTGGAGGATGAAGCGAAGAAACTCGGCGTTGCGCTGGTCAAGCTCAACGCTGGCGGCGATGCCAACGTCAACATCCAGATCTCGCAGCTGCAGGACCTCGTGCAGCGCAAGGTCGACGCCGTCGTCGTCGGCGCCACCAACGGCGATGCCATCCGCAGTGCGGTGGAGCATGCCATTGGCAAGGGCATCCCGGTGGTGGGTCTCTCCAGCGTGCCCAGCAGCGACAAGCTGGCCTCCAGGATCAGCGCGGACCACTACGACATGGGCCGCCTGCAGGCGCAGTGCCTTGGCAAGGCGCTCAACGGCAAGGGCGCGGTGGGCATGATCTCCCAGCAGCAAGGGCAGACCTGGGCCGACCTGCGGCGCCAGGGCTTCCTGGAAACCATCAAGGCGGAATACCCCGGCATCAAGGTAGTCGCGGAGTCGCGCAGCGCGGTCACGCGCAACGGCGCCATCAACCTGGTGGACGACTGGCTGCAACGCTTTCCCGAGCTTGACGGCATCTACTCCGCGGTGGATGACTCGGCGGCGGGCGCGGCGCTGGCTGTCAAGTCCGCCCGCCGCGAGGGCGTGAAGATCAGCGCCTCCAACCTCAGCCCCACCGCGCAGCAGATGCTGCAGAACGGCGAGCTGGCCTGCTCGTCCGTGCAGCAGATCGTCACGCAGGGCCGCGAGGCGCTCAGGCAGGCGGTGGCCGCCGCCCGCAAGGAGAGCACGACTGCGGTCGTGCGCACGCCGTCCATCCTGGCCACGCGCGACAACCTCGCCACGCTCGATCTTTCCCTGGTGACCGCGCCGAAGGACTATCGTCCGTGACGCAGCGCCGCCATTCGATTTCCTCTTGCTCAAACTCACGTATCCAGCCAGGTCAATAACGCCATGCTTGCTTCTCACGACAGATTTCCCTATTCGCCCATCGTCGAACGCCCGCAGTTCGACTGGCCCGGCGGCAAGCGCCTCGCGGTGCATCTGTGCCTGAACCTGGAGCACTTCGCCTACAACACCGGCGGCGGCATCTCCTATTCGCCCGGCATCCCGCACCCCAACACCTACAACTGGGGCTGGCGCGAGTACGGCAACCGGGTTGGCGTGTGGCGCATCATCGCGCTGTGCGACAAGCTCGGCATCCCGCTGTCGGTGCTGCTCAACGCCGAATGCTATGCGCACTGCCCGCAGGTGATCGACGCGCTGCGCAAGCGCGGCGACGAGATCCTGGGCCATGGGCGCACCAACTCGGAGCAGCAGAACAACTTCTCCGAAGCCGAGGAGTGCGAGCTGATCCGCGAGGTGACCGAAGCCATCGCCCACCACGAGGGCAAGCCGCCCGCGGGCTGGCTCAGCCCCGGCGTCAATCCCAGCAATGTCACGCCCGACCTGCTGCAAGAGGCCGGCTACCGCTACATCCTCGACTGGCCGATGGATGACCAGCCGGTGTGGATCAACACGCGCGGCGGCCGCCTGCTCAGCATCCCCTACCCGCACGAGGTCAACGATATCCCCGCCATCGCGCTGCACGACGCCACGGCAAGCGAGTTCGCCGACATCATCATCGACAACTTCGACGAGATGCTGGAGCAAAGCGTGGAGCAGCCGCTCGTCTATGGCATTTCCATCCACGCCTTCCTGATCGGCCAGCCCTACCGGCTACGGCAGTTCCGCCGGGCGATGGAGCACATCCTGCGCCATCGCAACCAGATCTGGCTGACCACCACGGGCGCCATCGCGCAGCACTACATCGGCCTGCCGGCGCAAGACGCCTGATCCAGACCAAACAACAAGTTCATCAAACAGGAGATCACACAATGTCATTCGACAAAGAACTGCGGGTCGCCGTCGCCGGGCTCGGCGCGGTCGGCAAGAAGCTCGTCAAGCAGCTCGATGCCGGCGTCTTCGGCCTGCGGCTGACCGCGGTGGCGGTGCGCGACAAGCAAAAGGCGGCGCAAGCGCTGCAAGGCTTGCGCAACGAAGTGGCCATCGTCGGGCTCAGCGAGCTGGCCGGCCTGGCAGACGTGGTGATCGAATGCGCGCCGGCCGAACTCGTCGGCGAGATCGCCGAGCCGGTGCTGCGCGCGGGCAAGACCATGATCGTGCTCAGCTGCGGGGCGCTGCTTGACCGCATGGACCTGGTGGACCTGGCGCGTGAGCACGGCGGCCAGATCATCGTGCCGACCGGCGCGTTGCTGGGCCTGGATGCGGTGACGGCGGCATCGGAGGGCGTCATCCACTCCGTGCGCATGATCACGCGCAAGCCGGTGCGTGGCCTGGTTGGGGCGCCGTTCCTGGTGGAGAACAACATCAACATCGACGACGTGACAGCGCCGATCCAGATCTTCTCCGGCACCGCCCGCGAGGCCGCCAAGGGCTTCCCCGCCAACCTCAACGTGGTGGTTGCGCTGGCGCTGGCCGGCGTCGGCCCGGACAGGACCCACCTGGAAATCTGGGCGGACCCGGCGCTGACCCGCAACACCCACGAGATCGTGGTGGATTCCGATGCCGCATCGTTCTCCATGAGCATCCAGAACATTCCCACGGAAAACCCCAAGACCGGCCGCATCACGGCGCAGAGCGTGCTGGCTGTATTGCGCAAGCTGCGCAGCCCGCTGCGCGTGGGCACCTGAAAACCATCAAGGAGCGACAACATGGATCTAGGCATCAAGGGGCGCGTCGCGCTGGTCATGTCGGCGGGCGGCGGGCTCGGCTCGGCCATCGCGCTGGCGCTCGCGGCGCAAGGCGCAGTGGTTGCCGTGTCGGACCAGAACCAGGAGGCACTGGACGATACGGTGGCCCGCATCCGCGCGGCCGGTGGGCAGGCTTACGGCGTGCGCGCCGATCTTGCCGACCTGGCGAGCGTGACGGCTATGGTGGAGCAGGTCAGGAGCACGCTTGGCGACCCGGACATCCTGGTCAACAACTCGGGCGGCCCGCCCCCTTCCACGGCCGCGCAAGTCGCACCGGAGCAGTGGCGCAAGCAGTTCGAATCGATGGTGCTGTCGCTGATGCATCTTACGGACCTGCTGCTGCCGGCCATGAAGCGCAAGGGCTGGGGCCGCATCATCACCAGCACCTCGTCCGGCGTGGTCGCGCCCATTCCCAACCTGGGCATGTCCAACACGTTGCGCGTGGCGTTGCTGGGATGGTCGAAGACACTGGCCAACGAGGTAGCCGCCGACGGCATCTGCGTCAATGTGGTGCTGCCCGGGCGCATCGCTACGGACCGCATCCGCGCGCTGGACGAAGCCCGCGCCAGGCGCGAGGGCAAAACCTATGAAGACATCGTGGCGGCCAGCACCGGGGCGATTCCAGCCCGGCGCTACGGCCGGCCCGAGGAGTACGGCGACGTGGTGGCCTTCCTGGCCAGCGAGCGCGCCGCCTATGTCACCGGCTCCGTCGTGCGCGTCGACGGCGGCATGATCCCGAGCATCTGAGCACTTATCTCCCGAGGAAGCACAGCATGGAAACCACCCACGTAGCCCGCAGCGCCACCGAGCGCGAGACGATCCGCCAGCGATTCCTGCTGGTCGATACCTCCAACGTTGCCGACGTGCTCGACACGCTCGGCCTGTTCGACCAGGGGCTCTCGTCCGCCTTTACGCCTTTTCCCGCCAATGGCGGCAAGCTGGCCGGCTGGGCCTACACCATCCGCGGCCAGATGTCGCCCTACGCGCTCGGCGGCGACCCGGACAAGATGAAGGCCTGCGCGGGCGTGTCCTCCGGCGACGTCACGGTCTGGAGCGGCGACGGCGAAGGCGTCTGCTACTTCGGCGAGCTGATCGCCATTGGCATGAAGGAGCGCGGCTGCGTAGGCTCGCTGATCGATGGCGGCATCCGCGATATCCGCTGGATCGCCGAACAGGCGTTCCCGGTGTTCGCGCGCTACCGCACCCCGGTGCAGTCGATTGCCCGCTGGAAGGTCAACGGATGGCAGGTGCCGGTGAGCATTCGCGGCGCCACCTCACAATGGGTGCAGGTGCGCCCAGGCGACTTCGTGCTGGGCGACGAAGACGGCGTGCTGGTGATCCCGCACGAAGTGCTGGACACCGTGCTGATCGAGGCTGAACGCCTGACCGAGCAGGAGCGCAGCATCCGCGTGGAACTGCAGCAAGGGCTCAGCCTGGCCGATGCGCTGGCCAAGTACGGGCATGTCTGAGCGGGAGCCATTGGCAGCCGTGGCGGCGCAGGTGATGCAGCGCGCGGCGGATCTCCGGCTGCGGCTGGATGACCGCCGCTGCGGCGAGATCGCGGCTGCGGCCGCGCCGGTGCTGCAAGCCGTCCGTGCCTTGCCTGCGGGCGACGCGGAACTCGCTGCGCAGCCACGGCCATACACGTACTGGCTGCGGCAGTGCGCCACCGCGCGCTAGGAGGACGATGACCGACCCCACTCTCCTGAGCGTTGCCGAGTTGCGCATGGCGCTGTCCCACCGGCGCCTGTCACCCTCGGCGCTGGTGCAGGCCTGCCTGCGGCGGGCCGCGGCGGCGCACGCCGCCACGCATTGCTTTGCCGCGCTGGACGACGCCGGCGCGCTCGCCCGCGCCATCCGACTGGAGACGCACAGCGCGCACAGCGCGGCCCAGGCGCCCCTCTGGGGCATCCCGTTCGCGCATAAGGACGTGCTGTCCGACCCCGCCCGGCCGCCGCGCGCGGGCTCCTTGTTCGACGACCTGATCGACGATCCGGCGGCGGCCCGAAGGCCGGCAGCCGTGCTCGAAGCCCTGCACCTGTCCGGCGCGATCGGCCTGGGCGCCACCGCGCTTGACGAGTTCAGCTACGGCGCCACCGGCCTGAACGATCACTATGGCCACTGCCGCAATCCCTGGGATCCGCGCTGCATCACCGGTGGCTCGTCGGGCGGCGCCGCGGCGGCAGTCGCCGCGCGCGCGGTGCCGTTCGCCATCGCGGCGGACACCGGTGGCTCGATCCGCATCCCGGCGTCGATGTGCGGGGTAATCGGCCTGAAACCCACCTGGGGCCGCCTCTGCACGCGCGGCGCGGTCCCGCTGTCGCCGTCGCAGGACACGCTCGGCGTCATCGCCCGGACCGCCAGGGATTGCGCGGCGGTGCTCGACGCGCTGGATCCGACGGCCGCGCGGGTCACCACGTTCGATCGCATCAGCAACCTGCGCAGCCCGCTGGCGGGCCTGCGCATCGGCATTGCCCGGCACCCGTTCTTCGAGATAACGCATGACGACGGCGCCTCGGTGATTGCCCGTGCGTTGCTAGCGTTCGAATCGCTGGGTGCCAGCTTGCATGAGCAGACCGTGCCCGGCGTTGAGGCCTGCGATACCGCGGCCACCGTGGTCACGTGGCGCGAAGCGATAACGCTCCACGGTGAGCGCCTGCGTGGCCACGCGGATCGCCTGGCCCGTGCCACGCGGCTGCGGCTGGAGATGGCGCTGGCGGCCGGCCCCGACGATTACGCGCGCGCCCTGGCCTATCGGCCGCTGGCGCTGCGGCGCTTTGTCGATCACGTCTTCTCGGCGTGCGATGTGCTGGTGGCGCCCAGCGTTGCCGTGCCAACGCCGCGGATCGCCTGCGTGGCGCAAGACGCCGCGCAAGCGGTGCGCGTGACAACCTCGCTGCTGCGTGCCAACCGCTGCATCAGCTATCTCGGCCTGCCGGCCGTATCGCTGCCGGTGGGATTCACGCCCGACGGCCTTCCAGTGGGCTTGCAGCTGATCGGCAGGCCTTGGGCCGAAGGTACCCTGCTTGACGCCTGCGCCGCATTCCAGCAAGCCACCAGCTGGCACTGTATCGAACCCATGCTCAATGGCCTGGATGTGGCCGGCATCGCGGCGGAGCCGGCCAACCGGTAAGCCGCTGAAAAGGCAGGCCTGCGCGATGGTAGACTCGCCACAGCCCCAACCCGTGCGGCCACCTCTATAATCCGCGCTCCCGGCCAACCATCGCAGATATCTCGCCTCATGCTCAAGGAAACAGCGCAAGCCCGCCCGACACGCCGGTACGTGGAGAAACGCGAGGCGATCCTCGATGCCGCTGCCCGGCTGTTCAACCGCAAGGGCTTGCGCGGCGCCACGCTCTCGGACGTGGCGCAGGAAGTCGGCCTGAGCACCAACAGCATCACCTACTACTACCGCAAGAAGGAAGACCTTGTGGTGGCGTGCCTGATGCGCACCATCGATGAAATCGCGGGCATCGCCGACGCCACGGCCGGCGTGCCGCTGCCGCAGGCCAGGGTGCGCCGCTTCATCGCGCTTTTCTTCCAGCGGCTGGCCAGGACGGCAACGGGTGAGCGCCCCGAGCTGATGAGCTTTCGCGAGATCCGCTCGCTGCCCGACACCCACGCGGACGTCGCCTTCGCGGCCTACACGGACATGTTCCGGCGCATCCGCAAGGTGCTGCGCAGCGACACACCCAAGGACCCGGCGCAACGCAGCGCCCTGAGCGCGGCGGCGCACTTGCTGCTGTCGCTGACCAGCGGCGCGATGACATGGGTGGAGCGCTACGAGCCGGAAGACTATCCGAAGGTGGCGGATACCGTCGTGGATATCCTGCTCAACGGCTTTGCGTCACCGTCATCGCGATGGGACAGCGCCCCGGCCGCGACGCCGCCGATCTCCAAAGCCGAATCCACCCAGGAAGCCTTCCTGCGCGCCGCCACGGAACTGCTCAACGAACTGGGCTATCGGGGCGCTTCCGCCGATCGCATCTCCGCGCGGCTGAATCTCACCAAGGGGGCCTTCTATCACCACAACGAAAACAAGGACGACCTGATCTCCGCCTGCTTCGACCGCATGTTCGCGGTGATCCGCGATGCTCAGTCGAAGGTGGAGGACGGCCCGGGCACCGGCTGGGACAAGCTGTGCGCGATCGCGCGCGCGCTGGTCAGCTATCAGTTTTCCAGCCAGGGGCCGCTGCTGCGGCTGACTATCTACGGCGCGCTGCCCGAGGAGATGCGCAAGGAGAAGATGCTGACGATGAACCGGCTGTCGGCGCGGTTTGCGCGTTTCCTGGTGCAAGGGATGCAGGACGGGTCGATCCGGGCGCTGGATCAGTCGATTGCTTCGTTGCAGGTAAACGGGATGATCAATGCCGCGGTGGAGTTGCGGCGGTGGGTGCCGGATGCATCCGGGGAGAACGCGGCGGATTTGTTTATCCGGCCTTTGTTCCTGGGGATATTTTCAGGGCAGTGAGCGCGAGGGTGCGCCTTGACGCGCTTTGAATGGCCCTGATGCGCTTTAATGCGCCGACGCCCGGCTCTCCGCTCCCCGCATCACCCCGCCAGACCCTCGAGATGGCAAGCCACCATCTGCCCGTCCCCCCGCCCCCTCAGCACCGGATCCTCCACCTTGCAGCGCTGCGTTGCCTGCGCGCAGCGCGGGTGAAAGCGGCAGCCGGATGGCGGGTTCAGCGGACTTGGCACTTCGCCCTTGAGCACGATGCGCTGGCGCCGTTCCTCGGCTTCGACGCTCGCCACGGGCACGGCGGATAGCAGCGCCTTGGTGTAGGGATGCCGGGGATTCGCATATAGCTCGTCCCGGCTGGCGATCTCCACGATGCGGCCGAGGTACATCACGGCGATGCGGTCGCTGATGTGGCGCACCACGGCCAGGTCGTGCGCAATGAAGATATAGGTCAGCCCGAGCCGCCGCTGCAGTTCCATGAACACATTGACCACCTGGGCCTGGATCGATACGTCCAGCGCGGAGACAGGTTCATCGCAAACGATCAGGCTAGGCTCCACCGCCAGCGCGCGGGCAATGCCGATGCGCTGGCGCTGGCCGCCGGAGAACTCGTGCGGGTAGCGGTCCGCCATATAGGGCAGCAGGCCGACCATCTGCAGCAGCTCGGCGACGCGGGCGCGATAGTGCTCGCGGTCGTTGGCCATGCCGTGCACTTCGAGCGGCTCGCCGATGATGTCGCAGACCTTCATGCGCGGGTTCAGCGAGCCGAACGGATCCTGGTAGACCATCTGCACGCTGCGGCGGAAGTTCTTCTCCTGCGCCTTGCTGAAGGTGGCGAAGTCGTCGCCATCGAAGGCGATCCGCCCGCCGCTGGCGGCCAGCATCTTGATGATGGCGAGGCCGGTCGTGGACTTGCCGCAGCCGCTTTCGCCGACCAGGCCCAGTGTCTCGCCGCGCCTGAGCGAGAACGATACGCCGTCCACCGCCTTGACCGAGCCCACCTGCCGCTTGATGAAGACGCCCCGGGTGACGGGGAAATGCACCTTGAGGTTCTCAACCCGCAGGATCTCGTCGCCGATCTTGCCGTGCTGGCGCGCAGCGGGCACTGCCCGTGCTTCAGTGGTGGTCGTGGTCATGGAGGAAACATGCCTTGAAGTGATTCGGGCGAACGGCACGCAGCGCGGGGCGCGACAGGCCGCATTGATCGGTGGCGAGCTTGCACCGCGGCATGAAAGCGCACCCTGGCGGCAGCGCGGTGAGGTCGGGCGGCTGGCCGTCGATCGGCACCAGCGGCTGTCGGGTATCGCCGTCGATGCGCGGCACCGAGGCCATCAGCCCGCGCGTGTACGGGTGCGCGGGATGGCCGTAGAGCTCGCGCGCCGTGGCGGTCTCGACCATGCGGCCGCCGTACATCACGGCGACGCGATCGGCATAGCGGGCCACCACGCCCAGGTCGTGCGTGATGAGGACCAGCGCCGTGCCGGACTGGCTGGCCAGGTCCTTGAGCAGGTCAAGGATCTGCGCTTGCACCGTCACGTCGAGCGCGGTGGTGGGTTCGTCCGCGATGATCAACTGCGGCTTGCAGGCCAGCGCCATGGCGATCATGGCGCGCTGGCGCATGCCGCCCGAGAACTGGTGCGGATAGGCGCCCAGCCGGCTCTGCGGCTCGGGAATCTGCACCTTGCCAAGCAGCTCGCCGGCAATGCCCAGGGCGGTCTTCCAGGGCATGCGCTGGTGCAGGTTGATCGGCTCGGCGATCTGCTTGCCCACGGTGAGCGCCGGGTTCATCGACGACATCGGCTCCTGGAAGATCATCGCGATCCGGTTGCCGCGGATCGCACGCATTTTTGCCGGGCTGAGCTTGAGCAGGTCCTGCCCATCAAAAAGGATCTCGCCCGATTCGATGCGGCCCGCCGGGCTGGGAATCAAGCCCAGGATGGACAGCGCGGTCACGCTTTTTCCCGAGCCGGACTCGCCGACAATGGCCAGTGTCTCGCCGGGGGCGACATCGAACGAGACCTGGTCCACCGCCGTGACCACACCCCGGTCGGTGCGAAAGCGCGTGGTCAGCTGGTTCACCTGCAGGATGGGCTGCGTCATGCGGGCCTCCTTGAAAGGGACGGGCGTGGGACAGGTGTGGACATGCGCGGACAAGCGAGGAGCAAGGTGGGGGCAAGGAAATCAGAACCCCATCTTCTTCTTCATGTCCTGGTCGATCCACATCCGCGCGTAGATCGGGCCGGGACGGACCGCGCCCGCGCGCAGCTCGGCGTTGTAGTTCTTCACCCAGGGCCACCATGCGGTGTACACGTAAGGGGTCGGCAACCAGATATACGGCGCATCCGCGAGCACGTCGCGCGTCAGCGAGCGCAAGGCCTCTTGCCGGCGGCCTAGGTCGCGCATCTGGAAGGCTTCGTTCACGCGCTGCTCGTACTTGGCGTCGCCCCACTGCGCGGCGTTCCAGACCTGGCCCTTCACGAAGCTCTTGCGGATCGTGGTGGTCGGGTTGGTATGGCCGTTGCTCATCAGGTAGCCGGGCGCATTGGTCTTGGTGGTCATGGCCGACAGGAACGCGCCGTACTCCATCGGCTGGATCTCGATGCGCACGCCAACCTGCTCCAGGTAGGCGCCGATCAGCGGCAGCAGCTCCAGGTGCTCCGGCTGGCAGGCGCATACCTGCACCTTGAAGGTGAAGCCCTTCGCGTAGCCCGCCTCGGCCAGCAACTTGCGCGCCTTGTCCGGGTTGTAGGCGAACAGCTCCTTCACCGAATCCGGCATGGCGCTTAGCGGCTCGAAGTAGCCGGTGTAATCCGGATGCTGCGGGTAGGCGAACAGTTCGGCATTGCCGCCATAGAACTGCTTGACGATCTCCTGCTTGTTGACCGCCATGTTCAGCGCGCGCCGCACGCGCAGGTCGTTGAACGGCTTGGTATCGACGCGCAGCGCCACGTACTGGCCATTGGTCGACAGCCAGCGCGACCACTTGAGCGCCGGCGCGTTCTTCTTGAGCTCATCGACCGCGGTCCAGCGGACAGACTCGAGCACATCCAGCTTGCCGGTGCGCAGCATGGTGTTGCGGGTGGACTCGTCCTTGACCGTGCGCAGCACGACCTTGTCGACGAAGGGCAGCTTGTAGTCCTTGCCGGCAATCTTGTCGCTATCCCAGTATTGCTCGTTCTTCGTGTAAGTGCTGGCGGTGCCCTGGACAAAGTTGCTCAGCAGGAACGGCCCGCTGCCGTTCACATTCTTCCAGTTGCCGGCCCCGGCGGCCGCTACCTCCTTGGGCATGATGCCGGAGTAGTAGCCCCAGCCGAAACGGTAATCCCATTCGGCATTGAACTCCTTGAAGCGGAAGACCACGGTGTACTTGTCCGTTGCCTCCACCTTGTTGAGGTGGTCGTAATACGTGGGGATTTTCTTGGCGCTGGTGTTCTGGCGGTTGTAGCTGAAGACCACGTCGTCGGCCACCAGTTCGCGCTCTTCCATGACGCCCGCCTTGGCGGGGAATTTCACGCCCTTGCGCAGCTTGACTTCGAGCGTCAGCGGGTCGACCCACTTCCAGCTCTCGGCCAGCTCGCCACGAATCGCATCCTCCGGCAGCCACGCATCGGCCTGGAACGGATACTTGCCGCCATTGCGCCTGGCCTTGGAAAGGTCGGCGGCGAAGAGCTGTTCGTAGACCTGGCCGGTGTCGTAGTTCTGCTTCCAGTTCCAGTCCGCCAGGTCCCACGACAGGGCGGAGATGGTGGGATACATGGAGCCGATCTCGAGATTGCCGCCGTACTTCGGCGCTTCGGCCTGCGCGCAGGCGGCGCCGGCGGCGAGCGCCAGCGCCACGCCCGCCACCACTGAAGATATTGTCCGGTTCAAGCCGCGTCCCTCCATCGTCATCCTCCGTTGTTGGTTATCGCGATCCGCGCATGCGCGGGTCAAGCAGGTCACGTAGCGCGTCGCCGTAGACGTTGATGGCATAGACGACAACGGTGAGGCAGATGCCGGGGGCCAGTGCCAGCCAGGGCCCCTGGAACATGAAGGTGCGGCCGTTGCCCGAGAGCATGCCGCCCCAGGTCGGCGCGGGCGGCGGCACGCCCAGCCCGAGGAAAGACAGGCCGGATTCGGCCAGGATCGCGGTGCCCACGCGCGTGGTGAACAGCACGATGATGGGCGGCAGCACATTGGGCAGGATATGGCGCCAAAGGATGCGGCCGGTGGATGCGCCCATGGACTGCGCGGCGTGCACATACATGTTCTCGCGTACCGAGACCACCGCGCTGCGGATGATGCGCGAGCCGCCCACGCCCAGCAGCAGGCCTAGCGTGCCGATGATCTGCCAGCTGCCCGGGCCGAGCACGGACACCACCACGATCAGGATCACCAGGTCGGGAAAGCTCATCCACGCATCCACCATGCGCTGCACGATCAGGTCGAACTTGCCGCCCAGGTAGCCGGTCAGGATGCCGATCAGCACCGAGATGGCGGTAGCCAGCGTGGCGGCCGACAGCCCGATGATGACCGAGAGCTGCGCGCCGTACAGGCAGCGCGAGAGCATGTCGCGCCCGAGGTTGTCGGTGCCGAAGGGGTGCGCCCACGACGGCGGCTGCAGCCGCTTCATCATGCTGATCTCGTTGACGCCATAAGGCGCCAGCCAGTCGGCAAAGACGCCGCAGAACAGGAAGATCATGCAGATCACCGCGCCGGCGGCGCCCAGCGGCTTCTCGCGGAACAGGCGGCCCGCGAGTGCGAAGGCCGACCCTAGCCGGCCCGGGCCGGAAGTGGGCGGCGCGGCTGGGGCGGCTTGCGCCGTCTCGAGCGCCGGGGCGTTTGCGATTGGACGTGCCATCAGCGATGCCTCACTTTTGGGTCAAACAGCCCGTAGCTCAGGTCCACGAGCAGGTTGATGAGCATGACGGCCACCCCGACCACCAGAAACACGCCGGTGATCACGGGATAGTCGCGCTGGTTCACGGCGTCCAGCAGGAGCAGCCCCATGCCCGGCAGCGCGAAGATCTGCTCGATCACCACGGCCCCGCCGATCAGCAGCGGCGCCTGCAGGCCGATCAGCGTCACCACCGGGATCAGCGCGTTGCGCAGCGCATGGCGCAGGATCACCAGGCGCTCGTTCAAGCCCTTGGCCCAGGCCGTGCGGATGTAATCCTGGCGCAGCACCTCCAGCATCATGGTGCGCGTCATGCGCATGGTGATGGCCGACAGCGCCATGCCAAGGATGATGGCGGGCACCAGCATGTTGCTGATGTGCTGGAGCGGGTCTTCCAGGAAGGGAACGTAGCGCACCTCGGGCGACCAGCCCCACCACACGGAAGGAAACACCATGATCATCGTGCCCATCCAGAAGCTGGGCACCGCCAGCATCAGGATGGAGAACGAGCGCGCCACATAGTCGGCCGCGGTGTCCTGCCGGATCGCCGAGAGCACGCCCACGGGCAACGCAACCGACAGCGCCACGAACAGGGCAAGCGCGCCCAGCGAGAAGGTGGCGGGCATGCGCGCCAGCACCATCTTCAGCACCGGCTCACCCTGCCACAGCGACTGGCCGAGATCCCCGTGCAACACGATGTTGCCGATCCAGTGGACGTACTGGAACCACATCGGCTGGTCCAGGCCCAGCGTGCGGATCAGGTCCTCGCGGCTCTTGGTGTCGGCGCTGATGTCGTTCTGGCTCAGCATCAGGTCGACCACATCGCCCGGCACCATGCGCACGATCACGAAGACGATCAGGCTGGCGAACAGCAGCGTGGGCAGCAGCGCCAGCAGGCGGCGCAGGATGTAGGCACTCATGGCGCGCCCGCTTCCGTGACGCCAGCCCAGGCCACGCCGCGTGCCCTGAAAAAAGATACCGTAGATACGATAAAGAGTGCCGCCCCGACCATGCCGTCTCCTATTCGGTGCTTCGCGTGGTCGCCAAACACACCGGACAAGCATCGCTTAACACGTAAATCATGCGATATCTGGTGCGAGCCAGGAGTACATCCCTGGGAGCCTTCCACCGAGCTGCTGTTTGTGCAGATAGCCCATTCAGCATACCCAGAGTTCTAATTCATGACAACCGAACTGGCCCTTGAATGTCTAGTGGATTTACCTAGGTCGGCGCCGTAGTGGCGGGCCGCTTGTGCAGCGCAAACGCACGGCCGGCAACGCGAGGGCGAGCGCAGGCGCCACGCCTGCGCGTGGACGGCCTGCAAACACGATTGAGGATGGTGCGTTGCGGCGCTCAGTAGCCGCGCAAGGTCGCCCAGCGCTGGGCGTGGAAGTTGGTGTCGCCGAGCAGGATCTGCGCGGCGCAGGCACGCTTCATGTAGAAGCCGATCTCGAACTCGTCTGTCATGCCAATGCCGCCGTGCATCTGCACGGCCTCCTGCACCGCGAGCATCGCCGTGGACCCGGCGCGGGCTTTGGCCGCGGATACCAGCGCGACTGGCTGCGCCGGGCCGTCGTCGAGCAGTTGCTGGCTGCGCAGCACCGCTGCGCGCGTGATCTCGATCTCGCTGAACAGATGGGCAGCGCGATGCTGCAGCGCCTGGAACTCGCCGATGATCTTGCCGAACTGCTTGCGCTCTTTCAGGTATTGCAGCGTACGCTCGAAGGCTTCGTCGGCAATGCCGACCAGCTCGGACGCCAGCGCCACGCGGGCGATATCGAGCGCGTGCTCAAGCATGGCCGCGCCGCGACCGGCGTCGCCCAGCACCGCGTCCGCCGCCACGCGCACATCCCGGAACTGCACGCGCGCGGCATTGCGGGCATCCGCCATCACGGTGCGCTCCACGGTAATGCCATCGGCGCCGCGTGGCACCAGGAAGAGCGTGACGCCATCACGGTCGTCGGCGTTGCCGCTGGTGCGGCCCACCACGATCAGCGTATCGGCGATATGTCCGTCGATGACGAAGACCTTGGCGCCATTGAGCACGAACCCGCCGTCCTGCTGCACGGCGGCGAGCGCCTGGCGCTCCGGGCGGTGCGCCGCGCCCTCGTCGATCGCCAGCGCGGTCAGGTGCCTGCCAGCCGCGATGGCGGGCAGGAAATGCGCCTTCTGCGCTGCGCTGCCGCCGCGGGAAATCAACGAAGCGCCCAGCAAGGCGGTGGAGAAAAACGGCGTAGGGGCCAGCGTGCGGCCAAGCGCCTCCATCAGGACGCCCGCCTCCACCACGCCGAGCTCGCTGCCGCCATACTGTTCGGGGATCAGCACGCCGGCAAAGCCCAGCTCGGCAAACTCCCGCCAGAGGGCGGGCGAGAAGCCGGTGTCGTCCCGCGTGTCGCGCAGCTTGCGCAGCATCGGGATGGGAGCGCTTTCGCGCAGGAATGCCAGGGCGCTGTCCCGCAGCATCTCCTGGGTCTGATTCAATACGATGGCCATAGTTGGTCTCTGTCGGTCTCTGTCGGTCTCGAAGCGTTCTGGCGTGGAGTCAGGGCAGGCCGAGCAAGCGCTTGGCAACAATGTTGAGCTGCACTTCGCTCGTGCCGCCCTCGATCGAGTTGGCCTTGCTGCGCAGCCAGCCGCGCGCGGTGGCGCCGTCGTTGCTGCGCTCGCTCTCCCACTCCAGGGCCTCGCTGCCTCCGATCGACATCAGCAGCTCATAGCGCCGCTTGTTCAGCTCCGACCCGTAGTACTTCAGCACCGACGAGAACGCGGCGATGCCCTCGCCCTGCCGGGCCAGGTCCAGTGCGCGCTCCCCCGCCAGGGCGAATGCCGCCTCATCGATCTCGAAGGTGGCGATCTGCGCGCGCAGCATGGGCGCGTCGACTTCACCGCGCTCGTTCTGGCCGAGCGTGTCGCGCGCCAGCTTGCCCATTGGCGGGCGCTGGCCGCGCCCGCCAATGCCGCTGATCATCTCGCGCTCATGGGTCAGCAAGTACTTGGCGATGGCCCAGCCGCCGTTTTTCTCGCCCACCAGGTTGGCGCGCGGCACCACCACATCGTCAAAGAAGGTTTCGCAAAACGGCGACTTGCCGGAGATCAGCACGATGGGCCGGGCCGTCACGCCTGGCGTTTCCATGTCGAACAGCAAGAAGCTGATGCCAGTGTGCTTCTGTGCCGAAAAGTCGGTACGCACCAGGCAGAAGATCCAGTCCGCCTTGTCGGCGTAGGAAGTCCATACCTTCTGGCCGTTGACGACAAAGTGATCGCCGCGCTCGTCCGCGCGCGTTTGCAGCGAGGCCAGGTCCGACCCGGCATTGGGCTCCGAATACCCCTGGCACCAGCGGATCTCGCCGCGGGCGATCCTCGGCAGATGCTCGCGCTTCTGCGCCTCCGAGCCAAACCGGAGCAAGGCCGGGCCAAGCATCCAAATGCCGAAGCTTTGCAACGGCACGCGGCAGCCAAGCGCTTGCATTTCCTGGCGCAGCACCTTGGCCTGCTCGCGGGAGAGGCCGCCGCCGCCATACTCGCGCGGCCACTCCGGCACCGTCCAGCCCTTGTCCCCCATGCGCGCGAGCCAGAGGCGCTGCGCCTCGGACTGGAAGCGGAACTTGCGCCCGCCCCAGCAGATGTCGTCTTCGTTGCGCACGGG
This sequence comes from Cupriavidus sp. UME77, assembly GCF_014170355.1. Lineage (NCBI taxonomy): Bacteria > Pseudomonadati > Pseudomonadota > Betaproteobacteria > Burkholderiales > Burkholderiaceae > Cupriavidus > Cupriavidus sp. UME77. The sequence goes on from NZ_LZZU01000043.1 coordinate 339,037, forward strand.
CTGCCGCATTTCGGGCGGGCATTGCGCTTGCAGCCAGGCACGTACCTCCTGCCGGAAGGTTTCCAGGTCATCCACGCTCGTCTCCTGTTTTTTGGCTTGTCTTGTTTTGATTTGGATTCGTTATATAAGCCCGATCCCGCAACGTCAATACTCCATTTCCTAAAATGGAGACATGGCTTTGCCATGAACCTCTCCATTGCTCACAATCATGCATTATCCGCCGATGTGATAGCATTCCAGGGAACATACCGTAACCACTAAACCGGCAAGAACACCAAGCCGGTCTGCGCCCGTGTGGCGCAACCAGGAGACAATGTGGAGGCCAAAGCCAGCAGCGCGCCGCGCTGTGCCATCCCTGCCTTTCCGGGTGCCCGGGCGCCGGATCGCTCGCGCGCCGTCAGCGCCGACGGCATCCGCATCGCCGTCCATGAGTGGGGCCCGATCGACGCCACGCCGGTCCTGTTGGTGCATGGCGCCATGGATTTCGCGCGGACCTTCGATGTCTTCGCGCCGCTGCTGGCCGATGCCGGCTACCGCGTGGTGTCTTACGACCAGCGTGGCCACGGCGACTCCGAGCATGCCGACCTGTACAGCTGGGTCGCGGACGAGCGGGACCTGCTGGCGGTGGCCGACTCGGTCACGCGCGAGCCGCTGATCGCAATCGGCCATAGCAAGGGCGGCTCGTTGCTGGTGCATGCGATCCAGGCGCTGCCGCACCGGTTCACCCGCTTTGTCGCCATCGATGGCCTGCCCTTTCACAATCCGCACGCGGACAGCGCCGTGCGCGACAAGAAGTCGATGACCGCGCCCATCATCACGCAGTGGCTCGATACGCGCCGGCAAAGCCCGGGGCTCGCACGCAAGCCCGGCACCCTTGAAGAACTCGCGCGGCGGCGCGCCCGGATGAACCCGCGGCTGGCCCATGCGTGGCTGTGCTACCTGGCAGCGCTCGGCGCGCGGCAGGATGCGGACGGCTGGCGCTGGAAGCTTGACCCGGTGATCGGTTCCTCCGGCTTTGGCCCCATGCGCGCACGCTGGATGACCGACCGCCTGCCAGGCTTTCCCATTCCCATGCTGGCCATTTTCGGCACGGAACGCGAGCCGATGGGGTGGGATGCCACCGCGGCCGACCTGGCGCCGTACTTCCCGCCCTCGACCCAGGTACAGGTGATGGCCGACACCGGGCACTTCATCCATATCGAGCGACCGCGAGAGACCGCGGAACGCATCCTGCCCTTCCTCCGTTCATGACCCTCTACCTGCGCCACAATCGCCTGCGCCTTGCCCTGCATCCGCTCAAGGCCGGCAGCGGGCCCGCGCTGCTGTTGCTGCACGGGCTGGGCGAGCGCTCGCCGGACACATTGCCGGCCGAGTACGCCGGCTGGCCCGGCACGGTGCACGCGCTGGATTTCACCGGGCACGGGCTCTCGGACATTCCACGCGGCGGTGGCTACAGCTGCGAGTTCCTGATGGCGGACGCGGATATCGCACTGGCGCACCTGGGCCCGTCAACCGTGGCGGGGCGCGGGCTGGGCGGCTATATCGCCTTGCTGCTGGCCGGCGCGCGCCCGCAGCAGGTGCGCGGCGCCATCCTGCGCGACGGCCCCGGCCTGGCCGGTGGCGGCACCGCCGCACGCAATCCGTATATCCCGGTGGTGGATACCACGCGCACCGGCCCGCCCGACCCGTACGCCATCGCCGACCTGGCAACCGACGTGCGCCCGCCGAGCTACGCGGCCAACTACGCGATGCTGGCCGCGCAGCACGCCGACACGCCGCGGCCGATCTCCGTGTGCACGCGCGAGCGCCCAGACTGGCTGAAGGCGGTGACGGAGCTGCTCTCGCTGGAGAAGGTCGAACTGGAGCAGGCGCTGCAACACTACGCGGCGCAAGCGGCGATGCGTGGAGGCACTCAGGCATGAAAGCGGAACTCGCCGCGCACGCCCGTGGCAAGAATGCCGGACATGGCGATGCGCACGCACTGGCGGAGGACAGCTTCCGCGCCCACGTACAGCAGCACCTGCCACGCAACGCGCGCGCCTACCTGGTCCACGGCATGCTGGGCATGACCGGCTTCCGGCTGGTGACCGCCCCCACCTTCGTGCCGGCCTATATCTACCTGCTGTCCGGCTCCAAGCTGGTGGTGGGGTGCGTGCTTGGCGCGCAGTACGCCGGCATGGCGTTGTCCTCGATCTGGGGCGCCACGCAGATCGAACATCGCCAGCGCGTGATGCCGCTGATCTACCTGGTGGGCTGGCTGGTACGCCTGCAGATCCTCGGCCTGGGCTTGTCCGCCTTCCTGCTCTCGGGCGACGGCGCGCTGGCCGCCGCCGCCGGGTTCCTGCTGCTGTTCGGCCTGTTCAACGGCGTGCAGAACGTCACCTTCAACTACCTCACGTCCAAGATCATTCCGCTGGAGCGGCGGGGCGCGTTGAGTGCGTTCCGCAATTTCCTCGGCGGGCTGATCGCGGCGGCGGTGGCCTATCTGGGCGGCCGCTTCCTGGTTGGCGGCAATGTGTTCGGCAATGGCTACGCCACCACCTTCCTCGCCGCCTTCGTCCTTACCAGCCTGGGCATCTCCGCGCTGACCCGCATGCGCGAGCCAGTGCTGCACGATGTGCGCGTGCAATCGGGCTTTCGCCAGCGCCTGCGCGAAGTGCCGGCGCTGCTGCGCGCGGACAAGCACTACGTGCGCTTCTTCGTGGCCCGCGCGCTGGTGGCGTTCAGCATGATGGCCGTGCCGTTCTATGCCATCTATGTTGGCAGCCATCTGCCGCTCTCGGGCGCCACGCTGGGCTACCTGAGCATTGCCTACCTGCTGGCGCAGACCACCAGCAACCTGGTCTGGGGCCGCCTGGCCGACCGCCACGGCTATCGGCTGGTGTTCCTGTGCAGCATCGGGCTGTGGGTGCTGTCCACCGCCGCGCTGCTGCTCTGCGATGGCCTGGGCGCGTTCCTGCTGGTGTTCTGCGGGCTGGGCGCCAGCTTTGGCGGCTACTTCCTGTCTGCGGACAATTTTGCGCTGGAGTTCGGCAACCGGCGCGATCGCCCAATGCTGCTGGCGGTGTCCGACACCGCCACCTACACGATGATGGCGTGCGGGCCGATCCTCGGCGGCATGCTGGCGCAGGGGGTGCGCTTCTCGCTGGTGTTCGTCGCGGCCATGGTGGTCATGAGCATCGCCTTTGTGCTCGCCCTGCGGGTCGAGGAGCCGCGCCGCCGCCCGCGGCCGCAGCGCGAGGGCAGCGCGTAGCGCCAGCATCGGGATCATCGGGATCAACAGGATCACGGATCAACAGGAGACAGGATGACATTCAGGACCTATCCAGAATTCAGCACGCACTACCCGCTTGTGCTCACCACGATCATGAAGCGCCCGGTGCGGATGTATCCCAACGAGATCGGCGTCGTCTACCGCAACCCCGCCACCGGCGAGTATTTCCGCTTTACCTGGATGCAGTGGTACCGGCGCGTGGCCCAGCTGGCCAACGGCCTGCGCGGCGAGCTCAAGGTGCAAGCCGGCACGCCTGGCGAACCTGGCGAGCGCATCGCCACGATGGCGCTCAACACCCACCGCCATCTGGAGCTGTACTACGGCGTGACGGGCATTGGCGCCACCTTGCACCCTATCAATGTCCGCCTGTCCCCGCAGCACATCGTCTACACCATCCGGCACGCGCAGGACAAGATCCTGTTTGTCGACGACACCCTGATGCCCTTGCTGGAAGGCATCTACAACCAGATCAAGGATGTGGTCGAGCTGGTGGTCTATATGTCGGACAAGCCGGGGCTGCCGCAAACCCGCATCCCCAACATCATCGAGTACGAAACGCTGATCGCCCGCCAGGCCGAGACCATCGAGTGGCCCGCCCTGCACGAGGACGTGAACGCCACGCTGTGCTACACCACCGGCACCACGGGCCAGCCGAAGGGCGCCACCTTCACGCATCGCCAGCTCTACCTGCTGACGATCCACATGATGGCGCAGCTCGCCATCGGCAACACACCGGACCACGATATTGCCGATGGCCTGGGCGCGCGGCTGGGCGAAGGCGCGGTGCCGCTGCTGAATACGCCGATGTTCCACATCCACGGCTGGGGGCAGCCTTTCGTCGCGGTCTATAGCGCGCAAAAGATCGTGCTGCACGGGACCTTTACCGTGCAGGGCTTCTGCGAGCTGGTGGAGCGCGAGAAGGTGACTTCGGTGGGCATCGTGGCGACCATCGCGGCCATGCTGCTCGAATACCCGGACCTGAAGAAGTACGACCTCAGCAGCCTGGTGCGCGTCAGCGTGGGCGGCGGCGCGCTGCCGCTCGGGCTCAAGCGCAAGCTGGAAGCCCTGATCCCCACCTTCCGCATGAGTTCGGGCTACGGCATGACCGAGACCGCACCCACCATTGTTGGCTCGTTCATCAAGAAGACCATGGTCCACCTGGACCGGGACGAGACCGATGCGGTGCTGGTCAAATCCGGCCTGCCGATTCTTGGCGTGGAGGTGGAGGTCATCGACGACAAAGGCAAGCCGGTGCCTCAGGACGACCACACGGTCGGCGAGATCGTGGTGCGCGCGCCCTGGGCAACCGGGCAGTACTACCGCAACCCCGAGAAGAGCGCGGAGCTGTGGCAGGACGGCTGGCTGCACACCGGCGACATCGCCAAGGTGGATGCCGAGGGCTATATCACCATCGCCGACCGCATGAAGGACGTGATCCGCAGCGGCGCGGAAATGGTGCCCACGGTACTGCTGGAGAACCTGATCGCGATGGCCGATTTCGTGCACGAGGCGACAGTGGTCGGCGTGCCGGATCCGGTCTGGGGCGAGAAGCCCTTGGCGCTGGTCAGCGTGCGCAACGGCTTTGAGGCCGACGAGGACAGCGTCATCGATTTCCTGAAGGTCCACGGCGTCGAGACCGGCAAGATCACCAGGTGGATGCTGCCCAAGCTCGTCGCCATCACGCGGGACATCCCCAAGACCAGCGTAGGCAAGTACAACAAAAAGCAGATCCGCGATGACCTGGAGACATTCCTGGCCATCGCCAAGGATGTTTCGCATCGCCACGGTTAGGCATTCACTCAAAACACAGCAGGAGACTTCCCATGCGTGAAGCAGTCATCGTATCCACCGCACGTACGCCGATCGGCAAGGCCCATCGCGGCGCCTTCAACAACACGCAGGCGCAGGAGCTCGGCGCCCACGCCATCTCGCACGCCGTGCAGCGCGCGGGCATCGACCCGGCGGAAATCGCCGACGTGATCCTGGGCTGCGCGGTGCAGCAAGGCTCCACGGGTGGCAACGTCGCGCGCCAGGCGCTGCTGCGCGCCGGGCTGCCCGTCACGGTGTCGGGCATGTCGATGGACCGCCAGTGCGCCTCCGGCCTGATGGCGATCGCCACGGCCGCCAAGCAGATCATCGTCGACGGCATGCAGGTTGCCGTGGGCGGCGGGCTGGAGTCGATCTCGCTGGTCCAGAACGACAAGATCAACCGCTATCGCGCGCAGGACCCGCAACTGGCGCAGACACTGCCGCAGATCTACATGACGATGCTGGAGACCGCCGAGATCGTGGCGCAGCGCTATGGCGTGAGCCGCGAAGCCCAGGACGCGTACTCGCTGCAATCGCAGCAGCGCACGGCCGCCGCGCAGCAAGCCGGACGCTTCGACGCGGAAATCGTGCCAATCACCACCACCATGCTGGTCACCGACAAGGCCAGCGGCGCCGTGAGCGAAAAGCAGGTTACGCTGGAAAAGGACGAAGGCAACCGCCCCGGCACCACGCTGGCCGACCTGCAGGCCCTCAAGCCGGTCTTCAAGAACGGGCAACGCGTGGCCGAGGGCCGCTTCATCACCGCCGGCAACGCCTCGCAACTGTCCGATGGCGCGTCCGCCATGGTGCTGATGGAAGCCAGGGAAGCCGAACGCCGCGGCCTGCAGCCGCTGGGCGCGTACCGCGGCATGGCCGTTGCCGGCTGCGATCCGGACGAGATGGGCATTGGCCCGGTGTTCGCCATTCCCAAGCTGCTCAAGCAGCATGGCTTGTCGATGAGCGACATCGGCATCTGGGAACTGAACGAGGCGTTCGCCAGCCAGGTCCTGCATATCCGCGATACGCTCGGCATTCCAGACGAGCGCCTGAACGTCTCCGGTGGGGCGATCTCCATTGGCCATCCGTACGGCATGTCCGGTGCGCGCATGAGCGGCCACCTGCTGCTGGAAGGCAAGCGCCGCGGCGCCAGGTTTGGCGTGGTGACGATGTGCATCGGCGGCGGCATGGGCGCCGCCGGGCTGTTCGAGATTTTCTGAGCCGCTTGCCAGCCCTCGCATCAAGCCGCCTTAACTGACACACCGACACACCGATACACCGATACACCGACACACTGGAGTCCACACGCATGACCACGATCAACGCAGTCGCCGATCTCGCCGTGGAAGGCGATATCGCCATCCTTACGCTCAACTCGCCGCCGGTCAACGCACTGTCCGCCGCAGTCCGTGCCGGCATCCTCGCTGGCGTCGAGCGCGCCATCGCCGACAGCAACGTCAAGGGCATCGTCCTGACCTGCGCGGGCAAGACCTTTATCGCCGGCGCCGACATCACCGAATTCGGCAAGCCGCCGGTAGGCCCGTCGCTGGCCGACGTGCAAGCCGCAATCGAGGGCTCACCCAAGCCGGTGGTCGCCGCCATCCACGGCACCGCGCTGGGCGGCGGGCTGGAAGTCGCGCTGGTCTGCCACTACCGCGTGGCAGCCAGGTCCGCCAAATGCGGCCTGCCGGAAGTCAACCTCGGCCTGCTGCCCGGCGCTGGCGGCACGCAACGCCTGCCCCGCATCGTCGGCCCCGCCAAGGCGCTCGACATGGTGACTTCGGGCGCCCACATCGGCGCGGCCGCCGCCGCGGAAATGGGCCTGTTCGACCTGGTGACCGAAGACGCTGCGCTGCGCGCCGGCGCCATTGCCTTCGCCAGGCAGGTCAACGCCGAGCAGCGCCCGCTGCGCAAGGTGCGCGACCTCAACGAAAAAGTGGAAGCCGCGCGCGGCAAGCCGGAGCTGTTCGCCGACTTCCGCCGTGCCAACGCCCGCAAGTTCCGTGGCTTCGACGCGCCCGAGTACAACATCCGCTGCATCGAGGCCGCGGTCAACCTGCCGTTTGACGAAGGCATGAAGGTGGAGCGCAAGCTCTTCCTGGAACTGATGAACGGCACGCAATCCGCCGCGCAGCGCTACTACTTCTTCGCCTCGCGCCAGGTCTGGAACCTGCCCGACGTGCCAGCCGACACACCGGTCATCGACGTGAAGAAGGTAGGCATCATCGGCGCAGGCACCATGGGCGGCGGCATCGCCATGAACATGCTCAACGCCGGCATTCCCGTCGTGATCGTGGAAACCGCGCAGGAAGCGCTGGACCGCGGCGTGCGCACCATCCGCGCCAACTACGACAACACCGCCAAGAAGGGCCGCATCACCGCCGCCGATGTCGACAAGCGCATGGCGCTGCTGACCCCGACGCTGGAACTCGGCCAGCTGGCCGACGCCGACCTGGTCATCGAAGCCGTCTATGAAAACATGGACGTGAAGAAGGACATCTTCGGCAAGCTCGACAAGATCGTGAAGCAGGGTGCCATCCTGGCCACCAACACTTCCGCGCTCGACGTCAACGAGATCGCCCGCGCCACGTCACGCCCGGAATCCGTGATCGGCCTGCACTTCTTCTCGCCGGCCAACGTCATGAAGCTGCTGGAAGTGGTACGCGGCGACAAGACCTCCAAACCCGTCATCCGCACGTCGATGGAGCTGGCCCGCAAGATCGGCAAGATCGCCGCGCTGGTGGGCGTGTGCCCGGGCTTTGTCGGCAACCGCATGCTCGCCCAGCGCCAGCGCGAAGCGCAGAAGCTCGTGCTTGAAGGCGCGCTGCCGTGGGACATCGACCGCGTGCTGTACAACTTCGGCTTCCCGATGGGCCCGTTCGCCATGAGCGACCTGGCCGGCCTGGACCTGGGCTGGATCCGCGAGAAATCCAGCAGCTCCACGCTGCGCGAGATCCTGTGCGAGATGGACCGCCGCGGCCAGAAAACCGGCGCGGGCTACTACGACTACGACGAGAAGCGCAATGCCATGCCCTCGCCCGTGGTCGAGGGGATCATCCGCGACTTTGCCGCCAGGCAGGACAAGACCAGCCGCGTGGTCTCCGAGCAGGAGATCCTCGAGCGCTGCATCTACCCGATGATCAACGAGGGCGCGAAGATCCTGGAGGAAGGCAAGGCCATCCGCGCCTCCGACATCGATGTGGTGTGGGTCAACGGCTACGGCTGGCCGGTGTATCGGGGCGGCCCGATGTGCTATGCGGACACGATCGGGCTGGACAAGGTGCTGGCAACCATGAAGAACTTCGAGGCGACGCTCGGCGCGGACTTCAAGCCGGCCAAGCTGCTCGAGGACCTGGTTGCGCAGGGCAAGAAGTTCAGCGACCTGAAGTAGGCAGTTCCGGCGCAGCGTGCTGATGCGCCTCCTTGGCCGGCCCGGCCTTGGGGGCCATGTAGCGCCGCAGCTCCACCCACTGCCACGACAGCAGCGCCGGGATGCCAAAGAGCACCTCGCGCGCGCGCTTGACCAGTGCCAGCGACAAGGCCACCTGCGGGTCGACGCCAAGCAGGTGTCCCAGCAGCATCATCACCGCCTCCTGCACGCCAAGGCCGGCCGGCACGAAGAAGGCCACATGGCGCACGGCCTGCGTCAGCGACTCGATCGCCAGCGCCTGCCAGAGCGGGACGGGATGGCCCAGCAGCCACAGCGCGAACCAGATCTCCACCGCACCCAAGGCAAGGCCGGCGAACTGCCAGCACAGCGCAGCCAGCAATTCGCGGCGGCGCGCATTCAGCGCGCGGATCTGCGCATCGAGCCGGGCGCCGTCGATCAGCGCGACCACCCGGTGGTCCGTGCCGAACAAGCGCCGCGCGGCGCCCTCCAGCCGCTCGAACAGCGCGCTATGGCGCAGCGAGAGCGCAAACAACACTGGCACCGGCAAGGACAGCAGCAAGCCAGCCAGGATCACCCAGGCATGGCCATCGCCGCCACCGAGCGCCAGCAGCAGCAGCACCACGCCGAGCGCGGAGAACAGGTACTGCGCGAACAGCGTCACCATGACTTCCACCACGATGCTGGCGGTCACCGCCGTGGTATCCGCGATGCGCAGGCGGGTCAGCCGGATGCCAACCAGCTCGCCACCCACACCCACGGTAGGCAACAGCCGGTTGACCGCCTCGCGCACGGTGGCCACCCACCACAGGAAGGCCAGGCCGGCGGACTCATCCGGATCGGCCGAAGTCAGCAACACCCGCCAGCCTTGCGCGTCCAGCAGCAGCGGCAGCGCGTGGAAAGGCACGAGCAGCAGCAGCGGCCAGCCAGCCTGGCCAACGATGTGGCCAATGTCGGACGCGCCGTGGTGCAGCACCAGTGCCGTCAAGGCCAGCAAGCCCAACAGCCCGGTCAGGTAGATCAGGCGCTTCATGCCGGGGCCAGGGCACCGGGCGCGCCAAAGATGTCGGCAAACCCGCCGCGAAGCACACCCGCGCGCTCCAGCGCCTCGCGCACGCGGGGCGACAGCAGCGCGGCCAGCTCGTCGGCATGGCGATAGCCACGCATGCTGGGCGCGACCTCGGCACCGGAGACCACGCCGGGATGCAGGTAGATCTCGCCCACGCCCGCCGGCAGCTCCGCCAGCGCGGCCAGCAAGGCGGCTTCGTCCATGCGGCCGCTATTGGCAATGCCAAGCACGTAGTCGTTGTGGGCAATGCCAGCCAGGTCCAGCCGCCTGCGCAACAAAGCCAGCCAGGGCCGCAGCAGCGGCGGCGCCGCGGGCTCGCTGGGCAGGCGCATGGCGCGCAGGCCGAACTCGCGGCCGATCTGCAGGATCAGGGACAACACGGTGGGATGCAAGTGGAAATGCTTGTGGGTGTTCACGTGGTCCAGCGTCAGCCCGGTGGCGGCGAACGCCTCGAACTGGGCGCGGATCTCCGCGGCCAGCTGGCGCCGCACATGCGGCAGGAAGAAAAAGCGGAAGCCGTCGCGCGCCATGGCCGAGCCGAAACGGCCATGCGCATCCACCAGCGCCGGAATGGCGGCCGGGGCCAGCACTGCCGGGCCGTCGGCCAGCACCACATGCAGGCCCACGCGCAAGCGCGGCAGGCGCCTGGCGCGCGCCACCGCGTCGGCGGCCGCACTCGCGCCCACCATCAGGCTGGCGGCGTTCAGCACGCCATCGCGGTGCGCCAGCTCCACCGCTTCATTGACACCGCCGTGCAGGCCGAAATCGTCGGCGGTGATGATCAGGGCACGCCGCGCGGGATCAGACGCCACAGGATCGCTAGCCAGGGTCAGGCCTCGTGCGAGCGCAGGAAGCGGAAGAACTCCACCCCTTCGCGCAGGCGACGCTTCATCATTTCCCAGCTGCCCAGCATCTCGCGCACGATCTCCCAGATCTTGCTCGGGCGGAAGTAGAAGCGCTTATAGAACGTTTCCACGCCATGGTAGATCTCTTCCTTGCTCAGGTGCGGATAGCTGATCGCGGCCAGCTGCACGCCCTTGTCGTTGACCAGGTTGATGACCTTGTTGTCTTCCAGCCAGCCGTTTTCCACCGCCTGCCGGTATAGCGTGGTGCCCGGATAGGGCGCTGCCAGCGAAACCTGGATCGTGTGCGGGTTAATGTCCTTGGCGTAGGCGATGGTCTTCTCGATCGTCTCGCGCGTCTCGCCGGGCAAGCCGAGGATGAAGGTGCCGTGGATGATGATGCCGAGCTTGCGGCAGTCCTCGGTGAAGCGCCGCGCGATATCAGTGCGCAGGCCCTTCTTGATATTGAGCAGGATCTGGTCGTCGCCGGACTCGTAGCCCACCAGCAGCAGGCGCAGGCCGTTCTCCTTCATGATCTTGAGCGTGCTGTAGGGCACGTTGGCCTTGGCATTGCAGGACCACGTCACGCCCAGCTTGCCCAGCCCGCGCGCGATCTCCTCCACGCGCGGCTTGAAATCGGTGAAGGTGTCGTCGTCGAACATGATCTCCTTGACCTCGGGCATGTTCTCCTTGATCCATTTGACCTCGGCGATCACGTTCTCCGGGGAGCGCGTGCGATAGCGGTGCCCGCCCACGGTCTGCGGCCACAGGCAGAAGGTGCACTTGGAGCGGCAACCGCGCCCGGTATAGATCGAGACGTAGGGGTGCTTCAGGTAGCCGATGAAGTAGTTGTCGATCTTCAGGTCGCGCCGGTAGATGGGTGCCACGAAGGGCAGCTCATCCATGTTCTCGATCATCGGGCGCGGGCCGTTGTGCTCCTGGGAGCCATCCGGCAGTTTGTAGCTCAGGCCGAGCACGTCCTTGAGCGGCTTGCCGGCGGCCACTTCCTGGCAGGTGTAGTCGAATTCCTCGCGGCACACGAAATCGATGGCGGGGCTGGCGCCGAGCGTGCCACCGGGGTCGACGGCGGGCTTGGCGCCTACCATGCCGATCATCACCCCTGGGTGGCGTGCCTTGAGCTCTTCCGCGAACTTGGCGTCGGTGGGAAAGGACGGCGTGCTGGTGTGGATGATGACCAGTTCATAGCCGGCGGCGATATCCAGCGTTTCCTGCACACCCAGGCCGTCGGCGGGCGCATCGAGCACGCGGCTATCCGGCACCAGGGCGGCGGGCTGCGCCAGCCATGTCGGGTACCAGAACGATTTGATCTCGCGCTTGGCTTGATAGCGCGAGCCGGCGCCGCCGTCAAAGCCATCGAAGGAAGGCACCTGGAGGAAGAGGGTTTTCATAGCAGCCTCGGGGGATTCAAGCCGTTTGTCGAGAGGGACGACTGGCGTTCCGGCACGCCATTGTCCGTCCCCTCGGTCATCAAGGGAAGGGGGCGAAGCGTTACGCCAGCACCCTGGTAAGGTTCCATGCCCGTACGCGCCGCCGGCGCGCGCGGCTGCAGCGGCGCCTCGGCTGTGGGAGGGTCTCGCACCGGCAATATCCGATCGCGCCAACGCACCTGCGATCCGGCCAGGGCAACCGCCCACTCCAAGAGCAGCAAGGTATCACGCAGTGGCGCCATCAGCGCGGCGCCGACGCCGCCAGCCAGGAAACTGCGTGCCAGCCCGCCCAGCACCACCGCGGCCAGCACCAGCGGCTGCGGCGAAAGCCAGGCGGCCAGCGCCAGCATTGGCCAGGTGAACGTGATGAAGGTGAAGGCGAAGCCAGTCGGATTGAGCGAGCGGATGGTGCGCATCCACCGCAATTCATGCGCCCAGAGATCAAAAAAAGTTCTTTCAGTCACATCGGTGGTGACCATCTCATCCGACAGCACCGTCTCCAGCCCCTGGCGCCGAACCAGCTCGCCCAGCCAGAAATCGTCGGCAAGGCGGTTGGAGAGCGCTTCGAACCCGCCAATTGCGGCCAGCGCGTCACGCCGCAGGGCGATGGTGGCGCCGAAGGAAAAACTGCGGGAGCCGCCCGCGTGGGCGATCCGCACCGAAGGCGCGAACCAGTGGTCGATAAATCCCGCCCCCAGGCGCGACCAGAAGCCGCCGACCGGATGGCCGCGATACAGGCAGGTCACCACACCGACCGGGGCTTCGGCCAGGGGGGCGGTAACCCGTTCCAGATAATCCGGCGCCACGGCAATGTCGCTATCGGCGACCACCAGCCATGCGTGGCGCGCACTGGCGCAGAGGTTGATCAGGTTGCTGGCCTTGAGATTGCTGCCATGCACCCGGGGATCGATGACCAGGTCGATCTCGCAGGCGGGGAAATCGGCGCGCAAGCGCTCCACGACGCCTATGGCGGGATCGTCGGCAGCACGCACGCCAAACACGATCTGGTAGGCTGGGTGCTGTTGCCGGCACAAGGTGGCCAGGTTTTCGTAGAGCCGCGGCTCGGCGCCACAGAGTGGCTTGAGCACGCTCACCGGGTGAACGCTCGTGCTATCCGGGGCTACGCAGGCGGGCGCCGGGCCGGGCGAGGAGCGTCGGCTGACCCACGCCGCCGCCACGGCATATCCAGCCGCGAGCCATGCCACTGCCGGACCAGCGAGCCCCCCCAACGTCATTTCGGCCAGCCCTCAAATTAAGGTTTTGACTAAAGTCGTACGGTATAGCGCAAATACTTAAGGAAGTATTAAGGGGGAATATGACGTACAGAAGTTATTTCGTCCACTAGAAAGATCGCCGATGGCGTGGGGACAACGTGGGGTACGTAAATCAGACAAGAAAGATATTGATAACAATTCTTGTTAATTTTATTTATATCGGAAGGGCCAAAGCCGCAGACAGGCCCCGAGCACCCGCTACGCTGCGAACCGGGACGCCTGCTCGATCAGGTCAGGGCGAACACGCGCGAAGTCCCGGACCATATCCGGCTGGTTGCTCTCGATGTCCATGTCGATGTCCATGTCGATGCCCCTTTAGTCCATCCTGCCCCTCGCCCATGCCTGCCCTGGACTACTTCGCCACGGATATCGAGCAAGGGCTCTTGCGCGTGGTGAAGAGCGCCCCCATGCCACCGCCGCTGGTTTATTCCGCCGTGTACCGGGAGGATGTCTTCAGTGCGGCGCTGGATGTCATTGCCGAGGTCAGCCGGCTTGTGTGCGACTTCTCGCGTGGCCCGCATGATCTTGCGGTTGAGCGGTGAGCGATCGAGCGTCGCATCGACGCTCGGCGGAAATGGCAGGCGGATTGCAGGCTCCGCTCAGTCCATTGCCCCAATCCAAGTTGCAAAAGCCTCAACGTCCGCTTGCTGCACGTTCCGGGCCATGGCGACCAGGTAAAAGCCATAGCCTGGCAGCGACAGGGGATGCGCCTTGACCAGTGTCCCGGATCTCAGCTCATGGCTCACCACCACGTCGCTGCAGATCGCGACCCCCTGCCCCGCAACCACGGCGTCGATCGCGTGCATTTCCTCTCGGAAACTCAGCGCCCACGTTTTATCGGCCGCCTTCAGGCTCGGATCGATCAGGCCCGCGGTTGCCAGCCATTGCCGCCATGTGGGGGCTTGCGGATCCCGCGTCATCCAGTCGAAGTGGATTAGGGGGAAACGCAGCAGATCCGAGGCGCGCTCGATGGTGTGTCCATCCTTAGCCAGCAGCGCCGGGCTGCAGATCGGGAAAAACGTGTCCCGACAGATCTCCCGCACGACGAATCCTGTTGGCATGGTCCGGGCATAGCGGATCGCCACATCGGCCTCACCCGCTCGAAGGTCCAGGATCGCGTCCGTTCCGATGATCTCAAGCGCGATGTCGGGGTATCGCTCCCGCCACTGCGGCAGACGCGGGACCAGCCATCGGCTCGCGAACGCATTGGGGCTCGTGACGCGTAGCGGAATCGGCGCACCGGACTCGGCCATCCCGGCCACCGCGCCCACGAGGGCATCGAACCCATCACGCAACGCCGGATACAGCCTCGCACCCGCGCCCGTGAGCACCGGAGGCCGCGGGTGCCGCTGGAACAGGCGGTGCCCACACGTCTCTTCCAGCAGCCGGATCTGATGGCTGATGGCAGTAGGCGTCACATGGAGTTCAGCCGCCGCGGCCTTGAAACTGCCAAGCCTGGCGGCAGCCTCAAAGGCCTGCAGCGATCGCAGAGGGGGCAGCTTTCTCATGGACGTAGATGAATTTTCCTCACCCGGAGCTGAGTTCTTTGATTTTGCCATGCGAAAGAGCGCGTGACAGTATGCTCCCAGTCGGCTGGGACTGGCCCCGATGACACCGAGAGAATGGGGGGTAAGTATGGACACTGGACAACGGGTCAACCACCTCGGGACCGATCGGCCGGCATCAATGATCGACACCTTGCGGCGCAAACTGGACGGAAATGTGGTCCTCCCGGACGATCCCGGCTATGAGGAAGCGCGCAAGGTCTGGAACGGCGCCGTGAACAAGCGGCCGGCCATGGTCGTGTACTGCGCCAGCACGCGCGATGTCATCGAAGCGGTGATGTTCGCCCGATCGGGCAACCACCTCGTGGCGGTCCGCAGCGGCGGACATAATGTGGCGGGCTTGTCGGTCTGTGACAATGGGATCGTGATCGATCTGTCTCGCATGAAGCACATTGCCGTCGACCCGGCGCGGCGTGTGGCCCGTGCCGAAGCCGGCCTGAGCCTGGGCGAGTTCGACACCGCCACACAGGCCCATGGACTGGCCACCACGATGGGCATCAATAGCGACACGGGCATTGCCGGACTGACCTTGGGCGGCGGCTTTGGCAAGCTCGGGCGCAAATACGGCCTGGCCTGTGACAACCTTCTGGCCGCCGATGTCGTGTTGGCCGATGGCAGGCTTGTGAAAGCCAGCGCCGTCGAGAACGCGGAGCTGTTCTGGGGATTACGCGGAGGCGGCGGCAACTTCGGCATTGTTACCGCCTTCGAATACCAGCTCCACCCGGTCGGGCCGGTACTGCTGGTCGGCTCGGTACTCCACCCCTACGACCGCGCGCGAGATGCGATGCGGTTCTACGATGATTTCTGCGCCCAGGCCCCGGACGAACTCAGCGTGGACGCTGCTCTCGTGACGGCCCCGTCGGGCGAGCGCTTCTTCAACATATCGGCCTGCTACTGCGGCGCGAACGAGCTCGGCGAGCGCATCATCCGTCCACTTCTGGAGCAAGGCGCCCCGGTCGAGAGCAAGCTGGCCCCGGTACCCTACCTTCAAATCCAGTCCGGCGGCGACAGCCTCTTTCCGCGCGGACGCCGCTACTACTGGAAGGCGCAGTATCTGCGCACGCTCACCGACGCCGCCATCGACACCGTTCTCGAGACCTACGCGCGTGCGCCCTCGGTTTCCTCACTACTGGTGTTCCAGCACGTCGGCGGCGCCATTGCCCGCGTTCCTGCGTCGGCAACGCCCTATGCGAATCGTGACGCGCGCTACGACTGCTTCCCTATCTCGATCTGGGATGCTCCGCACGAGGAGGATGCGGCCATCCGCTGGGCGCGCGACGTGTGGAGCGCCGTCAAGCCCTTCTCGACTGGAGGCGTCTATGCGAACAACCTCGGCGACGAGGGCGAGGACCGCGTGCGCGCCGCCTATGGTGAAAACCATGCGCGTCTCGCCGCGCTCAAAGCCATATACGATCCGGCCAACTTCTTTCGCCTGAACCAAAACATCAGGCCCTCGGCCTAGAGAACCGTGTTATGCCTCGCGCAATTGAAACCGTGCCACTGTTCGCGCGAGCTCCCGTGCCCGATCATTAAGCATCGATGATGCTGCCGCAGACTCCTCCACCAGCGCAGCGTTCTGTTGCGTGGCTTGATCCATTTCTGACACGCTCTGGTCGAGCTGTCCGATACCTGTGTTCTGCTCGCTCACCGCACCGTGTATCTCAGTAATGATGCGTCGAACGTGCTCGATGTCCTTGACAATATCGGTCATGGTCGAGCCCGCTGCCTGGACCCGCTCGGTGCCGCTGCTTACGCTGGCTACGGAGCTTTCGATGAGCCCCTTGATCTCCTGGGCGGCTGTGGCACTGCGCTGAGCCAGCGTCCGCACCTCGCCAGCCACCACGGCAAAGCCGCGGCCCTGTTCCCCGGCACGCGCCGCCTCGACTGCCGCGTTAAGCGCTAGGATATTGGTCTGGAAGGCGATGCTGTCGATCACGCCTATTATTTCCGTGATCCGTCCCGACGATTTAGCGATCTCGTCCATGATGCGCACAGCGCCAGAGACAACTTCGCCGCCGCGCGCCGCGGTGGCGCTGGCATCCGTCGCCAACTGCGTTGCCTGCTCGGCCGCTTCCGCAGTCTGCTTTACACTCGATGCCAGTTGGGTCAAGGCTGCCGAGGTCTGCTGCAGATTGCTGGCCGAGGCTTCCGTGCGATGGGATAGGTCGCGATTACCTGCCTCGATCTCGCCAGTTGCCGAGGTCATACCCTGCACACTGGCACGCACGTCGACCAACACGGCGCCGATCTTCTCTACGAAGGCGTTGAACGACGCGGATATCTGTGCCACCTCATCATTGCCCACGACATCCAGCCGGCGGGTCAAGTCGCCCCCGCCAGTCCCGATGGTATCCATCGCGTCACGTACGCTGGAGAGCCTGCGGAGCGCTTTTGCGGTAAAGAAGGTGGCAATGCCGAGCGCAGCCAAGGTAAGCAGGACCAAGGCTATGCCCATGGCGCTTACGACGTGGCGCAGGCCTACGGTGGCTTCAGCCTTATCGAGCGCGATCACCAGATACCAATCGGTGCCGGCGACAGGCTGGGCCTTTAGCAGCTTCGGCACGCCCTGGATTTCCACTTCTAGCGGCGCACTAGCCCGAACCAGGTTCTCGAGCGTGGCCGGCGTCAGTGCGGCTGTCACTTCGCTGACCGGCTTTAGCATCTGATTCGCATCGGCGTGGGCGATTACCTGGCCATCCCTGGCTACGACAAAGGCCAAGCTCGAAGGCGTTGGATGTATCGCCTTCACGACTTCTCGCACGCCTTCCAGTGGCACCGCGCCGCTGACGGCGCCGATTGCCGCGCCGTCACGGATGAGTGGCGCCGCAAAGGAAACGTACGGCACTCGAGTCGAGACATCTCCATACGGCTTGGTCACAGTCGGCTTGCCCGCGGCCAGCGCCGCTTTGTACCAAGGGCGCGCGGTGGGATCGTAGTCCTTCGGCGTCGTGCTGCTGCTCGAGTAGTATGACTTGTCGCTCCACCCGATGGTGGTCACGGGAAAGCCGTTGGCACCACCCATGAACTTGACCAAGCCAGCGGGGTCGCCTTTCTCCACGACCTCCGCTGCAGTCTTGACGGCCAAAGCCTTGGCGGCGGCCCATTGTTCGATCGCCAGCGTGTTGCCACTGGCGATGGCGCTAAGGTCGCTCTCCATTGTTGCCGTCATACTTGCACGGACGATGCCATAGGTGGCGGCACCGGAGAGTGCGAGAGCGCCGACAACCGTGGCGGACATGATCAGAGCGATGCGGGTGCGGAGCGAGGATGCGGACATACCGAAGAGAGTGATGTTACCTGGGTGGGTCGGTCTGAGTGCGGCATTATTACGGTGCCTGAGACCACGGCATCGGCCGGTCTTAGGCGCCACAGAGCTAACTACGGCAACCGAGTGGGTAACTTTAGGCCGGCGGCAAGAACCGGCGCAGGTGCCCTGCGCTGAGCCCGAGGGTGGCGTGGAACCTGTTCCTCGCTCGGGTAGAGCGATCTATGTAGGCGGCGGTATGGATTGGGGGGGAACTACCGTTTCTTCGTCAGTCTCACAGGGGAATTCCACATCCCCGGTTGGCCTGTTGCCAGCCGCGTTTCGGGACGCCTATCGCGTGGCTCAAATGGGTGGCCCTGTCAGCAATTTCCAGCGCTTCACAGACAGGGAGGTCGGGGCGACTCTGGGACACCAGCGCCCTGCCGGATAATCTGGCAGGGCCTATAGCGTGCAACTCACACAAGATGACCTATATCCGCTCTCTCGGGACAAGCGAGCTATCTTTTGTCAGACGGGAACAAAGTTTGGAAAATGGCGTTCGTTCAGTCCTTCGAGATTCCTGAAATCCTTGCCAGGAAAGGGTTTCGGGAAGATTGGAACGACCAGTCGACAAGGCGGTCAACTGCCGCATTGTCGAAAAGTTCACGCAAACTGGCGCTGAGCGCAGAACGGGAACAAAGTCTGGAAGATTTCGCGATGCGCCCGTCTTAGCGAGTCCATCGTAACCCCGTCGCTTAGCGGCAAGGGCAAGGACCCGCGTCCCCCTCGCATCGAAAAAGGAAACCACCTCGGCCTGATGCCGGCGGAGTGCGTGCTGTCGCGCAAATGCGTGAGTCCGAAAGCGGGCAAATCTGGGGCCGACGCGGAGGCGCGAATCCGCCTCGCCCAGTCAGCCGAAACAATGTCATCTAGGTGGGGGGCTTCGTCATGCTGGCTTGGATTTTCCCTTTGGATAAAGGGAAGTCAGCAGCGTCTGATACTCGTTCATATCGAAGGAGTCACCCAGCATTGACTTCGCCGGAAGAGCATCCAGTGGAGGTGAAGGAGCGACCGTATTCGCCCGTGTGATCTCGGCAAAATCCTGCGTAGTCTGCTTGTCCTGCTGTGCCCGCACTGAGCGTCGTTTTTGCGAGCCCGTCGTATTGTGAGATTTATCCTTGATGGCCTTCTCGTTCTGCTCATGAATCTCTTCGACGAAATCATTCTCGTTGAGCGGATCGGCATCTTGGCGATCGGCTTCGGCAGCGTCCGCATTCTCAAGCATGCCGTTGGCCTCCAAGCCAAATAGATCCGCGTCCGTCCCGAAGTCGCTCCCCGACTCAACAACAGCCCGCAAGGTTATCCAGGTCTCTCTCTCCCTGTCCTTAAGCCACTCGATTGTCAACCCGTCAGGTGGTACAACAAACGTGATTTCGTCCTTGCCTTCGTCCAGGTATTGGATAAGTTCATGCGCGCCTGCATCGAATTCACCCGACCTGCTTGCACCAATTCCGTAGTGGCACTTCTTATGAAGAACGTGTCCATTGCGGACTGTCTGAGTGAACTTCTGAAGCACCGCCAGACCCATTTGGCGCGCGGTTCTATCGTTCTTGGCCTGCGCACCGACACGCTTCGTTGCCGCATGTCTGTATATAGAGGCCGGTGTCCGTCTGCGGTTGACCACCGCCGCCGTACTACGGCTGCGACTGGTTCTCGTGTTCCAGCGATTGATGCATTCGACGAGCAATCTTTCAAACGCGCGATAGGTCAACCGAATCATTGCCGCTTTGCGTTGAGCCATCCTCCGCAGGGTTCTCCCCCGGATCATCTTCGCCACGGCGTCGGCGCCCTTCGGCAGTGCCTTGTTGATCGCCTCTTCATTTGCGTAAGTGCCCTTGAACTTCTCACTGAGATACAGTCCCCATCGGACCAGCTCGTCGAGCAGTCTCTTGATATGACCGTTGGTGCTTTCAACCTGTCCCTTTTGCTGGGGAGTCCAGGGCAATGTCAGTTCTGCATTGAGCCTCGCTTCATCGAGCGCCCATAGACTAAATCTCATTCCTGGCTTTCGATCCGTCTCCACTTCATCACCATATCCCTGGAAGATGCCCGTGCCGCGATCCGGATCCATACCCAGCGCCAGAAGTCGCTCTCGCTTATCGGAGAAGACGTTCCACAAGCATCGACGGTATGCTTCTCCATTTTCTGGCCATGCGGTAACGTGCCAGCCGACAACTACCATTGGCCTGCCCGACGACGCCAGCACGACTGTTGGCTTCCGCACATCCCGGGAGTTTCCCTCATCGTCTTCGACGACTAGCATATAGTGTGAGGGAATGGTGCCGTCCATCTGGATTTTTTTCAGGATCCCCGCACCCCGAGCGCGTGTTGTTCCTAGACTTCGGGGCCTAGGCGGCTCCGGAGGCAGTCCCATCTCCTGCCGCAAACATTGATCGACCTCTCTGACGAGATCATCAAAGTAGCGTTCAAGGCACCAGTCAACGTAGTAGTTGACCATCTCTCTGGACGGCCGGTTCTTCTTGTCGTCCTTGCTGTCCGACGGCAGAAAGTAGCGCGCCTTGAGCTGGTCGAAGAATTTGGCCTTCGCTTTGAAGTGCGCCCTTCCCGCAAAGGTGTCAATCCCGCAAAAGTCGTCGTCCCAGAACTCCCGCAGGTTCTCCTTCATCAATTCCTGCACCCGCCTTCGCCATTCTGGCGTCATGCCGTCCCGCATTTCCTGAGGCATGCCGTCCAGCTTGCTGGCAGCCTCCTTTACACCGGATCTCCCTGCACCCGGCTCGGCAGGACGCTCGGAGCCCGCCGCACCAGATCGATCCGTCAACGGCATGACGGCAGCCATATCGCCGCCGTAGCGGATGCCTTGCCAGAATGCTCTCGTCAACGTCTTCACGATGACCCCAGCCGTTTTCGCCTGATCGCGCAAGACCTTGCCTCTCCATCGATGATCCGTGTAGAAGTCGTAGGCCGGGAGTCCGGCGATGCGCTGCGGATTGCCGAAGATTTTCCGCATGTACTGCTTGTTCTCCTTCCACGTCCTTTCGTCCCGCGGCGTGAGTATAGGTGGATCCACCCTCTTGTCGCGACGCGCTTCGCCGCGCGTTTTGGCGTCATGCCTTTCTTCGATCTCGCGTTCGTACAGGCGCCGGGCACGCATCCGCGACGTTTCAACGTGGTCATCCACGACCTTGAAATCGGTGCCATCCGAATCCACGATGGTGAGTTCCTTCTTGCCGTCCCCTTCTTTCTGCGCCAGGTCAAAGAGCACCAGTACCTTGCAATCCTCGTCAAAATGAATCATCCGGTAGGGCTTCAGTTTGCCATTCTCATCCCTCCGTTGGATCACCGGGAACGGAGGGCTGCCCGCACGCTGTCTCGCCATCTCAGGCTCCCTTGCCTCGGTGTGGGCGTGAACATCCACTCTGGCTCGATACCGGCAGCAGCGAGGCCTTGTCGCTACCGTAGCGGACTCCCTGCCAATAGATATCCCGAACATCTCTCGCCGAGACGCCATTGGCCCTGGCCATCTCGCGCAATACGGAAGCTCGCCAGGTGGGGGCGGCATAGAAGTCCCACGACGGTCGGCCTCCAATCAGTTCGTGTACACCAAGAATCGACCCGACCAGAGCCGACCTTCTACGCCAACGCTCTATATCCCGCGCCGTATATCCCACGCAGCCGACAGATCTGTACTGCAGCAGTGCGTTTTGACGCATCTTTCGCAGGCCCGGCGTTGCATGAAAATCCTCGACCACGACAAACTTTTCCGCCTCGAACGGTACGACAACGAAGGAACACTTCCTATCGGAGTGAAACGTGCCGACCCGATAGCATGTAGGGCTCTTGCCCGGGATCGACCCAGCGCCGTCATGCCGGGGCCGGATAATCGGAAAGGGGGAAATGCAGCGTTGCGGCGGAAGTTCTTGCCATCCTTGATTCATGGCACACCTCATCTTCTAAGTAGGTGGAACTTCTTGTATGGATCCCAGGAGTAACGTGGATCCGGAACCAGGTGCCCCAGTACAATTGCGCTGAACATGAACATGACGGCATCATCGAGATCGGCATGGCGCAGCGGATCCTCTTGTCCCACCCAATGGCGCTCGCGTTCCGACATTGCGACTTCCGCCGCGATGTCTTCAAGGATCGCACCGAGTTTCTGGACCATGGACCCTTGACGCCTCGACTCGCACCAGCGTGACGCCATGGCACACGCCTGGCTGTCCATGCCGTGGACGTTGAAACCCATCAGGCGCGCATAACACTGCTCCGCGTTTTCATGCTGCAAAGCCGAGAACTGATCTGGCAGCAGCGATTCCACACTGACGCCCATCGCCTGCAGATCGTCAATGTTTCGCTCGTTGAGTGGCGCCGTCGTCGTCATCACATGGAAGTGATAGGTTCCAGGGCGGCTCTTCAACTCGACTGCGGCCAGGCGCTCCAGAATGGCGTGCGGCTTGTTCCCCTTTTCCGCCTTACGATGAGGAAATCGCATGGGGACATAAGTCCGAATGTCTCGTACATATGGACTGGTGAGTACCAGCATGTTGATCGGCTTTGCCTTGCTGCCGTGGTGAATCAGGGACGGACCACCCCGGATGCTCAAGATTCCGCCATGTCGACTGGACCCCGGTTTGGGTAGATTGCGCCTGTCCAGTTTGTACTGCGATCCCGTAGCCTGGCCGAAGCAATCTTCGGCCGGCAACGGCGCACGTGGGCCGCGCACGCAAAGCTTGTCGAAGTCCAGAAAGCGTAGCGGTTTCATGATTGCCCTCGCAGTCTGCGGAAATTGATACCGAGCCGACGCAGCATTTGCAGAACTTCTACGTTCGATGTCTGTGCGAGACGACCCTTTGTCCTGGGCATTCCGGGCAAGAGGCGGTCCGGATGGTGCTTCACAATGATCCAATACAGGCGCCGTGCGTACTCCCATTTGGTCTCGAGGTGCCTCTCGATCGCCGCAGCCATTTTCGGTAGTGAACTTCGGTTCCTGTAATAGGTAACGCGATGCATCACTCCCTCGATCAGGACTTTTACATAGCGTGGAGGGTGAAAAGGGTCCTCCTTGAGCGTCTTCGCCCGTTCCTCGACGCGGTGTGCTGCGTCTGCGTCTGACAGGCCATTGATCCGGGAACCTTCCTCATGTCGCTGCTTTCGGCCACGCCTGCGCGGTGTTTCAGAGCGTTCGGTCCGGCCTTCAAAAGCCTCGATCAACCTCTCTTCGGCGACCGCCGCGGCGTAGGTAATCTCGGCTCCGATGTCACTGATGAGGTGCTGGCGTGTCTTCAGTGTCCCGCGCCTGCGCATGCCCTCCACAAGAGAAAGCACGAGGGCAACGCGGTCTTCATCAGCCTCGGTTGGACGAAGGAACACCGGGATGTCATCCTCCGGTGTGGTCCCCCTTTCGTGACGACTTCGATCCATCTCAGCAATCATGTGTTCGAGCGATCCGAAAAGCGTGCGTACCGCCAGCACATTCAGAAGCGGGGTTGCCGCGAGCGCGTATCCACGTACCGCTGTCAGCAGCACGTCCTGGTCGAATGCTGTCGTATGAACAGCATGAAGATATCTTGAGCCCCCAGATTCCCGCAGTAGATCTCTTGCGTTCCGGGCGTGGTCCCACTGTTGCAATCCTAGCGTCGCGGCGCGCTCGGACATGGCTCGAAGGATCTCGTCAGACGTATAGGTATCAAGTCTGCCGTGCAGGATGGCCTGGACGTCCTCTGTGACGCCGAGAGTGAGTTCCCACAGATCGCCCCAATCCCTGACCTGCCTCTCTCCCCCACAGTGGCACCGCTCATTGGGAATGTCGCCGAACCACTTCTTCCTCTTGTTAGCACCGATTCTTCGACACTCGTCACAGGCGCGCGAGACGGGAGTCTCATGCTTAAGACAAAACTCACCGCCCGGTGCAGCGAACAGTAAATTCCAATGAGGAGGTAGCTTCTTGCGCTCGCCTTCCAGCAGGCACGGTATGCAGACGGCTGGCATTCGGGAATTGACGGAACGCCACGGTGAGACGCCGGGCAGCTTCCAGTTCAGTGCGCCATTTCGGGTGCTGAGGGTTGCCCGGAGCAGCAGCATGGCGAGGCCAGGCGACGCGAATGCGGCGTAGTAACGGAAAACCGTATGCGCGAGCGCGACGGTCAACGCGTCAGGAAGTACGCCGCCGAAGAGTTCAAGCAGACCCTCAAGGTTTCTGGGCAGTAGTGGATGCAACAATGCGTCGTCGATGGCGTCTGCCGACGCGCTGCTGATTCGACGCGGCATGTCAATGATGCGCCCTACGTATCCGCCCCAGGATTCGCCGTGCTGGATCGGCAGAACCAAGCCGACGCTGTCTCCGCCGCGGGTCATGCTGCCCTCCTCGTCGTCGTATTGTGGGAACCAAGCTGCGCACTGACGCGCAAGCGGTATTGATCGTGGGACTCGACGACGGCGGCCAGCGCATTGATCACTTGGCGATTCTGCTGAGCACGGATGAAAGAATGCACGGTCATGCCCAGTTCCAGTCGGATTGCATTCTTGGAGCAAAGCCTGCAGGGCCGCTGCGCCTTGATATCGCGCGCGGCACCGCGCACCGCTGCCGCGACCCTTGCACCTTGCCCGCGGGGCGGCGTACCGTCGCAGCGCTTGCGGTGCGTGCGTACGTACGTCGGCGGACGATGTTCGGCAAGCCATGCCGGGTCGTATCGCCATAGCCACCTGTAGGCGCAGGGCTCCATGGATGCCAGCTTATTCTGCGAAATACCCGGATGCCGCTCGATGTGGGCAAGCCAGTGCGCGCGCGCCTCTGCCGTGAATCGGACGATTTGCGCATCGCGTAACGCAGCACGCAGCCTATGGGAGCGGATGTAGTAGTGGATGTTCGACAGCGCCGTGCGGCAGAGCCGAGCCATTTCTTCGCACGTGCACCCCGCGCGAAGCAGAGTGCTGGAGATTTCCCTGCGCTTGAAGCGTCGGCGGCCATCGAACGGCACCGGCCGGTAGGCGTGCTTCAGACGCCATTGCTTGCCCGAATACTTCCGCGAGCCGGTTCCCTTAAGCGTATTCTTCATACGGTCCTCCACTACGCGATCGCAGATACATGTTCAGCACCGCGAGATACGCGGCATGAACGGCCGACTGGCGCCCGCTGATCCAACCGGTGAGTTGCCGTGCCCTCAACGGGTATTCCATGAGTCGGCGAAGGCGCGCATCGCTCACGCACTCTTGGACGAAGACAGCCAGCGCCGCGCCCAGCTCGCGAACAGCAAAGGTGCCATCGCCACGGCGGTAGCCCTGCTCAGCCAACGCATTGGCAAACCACTGCCGCAACACCGAAGGATCCCGCCCCCAACGCCAGATGTGGGCGCTGCTTTTGGAGAAGGCCACATCGTTTGCCTTGGCCATTGCCACCGATCTCAACGCAGGTGGCGCGCCGCCTGCGGCACGGATACGCAGCGTAACGCCGTGCCGGCTGCACGCTGTCACAAAGGGAAGCTGATGGTCACAGAGCACGCCACGTCTGCCTCTTTGCCGCCACGCATCGCGTTCACAGATCGCGCAGGTGCGCGCGGACATTTTTCGCTGTGCCGTCCACGCCGGTTCGCGGGGATTCGAGAATGCCCCATTGGCAGCGCCATACGTCAGCCGTGCAACAACGGCTTCCTCGGTGCTCAATGACATTCCGTAGCGGAGATAGCCATATGCCGTGTGAAGCCATAGCAGCGTCTCGAGCGTGGATCCGAGCGGCTGCAGCAATGACAGCAGAAGTGAGAGCGGCACGCTCACCGTGCCGCAGGCGAACGGCTGGCTGCCTGCCGCCAGGGAAGACCAGTCCCCCCCTGAGCGAGTCGCCCCCAGGATCGCATCCGCAATGCTTGCCGCCGTCTCTCCGCTCAGCGGCTCGGAAATCTGAGGAACGGTGGTCAGGCGCATTTCCCCCCCGTCCGGACGGGTAGCCAGTCGCGCCAATCGGCCATCTTCTGTTTGTCGATCTCTTTGCGGTGCCATTCGATCAGGGCTGAAAGCGCGCCAACCATGCCGTCCGCGATGACCTCGTCAAGCGCCGCTTGTGCAGCATCTTCGGGGGAGTTTCCCCCCAGATAGACGCGCTCCAGAAAGCTGCGGATCGCCATCTCGATCCACTCGCGCTGGCCCGCCAGGCGTTGCACCATGCTCGCAAAGCCGGCAGGCATCTGCCCGTGGACATCGAGTCGATTCCAGTAGAAGGCAGCAAGCTGTCGTGCGCTAGCGTCATCGATTCTGTAGGGATTAAGCCCGGTCGGGCGGCCTGGAAAGGCCTTATAGAAGCTCGGCCCGGCACAGAGATCCAGCGCACTGGTGCCCCAAAGTACAACACCCACACCGGTATCGCGCAGGAAGCCCATGTAGTCCCAAAGCAGTGGCAGATGGCGCGATATCAGGTGGCTGTTGCCGAAGCCATGAAAGATCACAATCCCGACATTCGCACGCAACAGTTGGCCGAGCACGAAGTAAGGATTGCATTGCAGTGTGCGCTTCTTCTTAAGTTCCAATTCCGCCAGCTCGGTGTATGACGTGGCGCGATCCAGTGCTGCCAGCATCGACAGACCCACCGACCATCTGGATAGGGGCGATAGCAGCTTGACCGGGAGCACGGGCAGGATCGGGATGACCGCGCGCCATTCCCGCGCCAGCCCCTGCTGTTCGCCGACCGACGCGATCACGTCGTACTCGTCGTAGCCCTTGGTCAATTTGTCCAGCACCGAAATCGGCTTGTCGGCGCACATCGACTGCTGTTCACAGAAGGCCGCACTGAAGCGGAAGCCCGAGACCGCAAGGGAGATGGGTGCCTGCGCGATGTCGGCATTGCGCTTCGCGAGTTGCGCGAGGACCGCCAGCTTGCGGCTGATATTCTGTTCGAACTGCACCCAGCCTTTTACGCGGCTTGCGTAGAGACGCCGGCCTGCGGTCCAGATCTGGAACAATGCCGCCGATTCGCCCTGCGTAGGCGGGCATGACGCATCGACGCGGTCCATGGCACGCTCCATGCGCGACAGGGCCTTCGTCACGGCCGGCGCAGGGTCTTCGTCGGCCGTTGCAATCAGCCGCTGGGTCCACTCATCCATGCTAGCCGGCTCGGTCCCAAAGCGGGTCACGAATTGCGCCGGATCACTGAGTTCAGTACGTCTTCGCCCAATTCCGGAGAACAGGCTTATCGCTTCGCTTGCTGCTGCCATGCTTGCGGTCTCCTAATCGTGTATCAGGTGCATGTCTGTACGAAAAGCGCGGCGCGTCTGTCACGGTCAGGCGCAAACAGCCTATGCCTTCCCGCATTCGCCATCCCATCGTGGGCTCGGGCTGCCGCTCGCGCGTATCCACGCTCGGGCGGAGATTCGGCTTGCGCGACTTTCGTGCGGCACGCCTTGCGTACTGAGGGTGTTATGGCGCGCACCGGGGCGATCCCGTCGCGCCGCGGCGCACTACCGTCTGGAACAGACTCGGCGGCCATGGCCTGTTTAGGCCTTGTCACGGCCTGTTCATGACTTAACCGATCGAGACACTTTTCCACGACTGGGAAAAGCTGACGACCAACCTCCATGGAGACGGGCGATTCCAGCATGAACGCCTTGGCCTTGGCCTCGCCCCCGACCAGTGACACCGGCACCGGCTCAATGCGCCGGCAACAGAGCGTTGGCTCCATGAGAATGGGCGCAATGAACGCGTCGAACTCATGTCTGAGCACAAGGCGGCGGCCGCGTTCCGGCGACCTGGATCGCACCTCGTCAGGTGGCGAGGGGGCACGCAGTGCCGAATCGATGGAAATCGATCGCACCGTTGGCGCAGGGGCGGCGACACCGGTGGCCATCAGACGATCCGTCCACTCAGGCAAACTCGCGGGCTCGGTCCCAAATCTGTTCACCAACTCCGCCGGAAAGCTGATGCGAAGACGCGTTTCCTCATTTCCGTGCAGTTCTGTCCTATCTGTTGGAGACATGGTGGTTCTCCCTCTTCGTATCACTTGGTGCAGTGACTCGCTAGCTCGCTGATTGCTTTAACGCGGTGTCTGCGCGGTGTCTGCGCGGTCTCGGTGCGGAAAAGCGTGCCTGTCCAGACTGATCCCTATCCCGTCGGGCAGAGCTGACCAGACGGCCGGCGCGATCCCATCACGCCTCCGCGATTGGCGGCGTTCGGTTCGCGCGGGCGACATGGCGGATGATCGAGCACCCGTACGGCGTGGCAGAATTCCTCGAACGGCTTGGACGATGCGCGACATGACCTGTTTCGGCGACGCGAGCCCTCGTCCTGCCATTTGCCGTAGGCGCACGATGGCCGCCCGCATTCGTAGCGGGTGATCCGGAGGCCGTGCGCCGCACCGTGACGAATGCCGCGCTGGAGAGAGTGCGAGCACTACCATCGCCGCTCCGGTCCGAACAGCAGGTCAAGGGCGGCACAGGTGATCTCATAGAGACCGTCCGGCGTACTGCCGTGCGGTCTGCTGTCGAGTACCCAGGCCGACACGGCCCCCCCAAAAGACACCGTCTGCACACAATAGTCCTTGTCGCCGCCGTGGACCCAGGCAATCTCAACGCGCACGCGGCACCTTGCAGAACTGCGTCCGAGCGGCTTGTGCACGCTGACCGCAAGGCGGGTATCTGCGCCGTCCCTTTGTCCCGCCGTCTGCGTGAGCCCGGGCTGCGCCGCACTACGTCGCTGTCGATCGCGCGCGCGGTTGTCATCCAGGGCAACGCGCGCTCCACGAATGCGCCGACCGCCGGGAATGTCAGGCGAGCCCATGGCACACCATCAAGGGATCGGAATACGCCAACTCGGATGACGGCAGGCAGTCGAGCCAATGGGAGAGGTCAGCGCCTCGCGCGAACGCGTTTCCGCTGGCGTGCAGCCACATCGACAAGGGCACCGCGAATCGCGGGTTCGCCCACTTCACGGCGTCCGCCTTGGGGTCCGCCCTGAGGTCCGCGTCGATCCGGATCGGCGCGATGGGTGCGATCCTGCGCTCTGCCAGCCGCTCGCATCGCGCCAGAGCGCACGCCTCTTCGTCGGCGCGCGGAACGCTGTCATCGCCGAGCATGCCCAGCAACTTGCGCATCACGGCGTTTGCCGACGCCACGCGCGGCATGCGCGCAACGACCAGCCGCGATGGTCCGGAATCCACGTCACCCCGTGCGCGCATCCGCATCCCGGCCGCTTCGCGGCACATGGCCGCAAGTGCGCGACTCAGCCGTCGATCCACTGCCAGGGCTGCCGGCGAGAGGACGACCTGCCTCCGCGCGTCTCCGTCTCCACCGGACATCACCCTGTTTCGTAGCGCGTCCTGAAGCAGCCACGTTGCCGCAGGTGTCCGCCCGATCAGGGCGCGCAGCCTGATCGAAAGTTTGTCGGGGGCCGACAGCCGGTATTCGTGAGCCGGTGCCACCCAAGGCCGACGCCGGTGGTCGTCGAACCATGGGCCGCTGCGTTTGGCGATGTCGGCCAGCTTCGTTGCATAGACAGCGTCGTCCAAAGCGGAAGGCGCGGAAGCGTCTTTCGACTGTGCAGCGTTCGCCATGGCAGTCAGCCTGTCGTTCCGTTCGCGCCACTCCTGTTGCGCGAATCGTAAAAGAGCGCTTGACCTAGGCAAAAACGTGCCCAATACTTCGACAAACGCCTCGAAGTATTCGGGGAGTCGCTAGGCGCAAGAGTTGAATTAGGCGGCCGTGCCCAATTCACAGGAGCGCTCGGAATAATCACCTCTCATGCTTCCCGGCACGAGGTGACTCGTAATATAGAAACTATCAACCCTCGATTCAAGCCCCGCTTCTAGCGGGGTTTTCGTTTTTCGCGCCACTGGCTCTCGCGCGCATACAGAATCATTCTGCAAAAATGCCCGCTCTGGGGGACTACAGTCCGCACGACGCGGATGTGTCGCTTTTTCCACCATCCAAGCCTCTGATTTTTAATGACTTCCTTTCTGTTAAAACCTCATACCTAAATTGATTTAATTCTAATTTTATTTATAAGAATTGGATGTCTTACTCGTATCTAAACCACCGGCTTGCGGACCGTGCCGATTCGAACGCCAGCGCACCATCGATTTCGGCGCCGAAATCGTTCCTCGGCGATTTATAAGGCGCGGGGCCGCCGTCGATTTTGGCGCCGAAATCGATATGCTGCGTTGCAGCAATAACGATAATACGGCACATCGATCACCGCGCATTGTGTTTTCCACTCGGTGCACACCGGGCTCTCGATCCCCGTCAGAACAGGCAAGGGTCAACCGGCGAAGGCCGTGCGGAATCGGCAGGCCAGGGGTGAGGAACCGAGGCCGTTGGCGTTCCCATGGGCTCGCGGTTGCGCCCGCGTTCAACGCGCCTCCCAGAGGCCACGCATCGCCCGTGCGCGGCGCGCATCGGCGACCTTGATGTATTTGGTGGTGGTGGTGAGCGACGCATGCCCCGCGTTCTGCTGGACGACCTCGACGGGCGCACCATGATCCAGCGCGTGAGAGATGTTGGTGTGCCGCAACCAGTGGCTACTGGCTCGCCTCAGTCTTACCGCGCCTTGCGGGTCGGTTGCTGCCAACTGCCCGGCGCAATGCGCGAAGAAGGCTTTGAGCTGCGTGTGAAAGACGTTGCCGGACACGCCGATGGTCGCATCCGCGCCCGGCGCCGCGGACCCCAGCAAGAAAGCACCGGGCGGCGCGCGGCGCGGATCGGCCGGCAGACCGCGCGCGGTCAGATAAGCCCCGAGCTGCTCGATCCAGGCCTCGCTCACCGGCACACGCCGCAGGCGCCCACCCTTGCCTAGCACCGTCAGCCACCAGCCTACCTCGGGCGCTTCCGGCGGCTGCGCGAGGCTGAGCCACTCGAGATCGCCGGCTCTCGCGCCGACCAGTTCGCTGAGTCGAATGCCGGTCTCGTAAAGCAGGCGCAGTGCCACCTGCAGGCGCCGGTTCGCCGGGGTGCGCGGCAGACGGTCCAGCACCTCGCGCACGGTTTGCCATTGCGCGGCTGTCAGTGCCCGGCCGGTGTCGAGTCCCTCGCGCGGGGTGACAGGCGGCCGCACCGCCGGCCAGGGATTGGCCCTTAAGTATCCCTGCTTCACGAGGAAGGCGAACAGATTGTGCAACACGGACATCGCATAGCCGCAGGAACGCGCCGACAACCGGCCTTCGATCGGCCGCCACCCAGCATGCCAGCGCGCCACGGACCTTGGGCCGCACCAGTGCGCGGGCGGATCCAGCAGGAAGTCGCGAAACCTGACGCAATCCTCGACGGCGACCGATGACAATGCGGTTAGGTTCTCGAAAATCGCCCACAGCAGGAAGCGTTCCGCCTCTTTCCGGTAGCTGAGCTGGGTATGGGTGAGTCGCACTTCGCCTGCGTGATCCGATGCGTGCGACGCCATCGGTGCCTTGGCAGCCAGCCATGCCTGAATCGCCTGTAGGTCGTTATCGGCCTCCAGCAGGCAAGCCTCCGGAGGGGCCCGGAAGCGCCCTTCCCGCCCATTCAAGGCTTCCGGCACGACCAGTCTCTCGATCGGTGCGAGGGGTGACACGGCGGCGGCCTGCGCGGGGGCGGGCGTCGCATCAAGGTCACCCGGAGGGCCGTCGGCCGGGCACCGAGCGGGGAGCGCCCCAAGCGTGTCGGCGTGCGCCGCGACGAAGCGCGTGAGTGCCTGTGCCTTGCCGACGCCGATGCCCCGGAGCCCGGCCCACCAATCGGGCGCCGCACGCATGCGCGCATGCAGGGCGCCCAGCGTGGCGATGCCGTTGGCGGCCAATCGCTGGGCCAGGCTGTCGACAAACCACACCTCGCAACCGTCGTTTTGCGAAACGGGCTGCGACAACTGCGCCTCCAGCGTGTGAACCGCCCAGAGCTGGCGCCGCAGCAAGGTACGGCGTCGGCGTTGCGCAGCGAGATCGGTACCGTGGCGCTCGGCGTAGAGCACCTGCTGTTCGGCCTCGCCAAAGCCGTCCAGGCCCTGTTCGGCAACAAAGTCCTCCAGGCTAGGCAAAGTCCCCCGTTCTGGCGGAGTCAAGTCCAGCCGCAGCAAGTGCGCGCGCCCGAAGTTGCCTGCGCGAGCGGCGGCCGCCGTCAACTCACGCCGGATCCAGCCGGTCATGCGATGCACCGCCGGTTCCGTCCCGACATCCCCTTGATCGGAAAGATAGCGCTGCCACATGCTGCGCGCGGGCAAACCTTGCACCACCGCCCGAAAAAAAGCGAAGTGCCCGGCGTGCAGCCTGGGGCGTGTAATGAGGCGGGCGGATACGGCGGTGGTGTCGGACACGGTGCAGATCGCGGAAGGAGCCTGATCTACTGTAGTCGCTGCCCGCGCCGGTCCGCGCTGGGGGCAGACCCCGGGACCGGATGCAAACGGTAGGCAA
The DNA here is from genome assembly GCF_014170355.1 of Cupriavidus sp. UME77. NCBI lineage: Bacteria > Pseudomonadati > Pseudomonadota > Betaproteobacteria > Burkholderiales > Burkholderiaceae > Cupriavidus > Cupriavidus sp. UME77. The sequence goes on from NZ_LZZU01000043.1 coordinate 371,318, forward strand.
CGCGTTGCACAGAACCGGCCTAGTAACCGGCCATAGAACCGGCACAACGTCGCTAAATTTGTACGCCAACCTATTGTTTTGAAAGTGGCATTCCGGCTTTACCGAACCGGCCAAATAACCGGCACAAACGACCGTGCCGCCGCCGGGAACGACCTCGGGATCGCCCGCACCAGGGAGCGCTCATGGGCCTGCCGGGCTTGCGGCGCCCCTTGCCATGACGCCCGCATCACCCCGGGCGCGGCACGGCGCCGGGGTGCGGAACGCGTCGGCATTTTTTGACCCCAAAATAAGGATAATTATGTTGGGGTGTCACTGGCCGAAAAAGGCGACGCCAAACCCGGTCGGCGGCGAAGAGCGTTTGACTCTCGGCGATCGTCGGCTACCATATCGGCGGCGGCGCGCGAGTTCCCCACTAGCGGCCCATCTCACCGGCCACCCGCACGGCCCCTCCCTCGCGTTGAAGCGCGCACGCTCGCTGGCATTTGGATACCCCTCGGGAGGCTGGCTGTGCAGGTTGCGCCGCGCGTTGAAACCCCTCCTCCTCCGTGATAGCGTGGCATCGCGAAAGAAGTGGGGAGATAAAAATGAAACTGGGGACATTTGGTCTATCTGGGGCCTGCACCGCATGGCTGTTGCTGTCCGGCTGTGCCGCGACGTTGGGTCGCGCACCGTCGCTGGATCTGCCGAATCCGTTCGCAGCCCTCTCCGGCGGAACTGCACCCGATCGGACGGCGCTCACCGCGACCGACCTGCGCCCGACCTGGATAAGCACGCCCGCCTCGACAGGTCCGCCGAGGAACCTGGCAGGGCCGGACATTCCCCTGGGCGCAACGACCCTTCCACCATCTGCGGCCGAGAACCAGGCACCGCCGGGGGCCAAACTGGACGTCACGCCGCTCACCACTTTTGCCGATGGCGACACCTTGCCATCCGCCCTGCCCTTCTCCGGCGCCTATACCCGCATTGTCATCATCGGCCACCTCTGGGAGGCGCCGCCCTCCCAGGATCAAGCAAAGTCGACAGGGCGCGCCGACACGCCCACTCCGATGCCGTATGCGGAACGCAATCGCGCGGCGCGCTATTTCTTTCCCGACAAATATGATGTCAATCTGTCCACCAAGTTCAAGATCGGGGACTACGAAGAAACGGTTCCGCTTGCCACCCTCACTCGGGTGAGCGATCAGAACGGAGAAGTGTGGCTACGGGACCTGACCTACAACCGCAGCAGCTTCCCCTGGTTCCTGGTCCGAGATCGCACTGTGCCCAATGTCCTAGTCGAGTTCAATGGCAGCCGAGATTACGAAAGCGGGATCGCCGGCGCCGCACTACAGGTGGCACTGACTGGCATTCGGATGGTGGCGCCGGAGGCTGGGGTGATTACCACGTTGAGTGCCAACGCCACCAAGGACAAGGCTAATGCCATCGATCGTGTCCTGGGCCGACTGTTCTCCAACAAGTTGAGTGAACGACATCTCAGCGATCGTGATCTCAATAAGTGGAAGCCGGACGGTGGCATCGCAGTGGGACTTAACCTGCCGATCAAGGACGGCGATTGGAATGGCACGCTGCGTTCGGTCGGCACCTGGACCATCAATTTCGAAGCGCCTCGGCCATCGATCTTTAGCGACTGGTATCTCTGCACAACCCCTGCCCAAGGGCAGCGCTGCAAGCCAAACTTTTCTGCCGCGGCCAACGAGGTGTACCGGGAAAAAGACGCCGCGACCATCCTCGCGTATCCATTGATTAAGACATCCTCCGGTTCCCTGTCGATCAAGGACCATCTGATGCAGCAAAGCTGGTTCAACAACGCTCGCACCTCCATGGGAGGAAAGGCCGAGGCGGATGCGTTCACAGCCAATCAATTCTGCGCTGACCTGGTGGATCACTCGGTAAAGCTGGGGCTCAACGCGAGCGACGCCAACTTGATGGTCTGGGCAGTGATTGCCGGCATTCCAGCACCGCGCGCCATGGCGACCAAGGCGTGGGACGCCCAAAAATGCAAGGCAGCCATCAGCGCAGTGACCGCACTGTAATCATGCCACGGAGGGGAAGCGCCCAGAAGGCTAGAGGATGCGAGACCGCTCGCTCCTCGATCTCACCAACAATGAGACGGCCATCGCGGATGACCGGTTGTCTGTGCAAGATGTGTCGCCGGCTCTCGCCGAGGAGTCACCGCACGCTGCCGCGCGACGGATCTGAGCGAATACAAGGCGAAGAAAACAATGACCGTTTTGAGTTCGTCACCGCGAACGACTTCGGGATCGTAAGATGTATCTGGCTGAAATCAACATCAAGAATTTTCGTCAATTTGACGCCGTCGCCCCCCTCTTCTCTGTCCAGTTTCACAAGGGCGTAACCGCCCTCATCGGGGAGAATGATGCAGGCAAGACAACCGTGATCGATGCCATCCGGCTTGCCCTAACGACACGGGACATGGAGTATTTTCGCCTGGCCCCCGAGGACTTCCACATCGATTCCGGCGGACAGCCCGCGACGGAGATCACAATCCGCTGTCGCTTCTCTGACTTGACGACAGCAGAGAAGGGCGCTTTCGCGGAATACCTCACCTATGAGGGCCAGTCTGTCGCCCTCTACGTCGTATGGGTTGCGCGCCGTACCAGCGACCTTCCCGGCAACCGCCGATGGGTCGACATCTCGGTGCGCTGCGGTCCAAGCGGTACGGGTCCAAGCCTGGACCCGACCGCCCGGCAACTTCTCGCCACGGCTTATCTACGCCCGCTTCGCGATGCGGAGCGCGAAATGTCGCCTGGCCGAGGCTCCCGCCTCTCGCAAATCCTGAGCAATTTCGCGGAAATCAAGACAGGGGCGTCGTTTGACAGTGCCGCTCCGCCCGCGACAGCGGCCCAGGCGGCATCATTGAGTATCGTCGGCTTGTCGGATTACCTGCGTCACCTAGTCAACTTGCACGCCGGCGTCGGGGGTGCGCAGACGGCCATCAACACAAACTATTTGGCACACCTCTCGCTAACAGGCGAGAATCTGCACAGCCGCATTAGCTTCGCCGAGGGCGGTAGTGAAGCCACTCGACTGCGGCAGATTCTCGAGCGCCTGGAGCTAGCATTGCTGCAGGGGCCAGACGGGCAGTCACGTGGAGCGTATGGGCTGGGTTCCAACAACCTGTTATTCATGGCCTGTGAACTACTCCTTCTCGGCAAAGAGGCCGACGGCTTACCGCTGCTCATTATCGAGGAACCTGAGGCCCATCTTCACCCGCAACGCCAGCTCCGTTTAATGGAGTTTCTCGAAGCCGCAGCGCAGGAAACTGACGACCAGACCCGCCGGCCAGTTCAGGTGATCGTGACAAGCCACAGTCCAAACCTAAGCTCCAAGATCTCTCTGAAGAATCTCGTGCTGTTGCATGGAAAACGCGCATTCTCCCTTGCTGAAGGCGAGACGAAGCTCACGACCGGCGACTATCGGTTCCTGCAGCGCTTCCTCGACGTGACCAAAGCGAACCTGTTCTTCGCGCGCGGCCTGCTCATTGTCGAAGGAGATGGCGAAGCCATTCTCCTGCCAACGCTCGCCGCGCTATTGGGACGAGACCTGACGCAGCATGGTGTGTCTGTCGTGAATGTGGGTGGGACCGGTCTCCGGCGCTACGCGCGCATTCTCCAGCGACAAGACGCGACGAAGGGCCTGCTCCCTCTTCCCACAGCCTGCCTGGCTGATATGGACGTGATGCCGGATTGTGCCCCAGTCATCCTCGGCCTGGTCGAGAATGATGCCGATCCTAAATGGACGAGTAATAAGCGGCGGTGGAGATCAAAGAAGGACTTTGGGGCCGCGCCAGCCGCGCAGAAAGCCGGGCTCACCGCAAAACGCGCGAAGCTATGCGAGGGCGACGGACAGAACGTCCGAACCTTCGTCGCCGATGAATGGACGCTCGAGTACGACCTGGCGTACTCCGGCCTCTCCGAAGAAGTCTATATCGCCGCGAAGCTTGCGGCAAACGACGACCCGCTGAACGAAGCGAAGAAGGAACGCGTGGCCGTAGAAGCGGAGGCAAAAGTCGAATACGCCCACTTGGTTGCCTTAGCCGGCGACGGCAAGGACGCCCTCTGCTCCCATATCTACGAGATGTTCACCAGCAAGCGAGCATCCAAAGCGATCGCGGCGCAGTATTTGGCCGAACATCTGGATCGGCGAATGGCCAAGGGAGACATCGATCGCGCATGGCTGGAGGCGCGAACACCTGCCTACATTCAGACGGCGATCCAGCATGCCACCACGCCGCTGCCACCGCCGCAAGCTGATGCCGGAGCACCCGCATGATCAGGCCCACGGACTTGATTACACCAGTGACCGATGATGACATCACCTGGGTTAGCCAACTGATGGGCCTGCGCCCACTGGATCGTTCGCGTCGGGAGTTTCTCAGTATCCTCGCCACCCGGGATGTGTCCGCATGCCCCGGCAGCGGCAAGACAACGATTGTCGTCGCCAAGTTGGCCATTCTGGCGCGAAAATGGACGAGCAGCACGCAGGGCATTTGCGTTCTCTCACACACTAACGTGGCTCGGGAAGAGATCGAACACCGCTTGGGCGGGAGCGTCGTTGGTAAGCAATTACTTGCCTATCCGCATTTCATTGACACGATTCACGGCTTCGTCAGCCGGTTCCTTGCGATACCTTGGCTACTCTCCGCCGGGTACAAAATCTCGGCGATTGACGACGATCTCACGACCGGAGTGCGCCGTCGCTTCCTGGGAGAAAAAGACTACGCTCGCCTGAATTTCTATTTGGAGAAGAAGAACAGGAGTTTTGCGGATCTGAGACTGGGATCGGCACACTTTCAGACGCCCATTGCGGATGGCGCGTTCCCTGATGGGCCGCATACGCCGATGTACCAGCTTGCGGCGAGCGCACTGCGCCACGCGGCAGAGGAAGGCTATTTCTGCTACGACGAGATCTTCGTGCTTGGAGAGGCCTTACTCGCGCAGCAGCCGACCTTGCCGGCGATCCTCCAACAGCGGTTTCCGTTCGTGTTTGTGGACGAGATGCAGGACACGACGGAACAGCAGAACCTCTTCCTGAGTCGACTCTTTCCCCGCGACGCCGTGTCGGTGTGCATCCAACGAATCGGCGATCCGAACCAAGCGATTTTTGAGCGCGGCATCAAACCAGTTGCAGATGCGTTCCCCGACCCCCAACAGTGTATTGGTATCGCTGACAGCTTTCGCTTGCCCACCTCCATCGCGACCCTGGCTAGCCCATTCGCCTATGTCCCGGTCGAGCCCGATGGGCTGATCGGCATAGGCGGCATCGGCGCGCCAGGTGGAGCGCTACCGCACACGATATTTGTCTTCCCTGACGACGATGCATCCATGGTCCTGAGCGCATTCGGGCACCATGTATTAACCACCCTCGCCGATTCAACGATTACTGGTGCGGCAGTGAGGGCCGTAGGCTCGGTGCACAAGGCGTTTGATGACATCCCACCGGGGCACAAGCATTATCCCAAGACCGTCCATCACTATTGGGCAGACTATCAGCCCAAGGGCAATCACCTCAGACACCGCCCACAGACTCTGATTGAGTACATTCGCCTCGCCCAAGACGCAGCGAAAGCAGGCGCGGCCCTCTCTGAGTGCGTGAACAGCGTCGCGTTCGGCATAGGCCAACTCGCGAACCTCATGGTCGGGGCCACGAAAATTGCGGCGCGTGCGCGCCAGCATTTGCATACCGAGCAACTACTTCAAAGCTCGCCAGTGGCGCTGTCCACCTACCGCGGTGTTATCACTCGTTTTCTGATCGACCAAGAAACGCTGACTGGGCCCGGTTGGACAGGTTTGTCTGAAGACCTTAAAGTACTTGGATTGACTCTGGGCGGAGGGGACAAGGCACCCAAAGCGGCCGACGCCTTTCTAGCATGGCAAGGTGTGGTGGTCACTCCACCACCCGGAGATCACGTTCAGCCTCCTGAAGCAATACCGCCGAATTGCTATCGCTACAGTGATAACGGGCGGAGCGTCGATATCCTACTGAGCTCTATTCATGTCGCCAAGGGCCAGACGCATCTGGCTACACTGATCTTGGAGACATTCAACCGTGCCCATGTTCTCGACAGTTTGATGCCTTGGCTCCTCGGGAAACATTCGAACGGAAAGAAATGCGCCAACGACACGGCAGCGCAGCGTCTGATGCAAATCTACGTTGCCATGACTCGCCCGACGCATCTTCTCTGCCTGGCGGTTCGCAACAGTTCACTCGGTGTTGGTGCGACCAACGAGGCCAACCGGGAAACCCTTCGCCTGCGGGGCTGGAGGGTCCAAATTTTGTGATGACACTTGAGGGTGGCGCGCTATTGCAAAAAGCATATTCCGGGTCACAATGGACGGCTTTCCCGCGCTCGCGCGCGTGACCCAGGCCGGGGCGCCCCACTTCGCCCCCGCCATGTGCCAGCCGTGGAGCGCATGTCCCGCATTTCATGTATTTCTCCCAATGAGAGAGCCAAATGGATCTGTCGCCCATTTTTGATGCCGTTCAGTTGCAGGTAACGCATGCGCTGGCCCATCCGTGGGTGAAGTATGTCGCTTGGCTTTCGTCTGGGGTCGGCGTGATGGCGACCGGCATCGGCAGCATGGGAAGTTCCAGCCGTTCGTGCAAAACCGGCGCTCAAAAGAGATCGCAGCGTGCATGCAGGCGGCGAGACGGTCGCGCATCCGCGCCCTCGGAGGGTCACCCGGCAGTACGCCGGGGGGCAATCCGTGGCGCACCCCATCCATGGGGCTTTCGCCTGACCAGTGTCGGCGCCGACCGATACATCAGCTCAGGATCTTTCCCCATCGCGCGATGGCCTCACGGCCGATTGCCGTCAGACCGAAGATGCGGGCGTTGTCCTCGAGCGGCAACTCAGCTCGGACAGCCTCCCCATTTACCTGCTGGGTGATGAAGGTCCGCCAGGCTTCCCGAATCAGAGCGTCGGCGGCAGGCGTTCCTGTCATCTGGCTCGCCATCAATTCGTCGAACGTCACTGGAACGCCCCGTTCGTCAAGGCGCGAAAGGGCCATCATGATCGTCTTCATCTCGTCAAGCGCTGTCGTGTTCGTTGTCATTTCATTTTCCTGGTTGCATCGTGAACCGGCTGTTGTGAATGAGAGCGAGGAGGCCGGCATCCCAAATGCTAATGGCGTTTGCGGCAAACCCATCGACAAAGATGAGCCCGATCTACCGCGATCTTCGTTTTTTTGGTGCCGCCTTCGCCGGTTGATCATTGACCATTCCCAAAATCAAGGCCACCGCCATCGCGGCGCATCTGGCTGAGGCTTCGTGCAACCACCGCTGACCGTTCGCAGGACGGCGCGGCGTCTCGGTTTCCGTTAGTATCGACGTCCTCGTTTTCCGCCCTGATCAACAAAGGAGGCGCATTCATGCCCGATCCGAACACAAGCCGTTGTCTAAAGCTGGCCGCTCTGCGCCACGAGCATGCCCATCAACTGATGGGGAAAGCCGTGCGTCCCATTTACTATGTAGACATGGACGGGTACCCGCTTCATGAAGGATCCTGCGTCCTTGTCGAAATAGACGAAGAGAAGTATGTCATTACGGCCTCCCATGTCATCGATGCGTCGACCAAGCATGACTCTGCGCTGTATATCGGCGGGGCAGATTCGCTCGTCGAAATCTCGGGCGGCGACTACCTGCGATCTCCGAGGTCCGGCGACAATGCTAACGACGACCCCTACGATTTCGCCGTTTGGAAAGGGTCGGCCCAGGCCATTGCCGCGCTGGGTGACCTGCCATACATCAGTTCCCGGCAATTCTCACTCGCGCCCAGTACTGCCGCTGGAAACGTCTATTCGGTCTTCGGCTATCCCACCACCAAGAACAGATTCCGCCAGAGAAAGCAACGCCGAGTGAAATCGCAGCTTTGGCACTACTACTCGGTGACGCGCGATGGCGCCAAGGCGGCCGAGAAGATGGGGGTCGACGGAGTCCATCACATCTTCATTGGTTATGACAAGCATTCCAAATGGCCAAACGGACGAAGAATAGACTCCCTCAAGCCGCAAGGTGCCAGTGGAGGCGCCTTGATCGATCTGGGCGATTGCAGCGACTTGGAGTCAGCCAGATCTGATGGGGAATTCGTTCCCAAGCTCGCCGGAATTTTCATCGAGCACCACAACAAGGTCTTGATCTCGACACGGATCGGCGTAATTCTTCAGTCCCTTCAAGACGCCGGGTACATCTGATGCGGGATCGCAGGTCCGGGGCTCGAGTGCAGCGGGCAGACCTGCGCCACGCAACGCCCTTGGCGAAGCGGCCTTCTGGCTGCCGACTGTCGGCTGGCCCCCGTGCGGCCCGTATGCGGGGGCGCCCACGCCGGGTTCAGCCCCGACCCGCCGCAAGCGGGGGGCTCGGGGCATCCCCGTCGCCCCGGTCGATAACTGGGACCGCGGGGCGGCCTGCTACGCGCCCGGCCGTCCTGCGCCCGCGCGGCCACCCTTGACAAGTATTCCGGGACCCCGTTCACGCGCCGCAGCGGCGCGATCGTGCCCGGGCAGCGCCACGCCTTGCACGTCCAAGGGCAACCTTCAGGCGTCCGATCGGCTGGCATATGAGGCACGGTCGGTATCGACCGCATCCGGTCGGCGGACTAAACCGCTCGCGCGGTAGGGGCTACGGCCATACGGTGGCGGTCAGGGAGAGGCCGGTCACACCGGTCACACGGTTCTATGTTGGCGAATGAGGCAATCCGCCTCGTTCTTCAACCGGAGCCGAATCATGACCTCCTTACCGGCAAACGCCAGTCCACTGCGCCAGCGCATGATCGACGACATGCGCATGCGCCAGCTCTCGCCGAAGACGCAGGACACCTATCTACACATCGTGCGCGAATTTGCCCGGTTTCTCGGGCGCTCACCTGACACCGCCACCGTCGAGGACCTGCGGCGCTACCAACTGTATCTCGTCGATCACGGCACATCGCCTGTGTCACTGAACCACGCGATCACCGGCCTGAAGTTCTTCTTCGAGGTCACGCTCGACCGGCCTGAGCTGATGGTCAGGATGCACCCGGTGCGCGTGCCCCGCACATTACCCGTCGTGCTCAGCCCCGATGAGGTGCGGCGGCTCATCGAGGCGGCCGGCAACCTCAAGCACCAGACCGCGCTGTCGGTCGCCTACGGCGCCGGTCTGCGCACCAGCGAAGTGGTGGCCCTGAAGGTGACTGACATCGACAGCCAGCGCATGACGCTGCGCATCGAGCAGGGCAAGGGCCGCCGCGACCGCTACGCCATGCTTTCCCCAGTGCTGCTCGAGCGCCTGCGCGTCTGGTGGCACGTGGCCCGGGCCCAAGGCAAGATGCTGGATGGCGGCTGGCTGTTTCCCGGGCTCGATCCCGTCGACGCGCTCAGCACTCGGCAACTGAACCGCGCCATCCACGCCGCCGCCGAAGCTGCGCACATCGACAAGCGCGTGTCCATGCACACCCTGCGGCATAGTTTTGCCACCCACCTGCTCGAACAGAAGGTGGACATCCGCGTGATCCAGGTGCTGCTCGGCCATGCGAAGCTCGAGAACACCGCGCTCTACGTGCAGGTGGCCACCGACCTGCTGCACGAGGTCACCAGCCCGCTGGACCGCCTGCCTCCCGAGTAAGCCCACGCGCTACAGCACCTCATGCTGGAGGTTGCGGACATCTTCCGGAGCCACGGACCAGCGTGGCGAGCAACGACACGCCTGAGCCTGGGGCAGTTGAAGGTCATGTCGGCCATCGAACAGTGCCGCACAGCGGCGCTGGGCGGGCATGTGCTGCGCTGTTCAGGTTGCGAGCGTATCGAGGTCGCCTTCAACTCCTGCCTTATGGTGACCACTCCGTTGCGGGGAGCACGGGCGCCGAAGCAGCGCGAAAGCTGGACCAGCGCTCGCAAACCTCCCCATTACATCTTGCTCTTCAGTAACGCGATCAGCCGATCTGGCGGTCGGAATTTGCCCGTGCGGAGGTGGGGTGGCACCATTGACTCGATAGCCTCCAACTTCTGGTCGGGGTCGGCGCGAACGTACACCTCCGTCGTGGCCAAGTTGGCGTGTCCAAGCCAGAGTGACACCTTGCGGACGTCGTGCGTGGCCTGCAGCACCATCATTGCGCAGGTGTGCCTCAACACGTGGGGAGACGCCTGCTTGCTGGCCAACGACGCGCATCGCTGACTCGCGGTGAGGACATGGCGCCGGAGTATGTAAGCCACGCCCCATCGGCTCAAGGGATCGCCGCGAGCATTGACGAACACCTCCGGCGTCGAGAGGTCACCTCGCACTGCCATCCATGCTCGCAGTGCGGCAGCGGCTGGCTTCCACAAGGGCAATGCTCGTTCTCGCCGACCCTTGCCAAGTACGTGGACGCTCGCCGACTGCGCGCCCACATCGGCGATACGCAGGCCCGTCAACTCCGACACCCGCAGGCCAGCGCATACCGCCAAATGCAGCATCGCCTGATCCCGGACTCCGTCTCGGGTGGTCGGGTCGAGTGCATCGAGCAAGGCCTGAACCTCGTCTCTGTCGAAATGCGCAACCAGCCGTGTATCGGTCCGCTTGAATGGGATCGCAAGGACGCGGCGGATCTGTTCGAGCGCTGCCGGTTCGCGATGTTGCAGGAAGCGAAAAAATGATCGAATGGCAGCCAAGCGGACGTTGCGCGTCTGCGCCGAGTTGCCCCGGTCGACCTCCAGGTGCCGCAGAAAGGCGGCAATCAACGTCGCGTCGAGCTGGTCCAACCGAAGGGCCGACGGTGCGACTTTGAGCCTGGACGCAGCAAACTCGAACAACGCCTGGAAGCTGTAGGCGTATGAGTCACAGGTGTGGCCACTCGCACCGCGCTGCTGACTCAGGTGATCACGCAGGAAGGCTTCGATATGAGGTGCGATCGAGGTCATGGCTGCTCCCCCGTAAAGAACCTCTCGCCGGCGGCGGCAATATCCGCGAGCAACTCGGCAGTGGTCTGCAAGTACCAGTACGTCGCGTCGATGTTCACGTGCCCCAGATAGGTAGCTAGTGCCACCATGTGCTGTCCGATGCGTTGACGACCCGCCGGCGCTGACTCCAACGCTCTGACGGCGAACGTATGCCTCAGCTCGTGCAGCCTTGATCGGTGCCCCTGCGAGCCCTGCACACCCGCAGCCTTCAGCACTGTGCCAAAGACCGGATACACCGCGCGGTACGTCAACGGCTGACCGTTGCTTCCGACGAAAATATGGTCGCCTTCAGGGTGCATCCTCAGTCGCTGCTCCAGGTAACTTTGCAGTGCCACCAAGGCGGTGTCGTGCAGCGGAACCAGGCGCGTCTTCTGGAACTTCGTCTTGCGAATCAGCAGCCCCTCCGAAGTGACGTCGCCCAAGCGCAGGCCCAAAGCCTCGGAAACCCGCATGCCTGTGGCAGCCAGCAAGCCGATCAGGGTGGCGTACGTCCGCGGCCGCAACGTGCCCCGTGGAGTGAGCCGGCTGGCGGCCAGCATGAGCCGGCCGACCTCGGCGGGTGAGTAGATGTGCGGGATGCGACGAGTCTTCTTATAGCCAAAGTAGTTCGGCGGCGGCAATTCATGGCCCGGGTCTTCCAGGCGAACTTGGCGGGCAAACTTGCAGACAGCCTGATAGCGGACATGCCGTTGTGCGACCGACGGGCCTTGGCTGGCCCAGTCGACGAGCGTTGTCACTCGCACATGTCGTTCTCCGCGAGCCGCAGCAAATCTGGCAAAACTGCGCAGCAAGTATTCCGCATTGCTCATCGCAAATCCAGCCGTGCGACGCAAGGCGAGATAGGCTTCGACGGCGGCCATCATGATTGCACCTCCGGCCACGGCTGTGCGATGCCCCGAAGCAGCGAGGTATCGACCTTGGCGTAATAGGCGGTCATGTCCAGGCTTCGATGCCGCAGGACGAGGCCGATCTGATCGAGCGGGACACCGTGGCGCAGCATCTGCGTCGCCGCGGTGTGGCGCAGGAGATGTGCTCCCTTAGCGGGCGACTTGATGCCCGCGCGGTGCAACGCGCGCTCGACGACGGATGACACGCCGTCGCCCGACTTGAAAGGCCCGGCTGGGGCAATGCTGCGCAGGAACACCCGATCCGAACATGGGGTCTTCGGTCGGTGATCCAAGTATGCAAGCAGCGCGTCGCCGACGTCCTGAGGCAGAGGCAGGCGCACTTGGTAGCGCCCCTTGCCCGCCACGAGTAGCGTGCCGTCTCTCCAGTCGATGTCACCAAGGCGAAGCTGGGCTACGTCACCGGCACGCAGCCCCAGTCGTACCAGCAGCAGCAGGATTGCGCCGTCGCGTACATGGACGGGAGCCGTGCCGGCGCATGTGGCGATCAGCCGAGCCACCTCGTCTTCCGACAAACAGCGTGGCAGTCGGGCAAGGCGCCAACTGGCGACGGCGGGAACGGCGTCCGCAAGGTCGGTGTGCGACTGTCCCGAAGCGTTCAAGAACCGCAGGAACGAACGCAACGATGTGATTCGCTTCTGGGTGGTTCGAATGGCGGATTGAGCAGCGCGGTCGGTGACGAAGTCACGAACAGCACGAACGGTCCAGATGCTGACGTCCTCACCGAGTTCCCGGACGAACTCTGTGGCATCGCGCGCATACCGGCGAACAGTGGACTTACTGGCGCCGCGATGCACTTGAAGCCAGTCGCGAAACGCCGTCACGAGGGCTGGCTCGTCGATTCCGTCAACGGTGACCTCGCGGTCGCGACAGATGCCGAGCTGCGATAGATACCGCTGAAAGAGCTTCGCCCCGAAGTAGTCGTGGTAGCCCGTTGAGTCGCCGTTCGATAGCGGACAACGGCAACGGGGGAAGTGGTGAGCGAACGCCTCCAGAGTGCTTGCGCCGACAGCCGCGAGATCAGTACGTTCGCGGTGCACGAAGTGACCGAGGTGAGCTGCTGCTCGCAGATATCGGACCGCGGTCATAGCAGAATATCCGGCACGACTGAGTTCCGCCGCGAACCCATCGATGTACGGGCCGCTGGGGCCGGTTCGAAGGCGGCGAAGGGTCTTGGGTGCGCAAAAGAAGTTCTCGAGCATCGAGGTCTCCCGGTGAGTTGAGCCATGAGCGGCCCAACACACAGTACCCAGAGCCCGTTCTAATGGGGAGAGTTACTCGCCTTCCCGCCACGGAAAGTCCGAGCATTGCCTCTGCAACCACATCCCAGCTCCCCGCAACGGAGTGGTCACCATAAGGCAGGTAATGGAGTGCAACCCATTACCTGCCGCAACCGCCATTGCACGAAGTGCCAGGCCAGTGCCGCCCACCGTTGGCTCGAGGCGCGCCAGGCCGACCTGCTGCCCGTCGAGTACTACCACGTGGTGTTCACGCTGCCTGCACCGGTCGGCGCGATCGCCTGGTACAACAAGACGGTGATCTACGGGCTGCTGTTCGACATCGCCGCCGAAACACTCCGTACCATCGCCGCGGATCCAAGGCACTTGGGTGCCCAGATTGGCGCCACGCTCGTGCTGCACACTTGGGGCTCGGCGCTTACGCATCATCCGCACGTGCACGGCATCATCCCAGGCGGGGGCCTGTCGCCCGATGGTGAGCGGTGGATCGCATGCCGGACCGGCTTCTTCCTGCCCGTGCGCGTCCTGTCGCGTCTGTTCCGGCGCCGCTTCCTCGAAGCGCTCGAATCCGCTCACCAGCGTGGCCAGTTGCAGTTCTTCGGCGAATACACGGAGCTTGCCAATGCGGCTACCTTTGCACGGTGGCTTGCGCCACTGCGCACCTGCGAGTGGGTCGTCTACGCCAAGCGTCCCTTTGCCGGACCAGCCACCGTACTCGAATACCTCTCACGCTACACGCACCGGGTGGCTATCTCCAACCAGCGCCTGCTCGCCTTCGATGAACGCGGTGTCACCTTCCGCTGGAAGGACTACCGCGCAAAGGGACGCACCCGCCACAAGATCATGACGCTCGAAACCGGCGAGTTCATGCGCCGCTTCCTGCTCCATGTGCTGCCCGCCGGCTTCCATCGCATCCGTCACTACGGCCTGCTCGCCAACCCGGTGCGTCGCGCCAGTCTCGCGAAGGCCCGTGAACTGCTGGACGTCATGCCTGAGGCCGACACCCAGCCCGACGATCCCGGGGTTGCCATCCCTGCGGTCTTCGTCTGCCGGCACTGCGGTGCGCCGATGATCGTCATCGAGATCCTGGAACGCACTGCGCCCATTCGCGCACCACCCAAGCGGCGAGGCCAGACATGAGCACCACGCTTTCTGGATGTGCAACTCGACCGTCGGCTTTGCGGCAACGCGGCCTACGAGCGGACGTTTGCGCTTGCCGCTTCGCGCAGCCCCTCGCACGTCCGCTTCATCCTCGCGATTGCGCGACTGGACCGCCTCGTCACCGCACCAGGCTCTATCCAGCATCCCGTTTGACTGCGCATCCTCCAGCACCGTTGGGCATCCCGGCCTATCAATCGCCATAGCCTCCAATACTCCGACCGCCTCGGAGCACTCCGCCGTTTCCTCCATCGAGGCTTGTTCGACGCCTGCCAGTAACGCACGGTGGCGCACTCACATTCCTGCGGGTGACGGCAGGCATCGAACAACCCTAAACGGCTGAACAACCCTAAACGGCTACGGCCGGCCGCTGCGTTGGGACGGCCGCGCGAACAGACTTGCGTTGTTGGTTCATCGATGGTCTCTTCGAGGCGCTCTCAGATCAGGACAAGATCGATCTTGGGGCGCCAAGGCTCCAATGGCATGGCGAGTTTGCTGATTTCGATGAGGTCGCTCAAGCGCCTTCTCCACACACGTTTGCAAGAATCCCGTGCTCCAACTCCGCGGCCTGCTCGGCGCCGCGTGAGGGGTGAGCCGAAACGTCGAGCCAGGTCTGGATGATGTCCGTAACCGGGATGCCGTCGCGGAAGACGCTGCCACGTTGGAGCGATTGAGGAAAACTCGGCTGCTGGAGGATCAAATCAGGGGACTCACCTTCCCGGGCGCGGCGCATCTGGGGCCATTGTTCGGCCACCATCAGGTTCGGACGTTAATACATGCCAAAAGACTCCCGCGCAATAACCCTTCCACCTGGAGACCGCGATGAAGCGAATGGTCGGTGGTACGCCGTGGACATGACCGACGCCAAGCGCGCTCGTGGCGGCGAACATCCCAAGAGTGCCGTGCTCCTTCTTAATGAGCTTGACAAGCTGATCTTTAACCGATGCCGGCGAAAGGATTTTCATCGGCACAGCGAGCGATGGAGTCAGGTACACCGCCTTCCATCTCTCCATCAGTTTACGCCGCCGCACAAGCGTCAGAAACGGCTCGGACTCGATGAAACCTTCAGCCTTCAAAGCGTTCACCAGCCGCGTGGCTGTCATCTTGGAGACGCCGGCAGCACGCGCGAGGTTGGTCGCCGTGCGATAGTGAGCCGCATCCACGCCGATCATGTCGTCTCGCTTGATATCGACCGCCAGCAGCAGCTTGAGCATCCATTGGGTGAAATCCGAAAACACCAGCCGCTGCGGCGTGCTGTGGCTGGTGCGGTAGGAAGCCGTTTTGGCGTCGGGCCGCTCGGAACGACGCAGGCTTGGGAGGTCAACGTACACGGTCCCGTCCTTCGAAAGCAAGGCGAATGGCTCACCGTCGCCGTATTGCTTGTGAAAATCCACAAGACGGTCGACAAGCGTCGGCGAAGCGCTGTTCACCCAGATCAGGACAGCGGGACGCACCTGCTGCTTCTTCGCGTACGAACGCGCCTCCAGCAGCCCCTGTGCAAACGCGCCGGTGAGCCGGTCAGCCCGTCCCTCCTTGTACGACTTGAGGACTGCACAATAGATTTGACCGTGATCGTTGGTTAGGAGGGCGTCCCCCGAATTCTCCTGCCCCTCAATCCCCACCAGTCGCCAACCGGTACCCTCGAATAGGTCACGGAAGGCATACAGAGCGCGGTGGGCGGGGAGTACTTGCGATAATGGATTCATATCGTAGTCACGTGGCCGTGTTACTTCACATGGCCATGTTACTACGGTCCAGATTCATGCCAGCCCCGGCGCGGATGCCAGGTCTGTTGGTTCTGCGCGTCGCCTCTTCCCATCACCTGCCAGTCGATGCATGCGCCCGTCACCGTCTGGGCGGGCTCGAACGGTGGATTTCCATGTAAAACGGGCATTTCGGGTTTCTACATGGAAACTCGGGCCGGGGCTTGGCCCGCAAGGCGCAGACTCGGTTTCCCTTCATCTGGAAGGAGACCATCATGGACGCCATCTCTCTCAATCTGAGGCGTCAAGTTCCATGGGACAAAGGAAGACTGACAGGCCAGAAGCCCCCGCTGAAACTGAACGAGATTTGGGCGATTCGAACCCGGCTTCAGCTTACGGCAAACGCTCGCGAACTGGCGATGTTTAACCTTGCCATAGGCAGCAAGCTGTGCGTGCGATCTAACAGGCCCCGGGTCGTCTATGCCACGGCTGTTGCGGCACTAAGGCTTAGTGCACAGAATCGCGCACCGTCGTGCAATGACCCCGCGACGTTACTGTCACGCCCGCGATCCCTCCCTGGTCGCGGGCGCTTTTTTTGTTCGGCCACGGGCGACGGTGCCATGACAACTTCGGTCGACTTGTCTTGCGACCGACCTGCTTTCTCGACTACATCGCCGTAAGTCACAGGGTCCGTTTTGACTGCCTGCTGTAACAGCCGATAGAAGAGCGATCCGCGCGAAAGCGAAGTGCGCCGGTTGAAGCGAAAGACGAACGCATCCAGGTAAGCGTCAAGATGCTCTGGTTGAATCGACCCATGATGCGTACCAAGGATCCAACGTCTCACTAACGAGGCCACCCGGTGGAACTGATAGGGATGGCACTCATCGACGCATTCTATCGCTCGCCGGAGACAATAGAATACCCCTTATATTCATACAGTATATAGGCCATGAGTACTGCTTCCCGAATGCCGACTATGGCACGGGCAGCTTCGAGACGATGATCCCGTGGCATTTGCGCAATGAGCTCAACATCGAGCCGTACCTGCACTACGACGGCGACACATCGCCCGAGGTAGTTGATGTGTGGAAAGAGAAGCGTGCGGAGCGGCGGCGCCGGAATGGATAGCGCGACAGCTAATACCCTTGGCGAATGTTCATGGCGGGTTGCTTTCGGGCTCCCCGCCATGCCTCCAGTGTTTACTTCAGAACTGCGAGGACTAACCCAGAGAACTTGAGCAGGGCCAACAACGCCAGGATGATGACCTGGGCTATCGCGATCCCGAGCTCGTAGCTCCCTTTCCTAACCCCCTTGCCTCGTGTTGATCGACTGCCGGCGTAGTCGCATCAGCGTGTTCAAAAGCCACCCAAGTCAATAATTGTCGACGGATATCTGTAAGTCAAGCGCCTCAGCGCCGTGACGGCGCAGAGGTTCCGCCGCGGATCAGATAGACTAGCGTTCGCCATAATCAAGGCTAGGCGCACGGACCTGCTGAGTGCGGAATCTGCGCCGCGCCTGTTTGATTAGCAGCTAGTGTGGAGGGGGGATGATCGATGTGTGTTAATTACGCGCCCGTGCAACGCCAACTGCTCCGCGATGTCTTCGGCGTCGAGCCGCCTGCGGACGAATACAAGTCCGAAACTTGGCCGGACTACCCGGCCCCCATCATCCGCGCCAGAGACGGCCTGCGCGAGTGTGTGGTCGGCTCGTTCAGCATGGTACCCAAGGCGACCATACCCCCGGGCGTCAAGAAGTTCGACACGGCCAACGCCAAGGTCGAGACTATCGGCAAGCTGCGCTCCTTTGCCGGCCCATGGCAGGCAGGCCAGTTGTGCCTCATACCCGCGACGAATTTCTACGAGCCGAACTATGAGAGCGGCAAGGCGGTGCGCTGGCGCGTTGGGCTCAAGGATGATGAGCCATTCGCGATTGCCGGCCTGTGGCGAGCGTGGCCGGACGGCGCCCTCTCCTTTGCGTATTTCGGGGCGCGTGATCGGCGATTTCGGCGCAACGTGATCACCTGTTTCGGCCGGAAGATGATCGCCGGTTTCGGCTGAACGTGATCACTTGGCGGTGACGCCGAAATCAGTGATCACGATCCCGAAACGAGTGATCACGTTGCCGAAATAGGTGATCAAGCAGCCGAAACGGGTGATCATGCACCGAAATGATGCTGATCAAGGGCTGAAGGTGGTACTGCGCATGGGCTAGATCGCCGGCGATACGCTGTTTCCTTTTTTTCAAGGAAGCAAGCTGATGCCGGCCAACCGGATGACCATGCGCAAGATTGAGGAAGTGCTTCGCCTGAAGTGGGCGTGTGGCCTGTCGCACCGGCAGATCGCCAGGGCGACGGGTGTGAGTGTTGGCGCTGTCTCGCAGTACGCGGCGATGGCGAAGGCATCGGGACTGGATTGGCCGCTGGCAGACAGTCTTGACGAGGATGCCCTGGAGCAGCGGCTGTTCGGCGCGCAGAAGCCGGCCAACAGCCCGGGCGGCCGAGTGACACCGGACTTCGCCTATCTGCATCGCGAGTTGCGCCGCAAGGGCGTGACGTTACAGTTGCTGTGGGAGGAATACCTGGAAGCGAATCCAAGTGTCCCAATCTACCAGTACACACAGTTCTGCTGTCGCTACCGGGACTGGGCGGCGACGCTCAAGCGGTCCATGCGCCAGCATCACAATGCTGGCGAGAAGCTGTTCGCGGACTTCGCCGGCCCGATGGTTCCGATTCTCAACCCCGAAGGCGGCACGGCCTTCGAGGCCAGTATCTTCGTCGCTGTGCTGGGCGCGTCGAACTACACCTACGCATGCGCCACCCGCGGCCAGACCACTGCCGACTGGATCGGAGGCATGGTTTGCGCGATGGAGTTCATCGGCGGTGTGCCCGAATTGCTGGTACCGGACAACCCGCGAGCGCTGGTGGCCCGCCCGGATCGGTACGAACCGGTGCTGTCCCGAACCGCTGAGGACTTCGTCCATCACTACAGCACGGCCATGCTGCCGGCACGGCCACGTAAGCCCCAGGACAAGGCCAAGGTCGAAACCGGTGTGTTGATCGTCGAGCGCTGGATCCTGGCACCGCTGCGCAACCACCGCTTCTACAGCTTGGCCGAGCTCAATAAGGCCATCAAGAAGCTCGTCGCCGACCTGAACAGCCGCCCCTTCAAGAAGCTGCTCGGCACGCGACGGGAATGGTTCGAACGGCTAGATCGCCCGGTGCTGCGCGCGCTGCCGGAGCGGCGCTATGAGGTGGCGACGTTCAAGCAGTGCCGGGTCAACGTCGACTACCACGTCGAGATCGACGGCCATTACTACAGCGTGCCACATGCCCTGGTGCGCAAGGCGGTGGAGGCTCGCGTGACGCGCCACACCATCGAGATCCTGTACGGCGGCAAGCGCGTGGCTCTGCACGCGCGCAATACCCGCAAGGGCAGCCACAGCACGGTCAAGGACCATATGCCGGCGGCGCACCGCGCCCACCTCGAATGGACGCCGGGCCGGCTGCTGAACTGGGCGGCTTCGATCGGTCCGAGTGTCGCCGTCATCGTCGAATACCAGCTCACCAGCAGGCCGCATCCCGAAATGGGCTACCGCGCCTGTCTGGGCCTGCTCAGCCTGGCGCGGAAGTACGGCAAGGACCGGCTGGAAGCGGCCAGCACTCGCGCCGTCGCCATTGGCTCGCTCACACGCAAGTCGGTGCTATCCATCCTTGAAAACCATCTGGACCGGCAAGCCACTCTGCCGGGATCTCAGTCTGAGTGGCATTCCCCCATGCATGACAACGTGCGTGGCCCTGACTACTACCATTAGGAAAATACATGCTGATGCAACACACCGTTGGCCAACTCAAGGCACTCAAGCTCGACGGGATGGCCCGGGCCTTCGAAGAGCAGTCTGCTCTGACAGCCAGCACCAGCCTGCCATTCGAGGAACGCTTCTCGATGCTGGTCGATCGGGAGATCGCCTGGCGCGACACCCGGAGGCTGGAGCGGCTGCTGCGCGTGGCCAAACTCAAGCATACCCAGGCATGCGTCGAAGACGTGATCTATGACGGCAGCCGGGGCCTTGATCAGCGGCTCGTCGCCACCCTGGCCAGTTGCGACTGGATCCGTAACGCACAGAGCCTGATCCTGACCGGGCCGACCGGCGCCGGCAAGTCCTGGCTGGCTTGTGCGTTCGGTCAGCAGGCCTGTCGGCAAGGGTTCTCGGTGCTCTATCAGAGGGTGCCGAGGTTGTTTGAGGAACTGCAGATCGCCCACGGCGATGGCAGCTTTACCCGGCGCCTGGCGCAACTGGCGCGGATCGATGTGCTGATCCTTGACGATTGGGGCTTGCAGGAGCCTTCCGAGAGCGCACGCGGTGATCTGCTGGAAGTCCTCGATGACCGTGTCGGCACGCGTTCGACCATCGTGACCAGCCAGTTACCGATCGAGCATTGGCACCAACGGCTCAATGACCCGACGCTCGCCGACGCCATCCTGGACCGGCTAGTTCACCAGGCCCACAAGGTGCCGCTCAAGGGCGAGTCGATGCGCAAGCGGGCATCAACAGATACCAAGAAGCGGGGATCGTGATCACCTACGCTACAATCTCATGACCGCGCAGTACCACCTTCCTTCCCTGATCACGTTCACCGAAACGGCCGATCACCTTCACCGAAATCCGCACTGAGTCGGCCGATCGAGCGTTGGCCGGCGACGAACTTCCGGGTTCGGCCAGTCTCGGTCATTGATCGATGTCGTTGCACGGACATTAGAACGTCGGCTTCACAATGGGCAGCGGCCATCCGCCGGCGGCTGCCATTGCTCGAGAAGCAAGCGTTCGAGATCTACCCGACGACAACCACCTTATCGCTTCAATTCTCGAACAAGACGCCGTCATCGAAGGCGTCGGGAAAATGCCAGTCAATCCGACCAGGCCGGCAGGCGCGGTCTCCGGCATTACCCAACTGCCCCCTTCATACGTGCCCCGCCACTTTCAGTGCGTTGAGTGCACTGTAGTGCGAATTGCCAGGTCACCAATGTTAGTTCGTCTAACGTCCGAATTCCGATCTTCCCTTAAGAACTCTGAAGCCCCCCCTAAATCAGCAGTGTTCTAGCACGCGCGCGCGTTCTAGCTTGTCGGTGCCTGATCGCCCATACAACTCCGCAAAGAGCCGGCTGCTTCGTTGCAAGCATTGCAGCACTGCATTGCTCGAGCACCGAGGTCAGCGGAAAGACCGACATCTCCGCTGCGCAGCCAAGGACCACTGCGATGTCAAGGGGACATCCCACCGCAATTGCCACTCTAAGTCGATCCGCCAGGGCATGCAACACATGCTCGTCTCGACAGTCGTCGCTCGGACCCGATGACCAACGAACCTCTCGCGAAAGCGCCCTAATGTAGTGCAACAGGTCTGCCGAAGTAACTCTCCTGGCCAATGATTCGGCGTGCCGGTTCAAGTCGAAATAGCTGCTACGAGTGGTACGGCAGCACCGGAGTCCTCCGTCAATCGGCTCGGACATTCAACAGACCACGCTAACGTTTGGCAAGCCATGTCGAGCCAGGCAGGCCATGATGATCTCAATACCGTCTCGGACCGGCCAGACCAAGTCAGATTTCATCCCCACCAGCAAGACGACGTGGTGGTCAGAGTGAAGAACTGGCCTATCCCACTCACGCGTACCGTAGACGGATACATTCGAGCCACCGATGGCAACCGCGCACTCGACGTCAGTCGTGCGAACATTGACCATTCCCGCTCGAGCACCCCAGCGGGGGTTCGAGGGGAACTTCAACAGTGTCATGCAGATCCCCACGGACACACCGCCCTCAAAACGAAGCGAAGCGCCTCGACAGATTGCCCCTCACCGCACAGCACAAGTCAAGAACCCGACATCGTGGTGCTGTCGCTTTTCTGTCAGATGCCCCGCATTCGATTCAGCCGCAGCCAGGCATCATTTTTCCACCGAGACACCCTTTTCGCCGATAGTGCCCTTATCGAGTGGAACACCAGCCGCTTCCATGATTCTAGCGAGAGACCACCAAAGCCCCGTCACGGTGATGATCTCGATGACTTGACTATCGCTATAGTGGTCACGAAGCCCGTTCAGGGCGGTATCCGTCGCGCGATTCCGAATAAGGAGCTCATCAACAAAATTGATTACAACTCGCTCCGTCTCGTCAAGACCTACCGGATCGATGCAGGCGAGCGCGTCAAGCTTTGCCTCTGGAACACCCACGCGAACGGCGAGCGCGCGGTGCTGGATAACCTCATAAGCGCTCGCAGTTCGATAGCCAGTTCTTACGATTATCATTTCTCGCATGGCCGGGCTGAGTGCTCCGTGCCTTAACAAGGCCCCGGACAGAGCGCCCAGTCCAGTCATAACCTCCGGCTTGAGGTGACGTCCAATGCGCTGCCCATTGGTCAGTTGGCCATAAACACCAGCGCCACCTTCGCTGTCAGCAGGATATGGAATACGCTGGGGCTGAGTCGTCGACAACTCGAAAACCGACGGCAGCAGTTTGTCGTCGGTGCAGGTCTTCGGGATCATTTCCGATTTCTCCTTGGCGGTCGAACCTTTGCTCGATTGAGCATGTGCGGCCGAAGGCAAGACTGGCATGGCAACCAGCAATGCCAAACTGGTAAGCACCCATGCGATGGCAAAGACGCGGCGTGAAAAAAAATATGAACGCCTGGATCGACCGGATAGATCGCGATCGATGTCGGCCTTGGACGAGCATTGATAGCCTCGAAATTTGACGCCCTCGGTACCGGCTGCCGCAGCATCTTGTGGCACCGTTGAAGGCGCATGCTGCTCAACTTCGTTGTCATCAAGATCTTTCAATTTTGAAACCTCAGGAAATGATGAGCGATGCGGTGGGAAAAATGCCACGTACTTCGCTGCTGGCATCGCCGAATGGAACGCCTCGACAAATCTGGTGAGAACCGCACTACGTCATCAGGATTGCCGATGGCGACCCCACGACTCCGAAGAGGTCGTGAGAGCGCCCCGGTGAACGTCCCAACTTTGTGCGATCCTCCCGCTGCCGTCAGCACGTGCTCTATTTCGACTCTGGCACAACCAGCGAGCCATCCTGCGCACGACTAAGTGGCGGCACATAGCCCTTAAGCTGCGCAATGATCTCAAGCGCAAGATGCCGGCTCAGACGGCGACAATCGTTAATGCCCCCGTACATCTGCCAGAACTGGCGCTGACCGAGCGGCTTGGCGAGACCAACTGGCTCCCCCATCGCGTCGAGGCCGCTGCACGCCCCAACTTTGTCTGCGATGTCTTTGCCGAAAATCTCGGCGACATTCTCGTTCGCGTTCTGGAATCCGGTGGCGGCGACGATGGCGTCGAACTCGAGCACCTTTCCGTCGATCAGCAAAAGGCCATTTTCCACAAAGCGTTCGACCTCGCTGGCCTGCTGAATTCTGACGTTGCCATCCACAATCTCCTGGAGCACCCCCATGTCCAGGTGAAAGCCCTTAAACGTCTTGAATAGCTTGCCAAGCCATCCGCTTCCATCGGCGCCATCTCCGAGCCAGAGACCTGCCTCACGCAGATTGGCATAGAGGTCCGCATTGCGCTCGTTACAGGCGTTGCACTCGTTCTTAAGGATTTCGATGATGACCGGATATACCGCGCCTGCGCCGCGACGAAGATCGGCGGTCTCTACCGAATGACCCCCGGGAAGGTAATCGCGGTTGTACCTGACGCCCTCCTCCAACGGCACAACTGAGGTCTCACTACGCTGAAGCATCGTCGGCTTGGCGCCTCTGAGATACAGGTCATAGCACATGTCGAACGCACTAGTGCCACTCCCAACCACAAGCACGCGCTTACCTTCGAACTCGGCCCCGGACTTGTAGTACTTGGAATGGATCATCGTTCCCTTGAAGTCCTCAATCCCCGGAGCGGAAAAGGGCTTGGGGTTGAGGCCGATGCCGCCAGTTGCAAGCACAACGTGTTTAGGTCGGATCGTCCTGCTGGCGTTGTCGGCCGTGCGAAGCTCGATGGACCACTCCCCCTTGTTTTCGTCGAATGCGCCCTTGACTACCTCAGTCTTCAGCCAAAGATTCAGCCGCATCATTCTCCCATAGGCGTCAAGCCAATCGGCCCACTGGTCCTTGGGCACGTAATCGGGGAAGATGTCTGGACTGCGGATATATGGAAGTTGATTCACCGCGCCGACGGTATGCAGCGCCAATGATTCATAGCGGTTGCGCCAACTATCGCCAAGCCGCGACGCACGATCGACGATCAGGTACGACTGTCCCATCCGCTCCAGTCTCGCACCTACGGCCATTCCTGTGTGGCCGGCACCAATGATCAGTACATCTGGATCGTGATTGGCAAACGCCATCTTCTCCTCAGCGAACTCACCGAAATGCTGGCCTTTACGCATCGGCTTATAGCCATGGATCGGAAAGACCGGTTGCAAGCGCTCTCGGTTGACGCGGTTGCCCAGTTCCTCAACGACATCGTTTAGCGTATGAATGTCCGTGCCGAGCATATAGCATCTCGCGCCGGCGGACGCTGTCGCATCCTCAACAATGCGCAGAAATCCCTGACCCTTGCCGTTTCGCAATTCGAAGGCAATATAGGCTTCAACAACTTCGCGACCAAGGATGGACGCACGGGCGGGATCTGGATGCTGCTCCGCCAATCCGAAGTTTCGGGGTTGCGTCCAGTCCTTCACGCTCAGCAACGCATCCAGGACCTGGTCCCGGCCGTGCGCCTGGCGCATGTCCCAAGTGAGGGCGACCTGGTCCCTCCAATAGCACTCCTCAAGGAAGATAAGCTCTAGCCCCGCACGGTCACTCGCTCTTAGTGCCTCTTCAAATGCAGATAGCCAACCACCTACCAGTTCCTTCAATCCCACACTGGTGCTCATGTTGATGTCTCCGTGAACCAGGACGCTGCGGCGTCCAATCATTCTGAGAAGCCGCCTTCAGTCTTATGACCTCGAACGACTCCACCGCCTCGTGCTCAGGTCGACCGGCCTGCCAGTCCCACACATTGTCGTGACATCAGGCATTTTCC
The DNA here is from genome assembly GCF_014170355.1 of Cupriavidus sp. UME77. Lineage (NCBI taxonomy): Bacteria > Pseudomonadati > Pseudomonadota > Betaproteobacteria > Burkholderiales > Burkholderiaceae > Cupriavidus > Cupriavidus sp. UME77. Next base: position 396,282 of record NZ_LZZU01000043.1, read on the forward strand.
GATTCCAGCCAGCGTACGTCAGCGGTGATGAGCGCAACTAAAACGTTGGCGCTCATTGTCACGCCGCCGGTATCCCGGCGGCGTTGCTATGCATCGGGCGCGCCCATCAACCCCTCGGCGGCCACGCAATCTGCTTTTCGCTCAGATTCCAATAGGTATTCTTTATCTGGAGATACTCGAGAATGCCGTCGATCCCGTTCTCGCGGCCGATCCCGCTTTCCTTGAATCCGCCCATCGGTACGCTTGGCTGACCGATCTTGTGGGTATTGACCCAGACCGTCCCGGCCTTGATGGCGCGCACCGTACGCATCGCCTTACGGTAATTCTCGGTCCACACACCCAGCGATAGGCCGAAGACCGTATCGTTGGCCATCTGAACCAGATCGGCTTCATCATCGAAGCGAATGATCACGCCGACGGGCCCGAAGATCTCCTCCTGCGCGATAGCACACTTGTGATCGCTCACCTCAAATAGCGTGGGCGCAACATACGCGCCCTTGTCAAGATCTGGGCCCGAGGGACGATCGCCACCGCACAGCAACTTCACCTTCGGGTCGCTCTTGCCCATTTCAATGAAATGCTCGATCGAGTCTCGTTGGCGAAAGCTGGCGACCGGAGCGACTGCGGTCGAAGGATCGCGTGGCGAGCCGACGTTAAGCGCCTTCGCCGCCTCGACCAACCGAGGAACGAACTTGTCATAGATCGACGCTTGCACAAAGATCCGCGAGCCAGCGATGCACGATTGCCCCGCGTTGGAGAAGATCCCGTAGATCATTCCAGCGACCGCGTGATCAAGGTTTGCATCCTCAAATACAATGTTCGGGGACTTGCCGCCTAGTTCGAGAATGCATGGAATAATGCGCTCTGCCGCGGCGTGGCCAACGATCCTGCCGGTCTTGGTACCGCCGGTAAACGCGATCATGTTGATCGCCGGATGGTTGACCAGCGCCGCTCCTACCTCCACGCCGCCCGTCACCACATTGACAATACCCGGAGGCAATCCTGCCTCGAGTGCCAGACGGCCATACTCGAGACCGATCAACGGCGTGAATTCGGACGACTTCAGTACCACGGCATTTCCTGCAGCCACCGCTGGCGCGATCTTGCCGGCCTCATGCAGAATTGGCGAGTTGAATGCCGTCATCGACGCGATGACACCCATGGGCTCATATGTCTTATAGACAAAGTAATCGCCACGAGGAGGCATGAGCGTCGACTCCAGCGTCTCACAGACAGCCGCACAGTATCGGAACTTTTGAACTGCCCCTTCGATATGCTGATAGCCTTCCTGGATGGTCTTTCCGTTGTCGCGAGTCTGCAGTTCACACAGCATGTCCCGGTCACGGTGGATCAGATCGGCAAATCGATTGAGGATCACCGCTCGCTTGTGGGCTGGCATGTCGCGCCATGCCGGATCCTCCGATGCAGCCACACCGCCGCGCACTGCGTCGTCGACGTCCTTTGGAGTAGCGCTGTACACGATACCTGCAAGCGACCCATCTGCGGGGTTAATGGACTCGAAGGTATCTCCTCGCCCCGAGCGCCACTCACCATTGACCAAGAATTTCTTTGCTTCCAAAATTGCCTCCACTCAGTTTGCCGCGAGCATCTTCTGCTGCGCGATGATTTCCTTGTATCCGGCGGTTCGCAGCGCGCCTGCCCGATACGGCTCCTCGAGATATGCGATATCCGCTTCGGTCAGCTTGACATCAAGCGCGGCGACCGCCTCGGTGAGGTGATGCGGCTCCAACGCGCCAACGAGGCAGGTGCTGACCTCCGGACGGGCAAGAATCCACGCCATTGCAACTCGTCCTGGCGGCAAGCCGAGCCGCGCCGCTACGTCGTGCAGTCGAGCGCGCACCTCTCGGTCGCCACCCTGCCCATATAGTGCGTGGCCCTTCACGTCCTGTTGAATGCGGGTTCGCTCTCGCTGCGTCAACTCCTCCGCCTTCGCGTCTCCACCGATCAGCCAACCACGCGCCAGGGGGCTATAGACCATCACGCCGATCCCATTCTCGCCGCAATATGGCAGGTTCTCCCGCTCCTCTTCCCGATAGACAAGGTTGTATTGGAGTTGAACTGCGGCGAGTCCGCTGGTCTTGCCGCAGCGTGCCCGCTCTTGCGCCCGCGCGAGCTGATAGGTTCGGAAATTGGAGACCCCGTAGTAAAGAATCTTGCCCGCGCGAACGAGATCATCAAGCGCATCAATCGACTCCTCGATTGGGGTAGCCGGATCCCATTTGTGAAGAAGATACAGATCGACATAGTCGGTTTTCAGGCGCTTGAGTGAGGCGTCGATACCCTCACGGATACGCTTACGCGAATTTCCCTGCTCATTCGGCAACTGACTCATTGGCATGCCGACCTTGGTCGAGATCACAAGCTCCTCGCGCCGCACCAGACCGTACGTCGCCTCGCCCAGAGCCTCTTCACTAGCTCCGTAAGAATAGAAATCAGATGTATCGAAGAAGTTGATACCGTTATCGAGGGCGAGGGAAACGAAATCCCGAGCCATTGCCTTCTCAAGCACCCAAGGCTGCCAACTGGGACTACCGTAGGACATCATCCCCAGACAAAGTGGCGAAACCCTCAGACCGGTACCTCCAATGTTTCTGTATTCCATCTTCTTCCCTTTCTGGTCAGGCGGCCGCACTTTCGACGACCCGTAATTACTATATACATAACTTGATTACGCCCAGAGTAAGATGAGCCAGCACTCTTGTCAAGAGGCGAATCGCCGCGCCGGCTGGATGTCATCAGGTAGGTAAGCCTAGCTCATATGCCCCGCAGCTTGCGCAGGCACGCTCCGCTCTGCGCAGGGCATGCTCGCCGGAAGGAAGGCGCTCGCGAGCCCCCAATGAATCCGCCGTGACCACTGCACCCGAGTAGCCTGAACGCCTCTTTCGGAAAAAAATTCGGCTGCGTCCCGACCCAGAGTCTGAGCGGCTGCCGACTGTTCCTATTTGGTTGAGGATCTACGTAGTCGGGCCAAAGGAAGTCCGCCAAGCCATATGCCCCATGGCCCAGAGGGAAAATGCGGGTAGCCGGGTTGCGAGAAGGTGGCATTGCTTTCCCGGCTGGATCCGACGCCGTTCACGGCGCAGACCGGAGAGCAAACCAATACCCAACCCAGTGCAGCAGCGACAAGGGCAAGCCTTTACGCACTGCTTGACGCGTTGTGAAACGCCGGCCACAACTCCAGCGGCTTCTGCTCGTGCGGCGCCCGCTGCCCGGGCTCGAGCCTGATCCTGAGCCTCCGCGCCTCGCGATCATCGCGTCATACCAGTTCGTTGAAGCACACGGCGAGGCCGGCAACGGGAACAGTTGAGAGTTGACGAAGTGCCGAAATAGCCGCTTTGCAGTACAGCCGTACCGTGCCGCTCCGCTAAGACGATAGGCTGGCTTTGCCAAGCCAGACAACATGTTGACCATCCCTCGTTCCATGTTTATGATTTACGTAATGGAGTTACGTTTTACGTAATTTTTTATCAGATCAATTCATCAAAGGAAGGAGACACTATGCCCCGACTGAGACAGGTATCGCGTGACGAGGTTACCGACGAACGCGTGATGGCCACCTACCAAAAGCACTTCGAAGGCCGCGATCCGGTGAAAGAACCGGGTACGAAGGGGGGTACGCCAGGAAACTGGTGGACAGTCTACGCCCTAGATCCAGAGCTTTTTGGCATGTTCCTGGACCGCCACAAATGGCAGTGGAGCAAGGACAGGAAGCTTGACCCTGTGCTGCGAGAACTAGGTATCACACGGGCCGGTTGGGCTCGGGGATCGCGGTTTGTTTTTTCGCAGCATTGCAAGGTCCTTCGCCGCGAAGGCTGCCCAGAGGAAAAGATTCAAGCCATTCCTGGCTGGGCCAGCGCAAGCTGCTATACGCCCATCGAGCGCGCAGTGTTGTCCTATGCGGACGACCTGGTGCTTGGTGGCGGCCGCACCAGCGATCAGTGTTTCCAGGAGCTTCGCAAGGAACTCGACGACCTGCAGATTTTTGAGCTTACGTTCATGATTTTGACTTATGACATGTCGGGTACGCTCTGCAAGGCGCTTCGCCTTGAATATGATGATGTGGAGGAACGTGTCACCGAAGTCAAACAGGGTGAGTACGATCTAGAGCGCATGTAATCCCGATGAACAGTGTCGTTGTAGAACATTGTGTTTCAAGGAAATACGTCATGGATAAGAATATGATTTTTGATTTCAAAGGACTTGATCACGTCGCACTGACCTGCAGCGACATGAAGAAGACCGTCGACTTCTACCACGGCAAGCTTGGAATGCCGGTGTTGCACACCATTGAATATCACGATGACAATGGTGGCCTATTGGGGCAACACTGGTTCTTTGGTGTGGGCGACGAGGGAAATCCCGATGCCCATATTGCCTTCTTCTGGTGGAAAGATGGCTATCAGACTCTGAGCAAAGAGGATGTCTTTACTGGAAAAACACCGGCCAATCGATTCGCCAGGCCGATCGGGGGGATGTTGCATCTCAACCTGCGTGTTGCTCCGGAGAATCTCCGTCCTTACGCAGAGAAACTGACCAATATGGGAATCCCCTATCGCCACGTTACTCGCTATCACACCGAAGTTAGCGAGAAGCAAGCCACGGGGCTCGTTACCCAAGGCATGCGTGGAATTACAAGCCGAAATGAATATCACGAGCCGCAAGAGGGGTGGCTGATGAATTCAGTGTATGTATTCGATCCGGATGGCATCGAAGTAGAATTCAACAGTTGGTCCCCGCAATGGCGTAGCTGGCCAAACAATCACGTAGCGCAGTCCAACGAAGCGAAATCTGCCGAATAGGCTACGCGCTTCGGCGGCCAGGGCATTGAACGAGGACAATGTGTTTGTGCTGCGGCAAGTTGAGGCCCTGACTACCGTCAGGGCCAAGGCTGCTTTACGTAAGCAACCGCAGCGGGCATTGTCCGATGCTCATCTGGCGTCCTGAGTCGGAAGTCCATTACGGAAATAAGTCTATCGAGAAGATTGGAGACTTAAGAGTATTCGCGACGACGGAGGGGCAGCCCCGACACCATGCACTGGCGCCCCTGCTTTGAGCGCGTTGGTTCCGGCGAGAAGTACCGGGTGGACTCTCGCGTTGCGACGATTGCCACTCGCACCCACCACATCTGCGAGTTCTATGCAGCGGTCGAAAATTGCCTTCGGTCCTAGCCCACTGCATATCAGCGACAAGAGTTCACGCGCCTGGACACCCCCGTCATGCCCTTGCGCATGGTCGAAAGCCTCCTGCAGGACCCGCATCTGGAAGCGGTTGCCTTTTTGCATCCCATGGAGGGAGCGTTCGTGGAAATGTCTGGACTGCGCACTTGGTCGCGCACGCCGCCGGTGATGGCTCGGCCGGCTCCACTGCCGGGTGAGCACACGGATGAGCTGCTCCGGGACGCCCCAAGGCTTGCGACGTGTCCGGCGTTGGCAGAGCGAACGGGGCCTCGGCCTGAGTGTTGCTGCCTTCAGTGCACCGGCACGGCCATAGGCCTATCAACTACAGCAGACACAGATGACGAAGATTCTGAGGCAGTTTGTCGGCAGTCTGGCAGCCGGCGCCACTCTGCTATCGGCGGGCGCCGTGCTCGCACAGGGCAATTACCCCGACAAGCCAATACGCATGCTGGTGGCGTTTCCGGCTGGCGGGCCCGCCGACGTCACTGCTCGCTTGTTCGCCCAGTACATGACCGAAAAGTCAGTATGACTCCCCTGGTGGCAAGAGGGCTGGCCCGCCGCGAGGAATCAAACGCGGGTTAGCATGACTGCCAGAGCCGCATGGTGTGGACAGTGCCACACCCGGCGATTTCCAGCGCGGAGGCCAGCATGGAACACGATAGCACTTTGTATGTCGGGTTGGATGTCCATAAGGACTCGATCACGGTCGCCTATGCAATCGGCATGGGTGAGGTCGAACTGCTTGGCAAGATCGGTACCTCGAAGACCGATCTTGATCGCCTGTGCAAGCGCCTGCAGTCCAAAGCGCGCCGCATCCGCATCGTCTACGAGGCAGGCCCTTGTGGCTATGGCCTTTACCGGCAGCTTGCAGGGAAGGGATTCGACTGCATGGTGTGCGCGCCCTCGCTGATCCCGAAGAAGCCTGGTGAGCGCGTCAAGACCGATCGGCGCGATGCGGTCAAGCTCGTGCGATCGCTACGCGCTGGCGACCTCTCGCCGGTGTATGTGCCCAGCGTGGAGGACGAAGCATTCCGGGATCTGTCACGCTCGTGGGTCAGCGCCAAAGACGATCTGAAGCGCGCCCGGCAACGCCTGAAGGCCTTTCTGCTCTCGCACGGTGTCCGCTACAGCGGCAGAGCCGACTGGGGACCAGCGCACCGGCGCTGGATCAGTTCCTTTGCGTTCGACGCCGTGTGGCAACAACTTGCCTTTGATGAATATCGACGTGCCATCGAGGATCGGCTCGCGCAATGCAGCCGTCTCGAAGCGGCCTTGCGCGAAGCAGTCGTCAACTGGCGCTTCTATCCGGCTGTACTCGGCTTGCAGGCTATGCGCGGCGTGCAGTTCACCACGGCGATAGGCATGCTCGCCGAGTTAGGCGATCTCTCGCGCTTTGTCCATCCGCGCCAACTGATGGCTTGGCTCGGCGTGACGCCTGCCGAACACTCGTCCGGTGAGAAGCGGCGACAGGGCAGCATCACCAAGAACGGCAATAGCCATGCAAGAAAACTGCTAATCGAAGCCGCCTGGAGTTACCGGCACCCGGCACGCGTGAGCCCCGAGATTCAGCGCCGGCACGAAGGCATCCCAAAGGCCATCGTTGACCGCTCTTGGGACGCCCAGCTTCGACTGTGCCGGCGCTATCGGAGACTTGCCGCGCGCGGCAAGAACCCGAACATTGCGGTGGTTGCAGTTGCTCGCGAACTGAGCGGGTTCATCTGGGACATCAGCCAGCTCGCGATGTCGCTTGCCGTACCGAACGCGGCCCAGACAGCGTAACCAGGGCCAGAAATCAGTCTATCTGTCACTACTATGAGACCAGTTTCCTGAAGGCGGCGTAGCCCGGCACACGAGCAACTCGCGACCTAGCTAGGCAACGGATTTCATCCGACTTGCGGCAAAAGATAGCGGCAGGCTCATTGGGCGGACCTCTGTAATGCGGTAACCAACCCGCGGATATCAGCGTGATCCACCGTCGAGACTTACTGCTACGTCGCCCTCAGGAAATTGGGAGGGGGGAACAACATGCAACTGTGAAACTAAATCAAACCAATCTCGATTGACATGGGGGAGTCATATCAGCTAGGTCAGCCAGTGGTCGTCGACAATCGCCCAGGAGCCGGCGGTACCGTGGCTTCCACGGTGGCCGCGAGAGCACCCAAGGATGGGTACACGCTGCTTTACAACACCTCATCATTCCTACTCGGTGCATTGACGTATAGCTCCGCGACGCACAATCCACTCAAGGACTTTGTCCCCGTAGTGAGGACGGTTGGCGTTCCGCTCGTTGTTGCGATGTACCCGAAGGTGTCGGCCAAGGACATGCAAGCGTTCATCGCGCTCGCGAAGAAGAGGCCAGGGAAAATGAACTACGCGTCTTCCGGCGCCGGGACCATTGACCACCTCGCCTTTGCAATGCTCGATTCCAAACTGGGCATTCAACTCACACACGTCCCATACAAGGGAACCGCACCGACGCTCGCGGACCTCATCGGCGGTCAGACCGAAATCTTTATGACGACACTCAGCACAGTGCTACCCTTTGTGCAGAACAAGCAGCTCACGGCGCTTGCGGTGGGTTCCAAAGAGCGCTCGCCATTGCTGCCAAACGTCCCCACCGTTGCAGAGGCCACGAGCATTGCCAACGTCGAGCTTACGGCGTGGAACGGCATTGTTGCCCCAGCGGGCACGCCGAAGGAAGTCGTGGAACGGCTGAACGACGCGGTTAACATGGCTCTCAAGGACGCCGAATTCCTCAAGAAGCTAGAGGCGAGTGGTGCGGAACCTTACGGCGGAACGCCAGCCGACTACGCGAAGTTTCTTGCCGACGAGCAGGGCAGGCTCGCGAAGGTCATCAAAGAGGCCGGGCTGGAACGACAGTAAGCAAAGCCTGGTTCGCTTTAGCGACCACTGACGCGATCACTGGCGGCCGCCTTATTCGCAAGCCGTGCTGAGCGTTGGACATACGTCTGATGGTGCGCCGGCGCGTCGCCGTGCATTTGGCAGCGGAGCGTCGGCGCAATTCGGTTCAGCGAAATAGCCGCTCATTCCGACTGGAATGCCATTGCCCCCTTTCAAGATCACGCCAAGAAAAGCCGCTGCCGGCGGATCGAGCAATTGTGATGGTGCGGAGCATGTAGTAAGAAGCTGCGGAGGCCTCCATGAAGGGGGAAGCGCTGAAGCGTGAAAGCCTCGATGGCGAGCTGATGCTAGGCGTCCCGACTGGCATGGCTGCGCTCCTGTCGAGGCTCGAGGCGAACTGCCTCGGTCTTCAACATAGGAAACAGCGCTGGCGGTTGAGTCACTTTGCGCATGGCCGGAAGGTTACCGCGCGAGCGGTCAAATTCGCTCAAAGATAGCGGCAATCCCTTGCCCTCCCCCGATGCACATCGTAACCAATGCGTACCTGCCGCCAATGCGCTGTAGTTCATAGAGGGCCTTCACTGTGATGATGGCGCCCGTCGCGCCGACTGGATGACCAAGTGAAATGCCCGATCCGTTTGGATTGACCTTAGCCGGATCAAGCTTAAGTTCCCCCGCTACAGCGCAAGCCTGGGCGGCAAACGCTTCATTGGCTTCGATGACACCGATGTCATTGATCGTCAAATTCGCCCGGGCAAGAACCATCTTTGTCGCCGACACGGGACCAATTCCCATGATCTGTGGATCGACTCCACTATGCGCGTATGCAACAAGTCTTCCGAGCGGTGTGGCCCGGCGCCTCTCCGCCTCGGAGCGTTCCATCAGAACAACGGCGGCTGCGCCATCGTTGATACCCGACGCATTGCCGGCAGTAACCGTTCCATTCTTGTCCACGAAGACCGGCCTCAACCTGGCAAAATCCTCCATGACCGCATCCAGGCGCACGTGTTCGTCTGTATCGAACAGCACTTCGCCATTTTTCGACTTAAGCTCGACCGGAAGAATCTGCTCCTTGAAATAGCCGCTCCGAATTGCGTTTGCTGCACGCAAATGCGACTCCAGTGCCAGGGTGTCTTGTTCTTCCCGCGTGATACCGAACTTCCTGGCGACGTTCTCGGCCGTCTGCCCCATGTGGATGCGATTGAAGGGATCGGTAAGCGTGCCGATTAGCATGTCTACCAAATCCAGACCGCCCATCCTCACTCCGAATCGCCCCTGTGTTGTCGAGTGCGGCGCGCGGCTCATGCTCTCTGCGCCGCCGCCGATTGCGATGTTGGTATCGCCAAGCCAGATTGCTTGCGCGCCCGCAATGATTGCCTCCAGGCCCGAGCCGCACAATCGATTCACGGTTAGGGCCGGACACTCGTGCGAGACACCACCATTGACGGATGCAACCCGAGCGAGATACATGTCCTTCGGTTCGCTCTGTATAACATTACCGAAAAAAACGTGCCCGACATCCGCACCGTCAATCGAAGCACGCCTTAAGGCCTCACGCACTACCCTGGACCCGAGTTCGGTCGCAGAAATGTCTTTAAGGCTGCCTCCGAATTCACCAATAGCCGTGCGTACTGCGCTAACTACAACGACTTCACGTTCCACGTCCGCTCCCTGTCAAGTGCTTGACAAATATTTGATACCGTACGGCCCGAAACCTTTGCAAGGCACTTCATCCTTAACCTGCGTTGGTTCATGCGTCGAGTAGCACGGTTTTTGTCAACAAATAGTTCATTAGCCCCTCCTCGCCTCCGTCGCGACCCACTCCAGACTGCTTGTAGCCGCCAAATGGGAGAGAGAAATCCAGCCTCATGCCGTTCTGCCCGAATGACCCGGTGCGAATCCGCTTGGCAACTGCATATGCTTTGTCCGAATCGGTGCTAAACACTGCGCCGTGCAGGCCGTAGTCGCTTTCATTCGCGATTCTGATTGCATCGTCCTCGTCTTGCGCCGCAATCACGCACATGACAGGTCCAAAGATCTCCTCCTGGGCAATTACCGAATGATTGTCCACGTTGGCGAAAAGCGTGGGCTGGACATAGAAGCCACGTTCCATACCCTCCGGCCGGCTACCACCGAACACCAACCGTGCACCGTCCCGTATGCCCCGGTCGATGTACCGCAAGATGTTTGCCAACTGCCTGGCGGAAACAATTGGCCCCATTGTGACCCCAGGCTCGTCTGGTGCCCCCACTTTGACTTTCTCTAATTCCGCGGCTATCGCCAATACGAGCGCATCGTGCCGCTCCCGCGATACGATCACCCTTGACAGCATGCAGCACAATTGGCCACTCAACGCCGTGATAGTGCCAGCTAGGATCTTTGCCGCTCTTTCTATAGGAAAATCATCCAGAATGATCGCAGCCGACTTCCCTCCCAGCTCCAGCGTGTAGTGCGATAAACGCCTGGCGCACACTTCCGCAATATGGCGACCAACAATTGTGGAGCCCGTGAACGAAACCTTATCGACACGCGGATTGCTCACCAATGCCTCGCTTGCCGTCCGGTCAGCTACAACGAGGCTTACGACACCTTTGGGAAGTCCAGCCGCCTCTACGCACTCGGCCAGGATGAAGGCTTCGAGTGGAGACTCCAATGCTGGCTTCATGACTACCGTGCAGCCTGCGACCAGTGCAGGACCTAGCTTCCCGGCCAACTGCAAGAGCGACCCATTCCAAGCCGAAATAGCTGCCACAACGCCTATCGGCTCACGCACGATGACCGCGCGATCCGCAATCCGACTGGCACAGGTCTCCGCAAACTTGAACGCTTCGCCGACCTTGATCGCGTTTGTGATCTGCGCGAGCCCGTTGGTGACTCCGCGCTCCGTCATTGCTGGCAGAGCGCCTACCTGAAGCATCCAAGCAGACGCGAGCTCTTCGCGCCGCGCTGCCAATGCCTCAGAAAATTTGTACAGCAGAGCAATACGATCCGCAGGTGCCATTCGCGGCCAAGGGCCATCATCAAATGCAGCCCGTGCGGCGCGTACCGCCTGATCAACATCTTCTATCGTAGCTTCGGCGACGGTCCCGATTGTCTCTCCGGATGCTGGAGACACGAGATCAATGGTGCGACCATGAAGCGGCGCCACCCACGTTCCATCAATGAAGAGCTTGTTGGAATGGGCGATTCGGATGCCATATTCCTCAAACGATTTCATGCGATTCCGCCCTCCTGGAGCCTCTTTGAAGTTTCAATGCTGGACACCTCTGCGTTGCAGAGGTCCGCCCATTGCGCCGCAGACCAGCACCTCGGGCACGCCAGGGCACCGCACGTAGTTCCCGCGCCGGGTCATACAGCCCAGGTTGCCTGCAACTGCGTAACGCTGAGACTTCGCCGCAGGCCCCTTCGAACCCCGGGTCAAGCCCGAACACGGCGTCGCCTTCCGTCTGGAGCAGACACCAACGCATCTGTCGTCCAAACTGCGAGGACACTGCCACCTACGCTCGGCTAGTCCCTGCTCAGGCGTTAATCGGTAACCTGAATATTGGCTTCTTTGATCACCTTCGCCCACCTCTTCGTCTCGGCCTGGATAAGGTCACGCGCCTCCTGCTCCGAGGTCAACAGCGGCGGAGCGCCCAGGTCAATCAATTTCTTCCGGGTAGCGGGATCTTGAATCGCACGCGCGTATGCGGCGTGCAACTTCTCGCGTATAGGTGCAGGCGTTGCAGCGGGCACCGCGAGCGCTTGCCAGCCCCAGACGTCGAACCCCGGTACGCCGGAGGCGGCCAACGGATGGACCTCGGGCATATCGTCGGAACGGCCGTTGCGTGCCATTCCCAACACACGAAGCTTCCCCTGTCTGATAAATTGGCCCACCTCACTGTACGTATTGAACATCATCGGTATCTGCCCACCGATCAGATCCTGCATGGCGGGCGTCGAGCCCTTGTAAGGGACATGCGTGACCTGAATCCCACTCTCCCGCTTCAGCAATTCCATAGCGAGATGATGGGTCGATCCAACACCAACCGATCCGTATGATCGCAATGGGCTCTCCGCGGGTAATGCAGAGATCTCCTTCTTTAGCTCCGCGAACGTGGTAGCCTTGATAACACTGGGGTTTACAACCAGGTACAAATCGGCACGCGAAGTGATCGTCAATGGAGCGAAATCATCGTTCGGCTTGTAGGGAAGCTTCCGATACAAAGACGAGTTAATTGCGTAGATTGCATTATTTCCCAGCATCATCGTGTATCCATCTGGATCTGACCTCGCCGCAGCGGCCGCCCCAATGATTCCCCCGGCTCCGATCCGATTATCAACCACCACTGGAGCCTTCAAAATCTCCGCCATCTTTGCCGCAGTGATTCGCGCAAAGACATCAGTAAAGCCGCCAGCCGAGAACGGCACGATCAGCCGGATTGGCTTCGAAGGAAACTCATCTGCGGCCGCGCATAAACTGCTGCCGCCAGCAGCAGCGATGACGATTGCAGATTTTATGAAATTTCGTCTCGATTGCATCAATTTGTCCATTTTATAAAAATCGATTCTTTATAAATATAAGACTTCTTAAACGATTGTCGCTGATGGCTTCACACGCTACTCACAAGCTCATTTCCTCACATTCCATCAATATCCGAGAATCCATCTTTATCATATCTGCGGCCTTTTCAGCGATCATGATGGTTGGCGCATTTGTGTTGCCGGAAGGAATCGTCGGCATGATCGACGCATCAACCACCCGCAAACCTGAGGTGCCGCGAACCCGAAGCCGCTCATCGACGACAGACATGGTGTCGCCGCCCATCTTGCATGTTCCGACCGGATGAAAGGCCGTTCCACAACTCAACTTGAGGGCGGCAAAAATTTCGTCGTCGCTCCGTGCGTCCGGCCCAGGCAGGAGTTCTTCCGGCTCCGTGTGGGCAAGTGCCTCGGATGCAAATAGTTTCCGGATAAGCCTGACCGAGTCGATCGCCACGCGCTGGTCATCTTCGTGCTTGAGATAGTTGTGCAAGATCTCTGGAGCTTCAAGTGGGTCTCCGCTTCGCACGTGCACATGTCCGCGGCTCTCGGGATTAAGATTGTAAATACCCCCCGAAACTCCCGGAAAGCGGTTCAGTATCTTCTCCGGCATTTTCATACTCATCGGGGCGATAAGAAACTGGACGTTTGGCTTGACTCGCCCCGCGTCACTGCGCGTAAACCCTCCCAGGGTTGGCGCGCCCATCACGAGTGGGCCCGAACGGCGTAACAGGTACTGAAGACCCATCAATGCACGGCGTGGCAGGCTGTGAAATTGCTCGTTCAGCGTCGAGACATTTCGCATTCTGTAGGAAAAGCGCAGGCTGAGGTGGTCTTGAAGATTGGCGCCTACCCCGGGCAACTCGTGGCGTACCGGAATTCCTCTCAACTGCAACATAGCAGCAGGGCCGACGCCACTCAACTGCAATAGCTGGGGAGAGCCAATGCTTCCCAGCGAGAGCAAGACCTCCCGTCGCGTACTCACAGTCTGTACGACCCCGTCCCGGATAAACTCAACTCCGACGGCACGCTTCCCATTGAATCGCAACCGGGTGGCCGTTGCGCCTGTCAGTACATGGAGGTTGCTCCGGGAAAGTGCCGGCCGAAGAAAGGCCGCCGCGGCCGAGCACCGACGGCCTCGATGCTGAGTGACTTGCATCACGCCGCATCCTTCGTTGTCGCCACGATTGAAGTCGCTGGTTTGCGGGATGCCCAGTGAAGCTGCACCCTGGACCAGGTCGTCGAAGATGTCCCAGTGTGTGCGCAGATCTTCGACATACAACTCCCCCTCCCCACCATGGTAACGGTCGCTGCCTCGGCTTTGTCGCTCGGACTTCTTGAAGTAGGGCAGTACGTCCTGCCATCCCCAGCCACTGTTGCCGAGCCGCTTCCACCGCTCATAGTCTTCCGCGTGACCGCGAATGTAGACCATGCCATTGATAGATGAGCTGCCTCCCAGGACTTTTCCCTTGCTCAATGGAAGCCGCCGCCCGTCCAGCATCGGTTCCGGGGCACCCGAGTAGCACCAATCGAAGCGAGGATGGCCGAAGAGATAGAAGGTTCCTGCTGGTATATGAATCCAGCGCCAATCGTCTTTCTGTCCCGCTTCCAGCAGCAGCACGGATATCGATGGATCTTCGCTCAGTCGGTTCGCGAGGACACAACCCGCGGATCCGGCCCCAACGATCACATAGTCGAACGTTCCCAAACTATCGGCGTCCACAAGCGCTCCCATGTTCATGCAGCTCTTGTAGGGAGACAAGGGGCACTCGAGCCCCAATCGTTCTCCTGCGTTCGGGGTAGGAAACGCGCGGAGTGGGCGGAGTGGCGCGGGGCATCGCTCCCGTTTCCATCGTTGCCTCGTCATTTGCCACGAACCGACCGACACCGTCCCTGGAGGCGATGGGCCGCGCGTTGCCGATGCCCCGTGTAGCGGCCTCGCTAGTACTTGTCACGCAATGTCTCCCTTGTTTCGGCGCATTCCTTCGATTGCATGACTACCGTCACGCGCGGCGCTCTCAATCAATCCCCAGTGGGGCGTTGCCCCTGCACTGCCCGGAATTTACGCTCCCTCGACTGACGCTTCGATCTCCCACCCAGCGACGGTTCGCATGAGCGCGTGGGGATCGATGTCGATGGCATCACCACGCCACGCGACATGGCCATCCGGGCGCACCAGCACAAAGCGCCGCTCATACAACACATGCGCCGCGCGATCAGGCACCACCTGGATCTCGAACGGCATCTTCAACTCCGCCGCCGCCGCCTGCACGCCCGCCAATGCTGTCTCGCCTGCGGGCGCAGCACCGTCGCCCAGGCACAGCATCACGAACGCCTTGCCAAACAGATCCAGGATCGATCTCCCGTCACCCAGCCCGATGTGCGGCGCCCGATGGCCCGGCCGCGCGCAGGGTACATACTCCGACAGGTCATCGGGTGGGGCCGCAGTCCCATCGCTCCAGATAAGCGGCGAGCCTTCGTACCGGTAGCCAAGATGCACACCCAGCGTTTCCCACTCCTGGCGGGTCCCGTCCAGCATGTCCCGCCTGAGCATGGCCCGCGCGGCCTCTCCGCGCGAGCCTTCCTCCTCCACATGCGCATAGGACAGCTTTGGCCGCGTCAGCGAGAAGTTCACCGCCGCCGCGTCCACATTCCTTTGCCCCACAGGTCGGCGCTCGCTCTCGTAAGCCGACAGCAACTGTTCTGCACCCCAGCCTTCGAGCACCGCTTGCAGCTTCCAGCCAAGGTCGACGGCATCCCCGAGCCCGGTGTTCATGCCGTAGCCACCATTGGGCGCATTCACATGACTCGCATCGCCAGCCAGGAACACACGCCCCTTGCCATAGCGGTTCGCCAGCAGCCGGCTCCTTCGCCATGGCAGCACCGCGTCGATGTGGTAAGGAATGTCTTTACTGCCCAGGCAGCGCTGGAGCCAGTAGTGGGCGTCAAAGTCCTTCGCCTCCACCCGTTGCTGGCCGCCAATCACCGTCAGCCGCCAGATATCCTTCGCGTCGACCACCGTCAGGTTGCCCCAGGTTCCCTCTTCTCCAACCAGCCAGTAACGCGAGCCGGGCCCCATGCGGTGGTGTTTGATCAGGTCCGGTGCCGTGAAGTAGATCCCCACCGAGTAGCTGAGCACCGCATCCCCCTCCAGCTCGATGCCCAAGCCCTGGCGCACCGTGCTGCCCGAACCGTCACAGCCCACCATATACTCGGCCGTGATCGTCTCAATCTGGCCGCTCTCCAGATCCTCGACTTGCGCGCGCACACCCGAGCCGTCCTGCTCGAACCCCCGCAGCTTCGTGCGATAGCGCTGCACGATCTCCGGGCGCGCCGCCGCGGCCTTGGCCAGGATCGGGTCGAACCACAGTTGAGGACAGCGTTGCTTGTGCTCCGGGCTCACATCATGGGTCGTGCGCTCCTGCGCAATGCTCGGATACTCCAGCGTCCCGATGTGCTGGCCATTCAGACTCGTGCAGAACACTTGATTCAACGGGTAGTCCCGCGGAAAGCCACAATTGTGCACGGCTTCAGCAACACCCCAGCGCCGACAGTGCTCCATCGAACGCACCGAGACGTGGCCCATCTTCGAATACCGCACCACGCCGTCGCCCTGGTCAACGAGGATGCTGTGGATATTGCGGTAGGCAAGTTCCAGCGCCAGCCCCAATCCAACCGGGCCGGCACCAACGATCAGGACTGGCGCTTGACTGGCGCGCTCGGTACCCAGCTTGTTCATTGATGTTCCTGACATAATCGGCGCTTGCCTTCGCAGGCAACCCCCAACAACAACGCCTCGCGGCGCCCCGCCTGCTCGGCGAGGACACCCCGGCTACACACTCTGGCGCTTCGCGCCCCGCTCAGCCCTTCGCGCCCACGCGCGGCCACAGCGACGGGAAGTCGGCGTGGCCGTCAATCCGGTCTCCGTCGCGCAGCCCCTCACCGATCACGTAGGAAGTCCACTTGCGGTCCGCATAGCGAACATCGTCACCCGCCATGCGGATCGAATACCCGCGCCGGCGCACCGTCGAGGAGCTGTTGCCCAGCGCCCCATGAATCGTCAACGCGTGATGGATCGTCACGTCGCCCGGCTCCATCTCGTAGCACACCGTCGGAAATTCCTCGGGATTCCCGTCGATGTCCGGCAGCGGGCCATCGAACGCATCCGACTCACGATCGCTGCCCGTGGCAAAGGCCTTAGGCCGGAACATCTTGTTCCAGGCGTGAGATCCTTTGACGAAGCTCATCGCGCCAGTCTCCCGGCGCACAGGATCCAGACCCACCCAAACCGAAAGAATCTGATCCCCGGTCAGCCGGAAGTACGTGCCATCCTGATGCCAGGGCGTCGGTGCGTCCGTCCCCGGCTCCTTGACCAGCAGGTGGTCGTTGTAAAGCCGCACGCCCTGGCTGCCGCTCAGCCTCGCCGCCACCTCCGCAATCGGCGAATCCTGGATGAACTGCATGAAGCCATCATGCGTCCTCCATAGCGACTGTTCATTGTGAAAGCGCCCTGCCTTGCCCGCCTCCGCCGCAATATTGCGCGCGTTCGGGCTGCGGTCCGCATGCTCCAGCGCCACTTCCACCCCGCGCCGCAAATGCTCGATCCACTCCGCATCCAGAAGCCCTCGCAAGCACACCACCCCGTCCTTGCGGTAGGTCTCGATATCGGCTTCCGTCAACGCGCTTTGAGGATGTTGGTTCATCGCTTTGTCTCCTTACTGATTTGTCTCTCGGTGCTTTCGTTACATTTCAAATAGCCCGCCGAACGGCGCCGGGCTAGCCATATGGTTTTTCTTGAGCCGCTTCCTGAGCGAGAGATAGATACCTCTTCGAATGCGTTTGGTGGACGTACCCTGGTCATCGATCTCCCTATCGGCATGACAGACGTGCCAACTCGCCGCGTTGCGACAACGCCCCGCAGCCAGATTTCCACGATGGACCCGTGTGCACTCACACCATCGATTCTAATTATGTATTACGTAATTGTGTTATGTAAATAGTAATTTTGAGAGATTGGCTTGTCAACCGGCAACAGCGTTAGCGGGGTCAAAACTCGAGGGATCTAAGGGTATGTACCAATGGAGGCGACCACCAGACCCTCAGACATATGCTCAATCCCGAACTTCAAGCGGAAACATCACGCCGGCCTCGCGCCCACTTACAGCAACGCGCGAACCACGTCCGAGGGTACGGATTGACCAGATTGACGCACAACCCGTCATCATATTACCATATTCATAACGTGATTACGTATTACGTAATCAACAAATCATCTTTTGAAGGCTGGCCTGATGCTACCTGCTCCCACAGTTCCCGATTGCCACGTCCAATACGAAGTAAAGGACCATGTGGCCTATGTGACGATCAATCGCCCGGAAAGACGCAACGCACTTGGAACCCGGGCATCGAGCGAGCTTGTCGACGCATTTTCACGCGCCGCTCTCGATCCGAGTGTCTGGGTCATCGCCTTGACTGGCGCTGGAGAGTTGGCGTTCTGTGCCGGCGCCGACTTAAAGGAGCTTGATGAAGCAGCGCGGGCCGGGATTCCTATGGCGCTGCCAATGACCGGACCTAATCGCAATGTGTTTGAGGTGGTGCTCGAAACACCCAAGCCAACGATCGCAGTAATCAACGGTGTGGCATTGGGAGCCGGGTGCGAGTTGGCGCTCGCATGTGATTTGCGCGTGGCTATCGAAGATGCCAGCATTGGCCTGCCTGAAGCGCGGCGTGGCATGGGTGCGAACTTCGGCTCCGTCCTCCTTCCGCGCTTGGTACCCCGTAGTGTCGCGCTCGAAATGCTCTATACAGGACGTTCTCTGACCGCTGAAGAGGCCTACAAGGTCGGTTTGGTCAGCCGCGTGCTCCCCCGCGCTGCGTTTACCGACGGTGTTGCATCTTTCGTTGGAGAGATTGCAGGAAACGCCCCAATCACCCTGCAACGCTACAAGCATATGGCGCTCAAAGGGTGGGAACTTCCAGTTCACTCCGCCCTGCGGCTAGACGTTGGCCCGAATCCCTATTTCAGCAAAGACCGGATCGAAGGCGTGCGCGCCTTTGTTGAAAAGCGATCACCGCGCTGGCGGGGAGAATAGGCCTGAACGTAAGCGGTCTTTAAGGCAGTCTTTAAGGCAGCGCCGGCTACCAGGCCAGCGTGCCGCCGTCCACCCTGATGTCCGTACCGTTCACAAACGAACTTTCGGCCGACGCAAGGAACAATGCGACGGCTGCGACTTCTTCCGGCGTGCCAAATCTGCCACCCATGATGCGCTGCGTCATGGCCGCCGCCCATTCTGGATCCTCGGCGCGCGCTAGCACTGCCGGAGTTCCGATCACGCCCGGCGAAATGGAGTTTGCCCGGATCCTCGCTTCACGCCCCTCCATTGCCAGATGCCGGGTCAAGCCGATCACTCCGGCCTTGGCGGCAGAATGGGCAATGCCGGGTAATGCCGGAAGTCCGATCCAGCCCGATATCGATCCCATATTGATGACGTTTCCCCCACTCACGCGGAGAGAAGGCCAGGCGGCCTTGCACAAAAGATAGACATTGTGCAGTTCGTGGTCGATTGTCTTGTACCAATGCTCGTCAGAGTGATCGGTCATCCAGCCATAATGCGGCTTGCTGGCATTGTTGAAGAGGACGTCGATTCGCCCGAATTCCACCAACGCAAATTCGATCAGTCGAGTGCAATCGATGGCACTCGAAAGATCGCATGGCTCCAGAGAGACCATGGTGCCGCCGGTTGAACGGACGCGCGTAGCCGTTGACCGAGCGGATTCGGGAACCAGGTCGCACCCAACAACCAGCGCGCCTTCACGCGCGAATGCAAGGGCACTGGCCGCGCCGATGGCACCGCCGGTACCGGTGATAACGCATACCTTGTCTTCGAGTCGACGCGCCATCACGCGGCTCCCGCCCACCCACCATCGACCGGCAGGATCGTCGCGGAAACGTAAGCACCCGCGCGCGAGCACAGGAAGCGGATCACGCCTGCAACGTCATCAGGCTGGCCGTATCGGCCAAGCGGCACGCTATCGGAGATGGCCTTTACTTGCGCTTCAGTGAAATCTTGTGTGAGGCGCGAAGGGAATACACCCGGCGCAATTGCGTTCACCGTGATTCGCTCGCGCGCCAACCGCCCGGCAAGCGAGCGGGTCAGATGGTGAAGGCCAGCCTTGCTCGCCTGATAGGCATAAGATTCGAATCGCGGAATTCGCAACCCGTGCCCCGACCCAATATTGACGATGCGTGCCGGATCGCATGAGGTTCCACCTTTGCGTAGCAGCGGCAGGAATGTCTGCACCATGAAGAACGCTGCCTTCAAGTTTAGACTCACCGAATAGTCCCAAGACTCCTCAGAAAAGTCGTCAATTGGTTCGACTTTATGTATGCCCGCATTGTTCAGCAAGATGTTGAGGCAAGACTCCCTGCGGGCAAAGGCAGATGCAACGGCCTTAATACCGGCGAGAGTTGACAGGTCGCCCGGGAGTGGCTGGCATTCACCGAACCCCGCTAGCTCGGCGGCAATGCGCGCACAGTCATCCGGGTTACGGGCGACAAGATAGACTTTGGCACCGCCCTTGACGAGGCTCTCCGCCATCATCTGGCCTATACCGCTTGTCCCGCCCGAAACCAGCGCGACCTTGCCGTTCACAGAAAATAGCTCGTTGTCGCTTGTCATTGCTACTTCACTCCTGTTTTTTGGTCTGGATCTAATCCCGTTCCCAGTAAGGCGCTGTCGTCATATCGATGTTCAACAGGTTCTGCAGCAGCAAACCAAAAGGGTCGGCGGCAGCGCCGGGGGCGGTCCGAACTAATTGGGGCAGTCAGTAACTACTCAAAACCGGTGACCACTGTCGAAGTCAACCGCAGGCGATCGCTCGGCTCAACGTTATCGAGCAAAAAGTCCTATCACGTCGACCGCCCAGCCAAGATCAGAGATCGAGGCCAGCCCTATCGCTTTCTGCATAACTCCCTCCGTCAAGTTCGCTGCTAACCTCGAGCGAGTACTCCCCAAATCTCATCGAGCGCGAATGCGCGCACAGACTGGTTTGGTTCCCCCGTCAGATTCATATTACTGTATTCGTAAGTGCATTACCTATATAGTAATTACAGAGTGAGATCATTCCACTCCGTACAAACCACTAGGCCCGTGCTTTTATGAGTGGGATCGAGCCCGCGCGAGGATATGCAAAGTGGATTCGTACAATGGCATCTCGCTTTCAAGCGCAGCAAGATCAAGTCCGGCCGTGATGGCTCGCTAGCCGAACTGCGAATCACCGTGGCGTGCCCTGTCCGGCGTGGTACTCGGCGTTTCCGCGTAGTCGGCCATATGGCGCTGACGAACTGCCCCGCGATTAAGGTCCCTGTACGCATACTCACCACCCACAGGGAGGGGCAAACGCCTATCGGGCACATGTAGGCCGGCAAGGACTGCAACAGGGAACGGCTGCTGACATGTCAGTAAGTACCGTGCCCATGCCCCTTGGTCGACCAGCGCACCGTTAGACGGTAGGGATGACGACGCTATTCGGCTTTGATATGCGCATCATTAATAATCTTTCTGAAGACTTCCGTACGAGCGGCGATCGTTTCCGCGGCCGCCTGCGGCGTCCCTCCCACCATCGTAGCGCCCCCCCTCGCAAAGCCTTCAATAACTTGGGGATCGCGAATGATTTCGTTAATCTCGCGGTTCAACCGCGCAACGATGCGGGGCGGCACCCCCGGAGGCATTTGTAGCGCGAACCACGCATTGATGTCAGCGCCCGGAACAATAGTCTCGTTCAGGGTAGGTACCTGCGGGTAACCAGGAAGATGTCTTTTACCCGACGCAACGATCGGCACAATTTGACCGCTCTTCACATACTCGCCGAAGGTCGCCATGCTTTCCACAGCCAACGGAACTTGCCCACCAAGCACGTCCGTCATCATGGGCGCCCCGCCTTTGTAGATCACTGGCTGTAGCTTCGCCCCTGTCGCCAGGTTGATCAGACTGACGATCAACTCACCAGTGCCTCCTTTGTTGGGCAATGCAACGAAGGCTTGACCCGGATTCTGTCTGGCCCACGCCACCAACTCCTGCGGCGAGCGGAACCGGCGGCCCGAGGCATTAGCCGCGAGCACCATGTTGATGTCGGCAACAAGGATGAGTTGCGTGAAATCCTTGAGGGGATCGTAGCGTGTTCTGTTGATAAGCGGATTCAGGTTGAAAGTCGTAGTGGTGAAGAACAGCGCATGCCCATCGGGCGGTTGCTGCATCACATACTCCGCTGCAATTGCCGATCCGGCGCCAGGCCTGTACTCGATCACTACTGGCTGCCCGAGCCGCTGCCCAAGCCGGTCCATGATTAGCCTCGCCAACACATCCGACGCCCCGCCTGGTGCCGCTGGATGGACCCACTTGATGGGGCGCGTCGGCTTCCACTCCGGCTCGCCCGCCGCAATGCACGGCAGACTGAGTCCCATTGCAACCGAAGCGCCCGCAATCAACACATTTCTTCTGCGCATATCCTTGTCTCCTTCTATTTGTAACTGCAATTTCCAGCCTGGCCGACTACGAACAGGCAGCTCGGCCGCTGCGCAGAGTGCGGCATCCCGGCACCCCGGAGCTTCTGTTGATGCCTCGCCGCACCTGAGAGAAAGCTCACCTCACTTGGAACTAAGCGCCCGCCCTCTCCCCCGCGGCCAGTGTTCCAACCACACTGCAGATCCGGCATTGCTGCGCGCATGCTGGTGTGCCGCAGAGTAGCCACAGCCTTTTACAGCACACGCCAAAATAACGGATTGCATAATTCGATTTCTCATACAATAATTCCGAAGACAACCTGCGTCAACCACCCCCCCTTTAGAAACGACTCAGCATGACGATTGACTCTGTCACCCAACTGAATGGGCCGCTTGCCGGATTCCGAATCCTTGACCTCACCACGGTCATCATGGGTCCCTATGGGACCCGCATCCTCGCCGACATGGGTGCAGATGTAATCAAGATCGAATCGCCGGAAGGGGACAGCTTCCGCGCCTACGGCCCCGCAAGGCATCCAGGGATGGGAGGCTCCATCCTCAACCTGCACCGCAACAAGCGCAGCCTGAAGCTTGACTTGAAGGATCCACTGGCTCGAGACGCGTTCGACAAGCTCATCGCCTCCTCTGACGTGCTCATCCACAATCTTCGCCCCAACCCGGCAAGGCGACTCGGCCTCGACTGGGCCTCCATCTCGAAAGTCGCGCCAAACCTTGTCCTTTGTGCCGCACGCGGGTTCAGTTGCGAGGGCCCCTACGGCGACAAGCCCGCCTACGATGATCTGCTTCAGGCTGGTTCCGGCTTTGCGGCGCTCGGCACAGCTATCCACGGCGAACCAAGGTATGCGCCGACAGCGTGGTGCGACAAGATCGCTGGCCAGGCCATCGCTTATGCCGTGCTCGGTGCTCTTTTGCACCGCGTGCGCGGCGGCGGTGGCCAGGAAGTCGAGGTCCCGATGTTCGAAGTGTCGGTTGACTTTATGCTGGCCGAGCACTTTGGCGCCGGCGCATTCGAGCCGCCCATGGGACCGTCTGGCTTTGCGCGCCAGTTGTCGGCACGGCGGCGGCCCTACCGCACCAAAGACGGTTGGGCATGCATCCTTCCGTACTCCGACAAGAACTGGAAGGACTTCTTCGCCTTCATTGGTCGAAGTGAACTATGTACCGTGGAACGCTTCGCAACGATCTCGAATCGGGTCACTCATATCGATGAGCTTTACACCCTGATTGAAGAGCACTCAGACCGGTTCTTAACCAAGGAATGGGTGGACTACTGTGACGAGGTGGGCATTCCTTGCATGCCTGTACTTGGCCTGGATGAACTCAGGAACGACCCGCATTTCGTCGCCACAGGGATGTTTGAAGTCGTTGAACACCCCTCGGAGGGGTCTTATCATCATATTCGACCAGCGATTCGATATTCTGCAACGCCATGCGGACTGAATCGCTTCGCCCCGCGAAGTGGCGAGCACACCCGCGAAATACTGGATAGTCTTGGACTGCCGCAAACGCAAGTGGACCGGCTGGTGACGGCGGCCACTGCAGACCAAGCCACACCGGATCCCAAGCCGGAAACTTCAGCAAAAGCGAGCGCGAAATAGATGGCCTGCGGTCGCTCCGGGTGGCCGCTGTCACCCCTGCCCCCCTCCGCATTCCATAATTTAAATAGCAGTCGTGCCGGACCATGGCTCTGGCACTTTCCCGAACGGAAAACATAAAGCTATCCAATATGCTCAATATTGTTGGAATATCTGGCAGTCTTCGCCAAAATTCGTTAAATGCAATGGCACTTCGCGCGGTCCAACGGTTGGCGCCGACCGGGATGCGAATCCATATCGCAGATATTCGAGGAATTCCTCTCTATGACGACGACATCTATCGTGCCGGATGCCCCGATCAAGTGACTGAACTCAAGGATCAGTTGCGATGCGCGGATGCAGTTCTACTTGCCAGCCCAGAATACAATTTCTCCATTCCGGGTGTACTAAAGAATACCCTAGACTGGATCTCTCGACCTCCTGATCCTGTTTTGTCACGTAAGCCCGTCGCGATCATCGGCGCCAGTACCGGACGACTTGGAACCGCGCGCGCCCAATACCACCTGCGACAAGTCCTCCAATGCATGAATTGCGTGACCGTCTCAAGGCCAGAGGTATTCATAGGAGAAGCTGACAAGAAATTTAATGAGCAAGGTCAGTTGAAGGACAAGGAAACCGAGTTGCAGATCGCTGACCTTCTGGCCGCCCTCCGGAACCTATGCGCCAACCGCAATTGATTCGGAACTGATGGCGTTTCCGAGATGCCGAGCCGCACGCACGCGATCACGTCAAGGCTTCCGCTCACGTCGAAAGTGCGATCTCCATTTGCTGAATTGCTGCTCTCTTTGACCCGAAAGACTGCCAATCACGATGCTCACGATCTCGCCAGAAAGCTTTGCGGTGACCGAAGAATGGCCACCAGCAGACCCCAAATGCATCCAGCTCTATTCTTACCCGACTTCAAACAGAGCGAAGGCCTCCATCATGCTGGAGGAGACGGGGCTCCCCTACGAGTCACACTTCGTCAATCTCGCCGCAAAGGAGCAGTTGTCTCCCGAGTTCCGCTCCATAAATCCATACCAGAAAATCCCCGCGATCCTCGACCCTAATGGGCCTGACGGGAAGCCAATCACGGTATTCGAGTCGGCGGCGATCCTCCTCTACTTGGCTGAGAAGAGCGGGAAGTTAATGCCAAGCGCTGTCAATGAAAAAATCGAAGCTGTTCAATGGCTGATACTTCAAGCGAGCGGCATCTCTCCAACGTTCGCGCAGCTTGTCTACTTTGTAAACGGAGCGGGCAAAGACATCGACGATGCCAGGCCGCGCGAGCGCTACATCTCGGAAACGCAGCGTCTCCTCGCGGTGCTGAATCAGCGGCTCTACGGACGACGCTGGACGATGGGTGAGGAATACACAATCGTAGATATCGCGGTGCTTTCCTCTGTACGCCTTATCGCCGCTAACCAAGGCCTGAAAGACACCGTGGGTATGGAGAACTATGCGAACGTGACTGGCGCACTCAGCGCATTCCTTGACCGCCCGGCAGTTCGTAAAGGTTTGGTAGTTCCAGCCGCCGCTTGACCGCTCCGCCGACGAATCAAGTTCTTCAGGCTGTTGTCGTCGACGCTGTAAGCCTCCGGTCAGTACCGTCTAGATGTTGAAGCATAGATAAGCACAATAGGTCCTCATCTATCAATGCAAGCTGCTCAGGAGAATGGCTGTTGCCATTGTGGCCAGCCGCTTCATCGCGCCGACTATCCGCGCAAACCGCGAGGATGCCCGCCGGCGGCACATCCGGACTGCTGCGCGCGCCTGAGCCTTTGCTGCGCCGATTGCCGCAAACGCACGACACCGGCATCGGTGCGGTTCCTGGGCCGGCGGGTCTACCTGGCCATCATCCTGGTGCTGCGATCGAGCCGTACCCACGGCTCCAGCTTCGAGGCACTGCCGAATGTCAGTTGGATCACCCTCAAGCGCTGGCGACTCTGGTGGGCCGATACCTTCCCGGCAACTCCCGTCGGCCGGTGGCTGCAAGGGCCTCTGCCGCCGAGGTGGCGATCCGCCTCGGCGTGCTGAACCGCATGGCAGCGCTCGCTCGCCCTCAGTCCGTCCGCATCGCATGAACTCAAGACCACACGAGCCCCTTTTCCTTCAAACTCGATTTACGCAACAACGCCACGAGCAGCGGTCAATCCGTCGTCGGTACGCTGTGGGGGCGGGCGAAAAACGGGTCCGAACCCCACGGATCGCGCGCGACCAGGTTCGAAGCACCACATGCCGGTGTCTCGTGCGCCCTGGTGGCACCGGCCCGTAGTTACTTAGTCTTGATTTTTCAAACAGACTCTCAGGTGGAAAACCGGGGAGATCTTTTCTCGATAAACGCATTGACGGCTTCGTGATGATCCGTCGTCATATGGGCATGCGCCTGGAAACTTGCAGAGAGCTCCAGGAGCGAGCCCAGCGAACTACGCTCGCCCTCCCGCAGCAGTCGCTTCGTCATGCGTAAAGCGCCCCCGGGATTTGCAGCAATCTTTCGCGCAAGTGCTTTCGCCTCATCCATCAGTGTGTGGTGAGGAACAAGACGTGAGACCAAGCCACATTCCAGTGCTTCCTCAGCACTAAGCGCCTCCCCGGTGAAGGCCATTTCCGCGGCCTTGGACCTGCCCACCGTGCGCGGTAGCAGCCATGCTCCCCCGTCCCCAGGGACAATGCCAACCTTGACGAAGCTCTCTGCAAAGATAGCCTTATCTGATGCGATTCTGATATCGCACATCGTTGCAAGATCAAGGCCGGCACCGATAGCAGGCCCGTTGATCGCTGCGATGATGGGCACGTCGAGCTCATATAGTGCCTTCGGAAGACGCTGAATGCCTCGACGATACTCCTCTCGGATGGCATCGGGCGACAGGTTCTCTTGCTGGTACCGAAGCATATCTTTTACATTCCCGCCAGAGCTGAAGACGGTCCCCTCTGCCGTGAGTATCACCACACGCACGCTCGGATCCATCGAAGCGTCATTGCAGGCCTGCAGGAGTTCCTCAACCGCAGTGTTTCCCGTGAGCGCATTTCGCGTTTCAGGCTGACTCATCGTAAGCACCATGATGTTGCCGTCGCGCTCAACTCTCAGAAATTTTTCCATGATCTTCTCGATAACCTACAAGGAATGCGAAGAAACTTGTCGGGTGCTTGCGCCAGTGATTATCAAAGCGCGGGCCCACGCGATAGCGGGAAGGCACTCTACCGGTCGCCCCGATTATTGATTACTTGACCTCCGTGTTCGGATTGACCCGGCGACTGCACAGACGCACATGATGCACAGGCAACCCCTGGGAGCCTTCTCTAGCGCAATTGAAGCGTCCGCTTGCTGAAGCGCCACTCGGTGCCAACCTTGACGAGCTCGTCACGATAGCTGCCGCTTGCTAGCACTAGCGGCGCGGCAGTATCACGCTTCACGCCGGCGACGATCAAATCGCACGTACCGGTAGCGATGCCGCCGTCCCCGTCCAATCGGAGCGCGTCATTCCAGTGCCGTTGGTGAGCGACCGGATGGGTCGCGAGCTTTTCCGTCCGCTCCAGAACAAAGCCTTCGAGCTGCGTGGTGCCGCGGTAGCCACGCATCGGGTGTTCGAAGACACCATTCTCGACGAAAGTGCGAGCCCAGGCAGCAGCATCACCACCATCGATCGCCCGGTTGTAGGCTGCGTAGAGAGCTATGATTTCAAGCTTGTCGCATGGAGCAAGCATGGCATCTCCTCTTCAAATAGATAAGGCGCAATATCAATAATCCACTCAAGCGGCATCCAATCGCCCAACAAGCTCAGCGACTGTCATAACGGTGGCCTGGCGTGGAAATATCGTGGATATGAGAAACTCGTGGACTTGCTCATCCGGATCGGCGCAGGCGTCCGAGAGTACTATGACGCGGTAGTCCAGATCATGTGCTTCCCGCACGGCGGTAAGAACTACTCCACTTGAGTGAACTCCGGTCAGCACTAGCGTCTCCACACCTGCGAGCTTGAGTTGGGCATCGAGATTAGTAGTGGAAAACGCCCCGACACGAGTTTTTCGAACCACGATGTCGGCAGACTGGGGGGCGATGGATGCATGGACCGCGGTCTGCGAAGAGTCAGCGCGCATGTTGGGGCCAGCCGCCTTTATGCGGGCACCCATTGCACTATGCGACGGGAAGGCGCCGTAGTCCGCATCTTCGAACGCCACGCGCACGTAACCGACTTTGCCCCCCATCTTCCGCACTGCTGTGATTGCGCGGCCGACGTTGGCCAGCACAGAGCCAGGATCGCTAAGGAATCCGAGGATCGACGCCTGCCAATCCATAGCAAGGATGGCCGTTTTGCGTGGGTCGAATTCTGCTACTTCTGACATACGAACTCTCTGATCATCTGAAAAACTGATTTGTCGTATCGGCCCGAGAACAGAAATGCTATTGCGCCGCTGCATCACTTCCATAGCGCTGCAGAACGCAATCCTGCAAGCACTGCGCCTGCAGGTAGCCGTTCATTTCGGGCCAGGTGCCGCCGGACCGCACAAAACGCCTTGATTTCTACTTCAGGCCCGTACGTAAGATGTCTTGATTGATGTGTAGAAATCAATCGCGTAACGCCCTTGCTCGCGTGCGCCGTAGCTTGAACCCTTTCGCCCACCGAAGGCGACGTGATACTCAGATCCGGTTGTGGTCAAGTTGACCGCTACGGTGCCCGCCTTCGAATGGCGACGGAAGTGCGTAGACCGTGACAGGGACTGGGTGCAAATGCCCGAAGACAGCCCGAACTCTGTGTCGTTCGCCACGTGCAGAGCTTCGTCGTAATCGCTTACCTTAATCACGCTAGCAACGGGGCCAAACACCTCTTCGCGATTGATGCGCATAGCGTTGTTCGTGTTCAGGACCAGCGCTGGCGCCATATAGAAGCCCGGAGCATCGCGCTCCAACCGCTGACCGCCAACAACCTCACCCCCGTCGCTGCCTGCAATTTCTACGTAGCGCAGGTTCTGCTCGAGTTGACGCTCATCAACCACCGGACCGATTTCGGTACCTGGCTTCAATGCATTGTCAATCTTCAGATCGGCCATGCGCTTCGTCATTCTCTCGACGAAGGCGTCGTGAATTCCGCGTGTCACCACAAGCCGACTTGAAGCGGTGCACCTTTGGCCGGTCCAGAAGAATGCGCCATCGATGGCGCAATCAACAGCGATGTCCAGGTCGGCGTCATCCAGAATGATCAGCGGATTCTTTCCACCCATTTCGGTCTGGACTTTTTTCCCGGTCTGGACCGCTTGAATTGCTATCTGCCGGCCCGTTTGAACCGATCCAGTAAAGCTGACGGCTTGGATGTCGGGCGACTCCAGCAATGCAGCACCGACCTCGCGTCCGCTGCCCATCACCAGATTGAGCACGCCCTTTGGCAAACCTGCCTCACTGAGGATACGAGTCAGTTCCCACGCGCTAGCCGGCACCAATTCTGCCGGCTTCAGCACCACGCAGTTTCCATATGCCAACGCGGGCGCAATTTTCCATGCAGGAATTGCAATTGGCACATTCCAAGGGGTAATCATGCCAATTACGCCCAACGGTTCGCGCGTGACATAGACTTCACCACCGACACGCGTAGACGGGTAAATTTCCCCCCCCGTTCGCACAACTTCGCCGGCAAAGAATGAAAAAATCTGGGCAGCGCGAATGACCTCACCTACGGCCTCCACGAGCGGCCGGCCTTGCTCCCGCGCCAGCAACTCCCCGAGTCGTTTGCTATCGTTGCGCAGCGCTTCCGATGCACGCAACAGAATATCGGCGCGCTGCTGCACCGGAAATGCTGCCCAGCCCGGAAAGGCAGCGTTTGCCGCGGCAATAGCGTGACGCACGTGGTCGCCGCCTGCTGAAGCGAACTCGCCGATAATGTCATTCGTATTCGACGGATTGATGTTGGCTCGCGTACCCTGCGCAGCCACCCATTCTCCATCAATGAAATTGTCATAGCGCTTCATATTTTCTCCGATGAATTCTGACGGTGTCAGCGGCGCTGACTTTGAACTTGGCATTTGCTTGAGTTGGCTACTTGCTCAGAGCGAGGTTGTGGTCTGCCGGCTCCAGAAGCGTTTGAGCATCCCACCCAGCGACGGTTCGCATGAGCGCGTGGGGATCGATGTCGATGGCATCACCACGCCACGCGACATGGCCATCCGGGCGCACCAGCACAAAGCGCCGCTCATACAACACATGCGCCGCGCGATCAGGCACCACCTGGATCTCGAACGGCATCTTCAACTCCGCCGCCGCCGCCTGCACGCCCGCCAATGCTGTCTCGCCTGCGGGCGCAGCACCGTCGCCCAGGCACAGCATCACGAACGCCTTGCCAAACAGATCCAGGATCGATCTCCCGTCACCCAGCCCGATGTGCGGCGCCCGATGGCCCGGCCGCGCGCAGGGTACATACTCCGACAGGTCATCGGGTGGGGCCGCAGTCCCATCGCTCCAGATAAGCGGCGAGCCTTCGTACCGGTAGCCAAGATGCACACCCAGCGTTTCCCACTCCTGGCGGGTCCCGTCCAGCATGTCCCGCCTGAGCATGGCCCGCGCGGCCTCTCCGCGCGAGCCTTCCTCCTCCACATGCGCATAGGACAGCTTTGGCCGCGTCAGCGAGAAGTTCACCGCCGCCGCGTCCACATTCCTTTGCCCCACAGGTCGGCGCTCGCTCTCGTAAGCCGACAGCAACTGTTCTGCACCCCAGCCTTCGAGCACCGCTTGCAGCTTCCAGCCAAGGTCGACGGCATCCCCGAGCCCGGTGTTCATGCCGTAGCCACCATTGGGCGCATTCACATGACTCGCATCGCCAGCCAGGAACACACGCCCCTTGCCATAGCGGTTCGCCAGCAGCCGGCTCCTTCGCCATGGCAGCACCGCGTCGATGTGGTAAGGAATGTCTTTACTGCCCAGGCAGCGCTGGAGCCAGTAGTGGGCGTCAAAGTCCTTCGCCTCCACCCGTTGCTGGCCGCCAATCACCGTCAGCCGCCAGATATCCTTCGCGTCGACCACCGTCAGGTTGCCCCAGGTTCCCTCTTCTCCAACCAGCCAGTAACGCGAGCCGGGCCCCATGCGGTGGTGTTTGATCAGGTCCGGTGCCGTGAAGTAGATCCCCACCGAGTAGCTGAGCACCGCATCCCCCTCCAGCTCGATGCCCAAGCCCTGGCGCACCGTGCTGCCCGAACCGTCACAGCCCACCATATACTCGGCCGTGATCGTCTCAATCTGGCCGCTCTCCAGATCCTCGACTTGCGCGCGCACACCCGAGCCGTCCTGCTCGAACCCCCGCAGCTTCGTGCGATAGCGCTGCACGATCTCCGGGCGCGCCGCCGCGGCCTTGGCCAGGATCGGGTCGAACCACAGTTGAGGACAGCGTTGCTTGTGCTCCGGGCTCACATCATGGGTCGTGCGCTCCTGCGCAATGCTCGGATACTCCAGCGTCCCGATGTGCTGGCCATTCAGACTCGTGCAGAACACTTGATTCAACGGGTAGTCCCGCGGAAAGCCACAATTGTGCACGGCTTCAGCAACACCCCAGCGCCGACAGTGCTCCATCGAACGCACCGAGACGTGGCCCATCTTCGAATACCGCACCACGCCGTCGCCCTGGTCAACGAGGATGCTGTGGATATTGCGGTAGGCAAGTTCCAGCGCCAGCCCCAATCCAACCGGGCCGGCACCAACGATCAGGACTGGCGCTTGACTGGCGCGCTCGGTACCCAGCTTGTTCATTGATGTTCCTGACATAATCGGCGCTTGCCTTCGCAGGCAACCCCCAACAACAACGCCTCGCGGCGCCCCGCCTGCTCGGCGAGGACACCCCGGCTACACACTCTGGCGCTTCGCGCCCCGCTCAGCCCTTCGCGCCCACGCGCGGCCACAGCGACGGGAAGTCGGCGTGGCCGTCAATCCGGTCTCCGTCGCGCAGCCCCTCACCGATCACGTAGGAAGTCCACTTGCGGTCCGCATAGCGAACATCGTCACCCGCCATGCGGATCGAATACCCGCGCCGGCGCACCGTCGAGGAGCTGTTGCCCAGCGCCCCATGAATCGTCAACGCGTGATGGATCGTCACGTCGCCCGGCTCCATCTCGTAGCACACCGTCGGAAATTCCTCGGGATTCCCGTCGATGTCCGGCAGCGGGCCATCGAACGCATCCGACTCACGATCGCTGCCCGTGGCAAAGGCCTTAGGCCGGAACATCTTGTTCCAGGCGTGAGATCCTTTGACGAAGCTCATCGCGCCAGTCTCCCGGCGCACAGGATCCAGACCCACCCAAACCGAAAGAATCTGATCCCCGGTCAGCCGGAAGTACGTGCCATCCTGATGCCAGGGCGTCGGTGCGTCCGTCCCCGGCTCCTTGACCAGCAGGTGGTCGTTGTAAAGCCGCACGCCCTGGCTGCCGCTCAGCCTCGCCGCCACCTCCGCAATCGGCGAATCCTGGATGAACTGCATGAAGCCATCATGCGTCCTCCATAGCGACTGTTCATTGTGAAAGCGCCCTGCCTTGCCCGCCTCCGCCGCAATATTGCGCGCGTTCGGGCTGCGGTCCGCATGCTCCAGCGCCACTTCCACCCCGCGCCGCAAATGCTCGATCCACTCCGCATCCAGAAGCCCTCGCAAGCACACCACCCCGTCCTTGCGGTAGGTCTCGATATCGGCTTCCGTCAACGCGCTTTGAGGATGTTGGTTCATCGCTTTGTCTCCTTACTGATTTGTCTCTTGGTGCTGGCCTGACTGTGCAGCCGAGCAGAACGAGGGTGACTCCACACAATAATTACGTTTTGCATAATTATGTTACGAGTATAGTAATTTTGAGGTTAGCAAGTTGTCAAGCCCGGGGCTCTACGTAGTTGTATCCAATGCTGAATGGCACTGGCCTCGCTGCACATGGCACCACGGAGGGTGGCATCTCCGCTCCTATTGAGGACTCCGAAATTCACGACAACGCTTCATGCTTGTCGTTCCCGCGAAAGCGGGAACACAGTGGCTTTAAAAACGCCGAATTCCCGCCCACGTGCCCTTTGGATGCGTATTCGCGGGCATGACGGTGGTTGTTCCTGTTCTGTCGCGAACTTGGGAACCCTGAATAGTTAGCCCATATGCACAGGACAGATGAACTTGACAGAGTTCGCCGCCAAGAAATTGGCGCTCGCACCTCGCAGTCCCCCACCTGGCGGCAGTCCCTTTGCCAGATGCATGCACGTGGCACGGATTTCGATCTGCGATCGGGATGTGACCTGCGCCTTGTTGCGCCTTGGTCGAGCCTTTTCTCGTCGCTCCGTTGCCTAGACGGAAGGCGCTATAGCATGCCGCGCATAGGCTTCATATGTGCCCTAGCTTACGCGAGATCACGGCGGCGGAAGCCGACACACCGCGGGCGACTGGGCCCGACCAGGAGGAATCGAATCCCGAAGAAGATCCAACTGCGCACAACACTGCAGCCAGGTCTCCGGAAGCGGCAAAGACCGGCGCGGCAAGAGAATGCACATCGGGCTCACGGAGTCCGATGGACCGCGCCAAGCCGCGTTCTCGGATCTTCGCAAAAATCTGCTCAGCCTCAAGCAAGTTCGCCGGACATCCCGGAATCCGTGACGAACTCAAGATCGCTAGCTCCGTCTCCAGTGTTGCGGACACCTTGGCTCGCGGAAGCCATGCGGCAAATGTTTCCCCGATCGCCGACCCAACAAGTGACAAGATGGTCCCTTCCGCTACGGCAAATGTGAACGGGCCACGCGCCGACTCCGCCAGTGCAATTGTCGGCCCTTGCTCGCACCAGAGGGCCAGCGCCACGGTACATCCCATGTCTTTGCAGATCGACGGCATGAGAGGCCGTGCCACAAAAACCGCATCCATCACCGCTCGGGCGGCAAATCCGAGCCTGAGCGCTGTGGATCCGAGCCGGTAGCGATTGGATGCCTTGTCTTTCTCTACATACCCTTGGCGGCACAAACTGACGAGATAACGGTGGGCCTTCGACGGATGAATGTCCGCACGCAGAGCAAGGGTCTTTAGCATTGGCAAGGCTTCGCAATCGAGGAACGCGGAGAGTAGCCGTAAGGCCGTCTCCCCAGTCAGGACGCCTCGCTTGTCATCGTCCTGCGGAAAGATGGGATCGATGTCCATCCTGGCATCCGAATCGAGAATCTTCCCGTAATTATGCTTTACGTAACCTACTTACGCAATACGCAACCACAAAATGATCCCCGGCGGAGGGCGCACGCCGCCGGGCGCGTTTAGCCAAATGATTGGAGCGCCAGGTCACAGAAGTTACGTACTGCGGCATTCTCGTTGTCGGGCAAATAGGCGAGCGCCAGCCCTACATGTGCTGTCGAAGGAACGACATCAAAGCGCCGGTACACCAATTGATCGCTCGTGTGTCGGGTGACTACCGAAGGCACCAGCGCTACGCCCAGGCCACTCTCAACCAAGGACAGCACCGTTTGAATTTGAATGGCCTCCTGCGCAATGCGGGGCAAGAATCCCCCCTTCTCGCACGTCAGTGTTGCGGCCGTGTACAAGCCAACCGCGTCAGCAGAGCTATACATGATGAAGCTTTCATGCGCCAAATCTGCGACGGACAGGTGCGGCTTATGCACCAGCGGATTGTCAATCGGCAACGCGACAACAAGAGCGTCCCGCTCGAGTTCGATGAGAGCTACTGACGAGGCAAGCAGTAGTGGTGTGCGCACCAGACCGATATCCATCTCCCCATGCCCCACTTCCCGAACGATCCTTGCCGATGTCGCTTCTCGTAGGACAAGCTGTACGTTGGGGAATTTTTCTCGGAAAGGCGACAGTACTCGCTGAAGCGTCCCATAGGTTGACGAGCCTACGAAGCCGATCCTCAAGGTCCCTCGCGCGCCCACAGCAGCGTCTCTTGCAATCTCGAAGAGTTGGTTGGAATCCGAGATGATCTTGCGAGCGTGGGGCAAGAGCAAGTTACCCGTCGGCGTAAGGGAAACGCCTTGCGGGCGGCGCACAAAAAGGGCCGCCCCAAGCTCGGACTCAAGTTTCCGAATCGAAACAGAAAGAGGAGGTTGTGCCATGTGCAATCGGTCCGCCGCCCGGCTGAAGTTGAGCGTCTCCGCCAGCACAACGAAATGCTGGATTCGGCGAAAGTCCAATGAGCGCAAGCGATGCATGAAAACTCCGGTGGTGGATTGTTCGACTAGCTGGAACCCACCCCAATTGCAATGGCGATCGTGCAGGTTGTGACGGGCGTAGGATCGAGCCAGCTATACACAATCGATATAGGGGCGAGCCGAGATTGTATTAGACGGCCAGCGCAGCCCCAACGTACTCTTCGCCCATAGCTGTCACCACCGTGCGGCACCTCCCATCATCCATGCGACCATGATCGATACCCTGCAAATTGCCTCAATCCCGGCAGAGGATGAGACGCTCCGCGAGGAAGTGCGCGACTTTCTGCGCGAGCACGTCCACCATCTTCCGCCGCATCGGCGCGCGCGCTCTTGGGCCGCGTACGATCTGGAGTTCAGCCGCGCACTCGCTGCTCGCGGCTGGATCGGCATTACCTTGCCCCCCGAGTTCGGCGGAGGTGGGCGCTCGCCATTCGCACGCTTCGTTCTAGCTGAAGAATTACTGGCCGTCGGCGCGCCAGTGGCGGCGCACTGGATCACTGAACGCCAGAGCGGCCCACTGCTTGCCAAGTATGGCACGACAGCGCAAAAGGCATACTATTTGCCGCGCATCTGTAGAGCCGAGGCATTTTTTTGTATCGGGATGAGTGAGCCAAACACGGGCTCTGACCTGGCCAGCGTGCGCACACGAGCCTTCAGGACGCCCACAGGCTGGCGCCTCAATGGCCAGAAGATCTGGACGACACATGCTCCTGGATCGCAGTACATGATCGCCTTGGTACGCACCTCCGGTACCGTAGAAGATCGCCAGAAAGGTTTGTCCCAGTTGATTGTCGACCTCTCCCTGCCGGGCGTTACGGTGCGTCCGATCAAAGACTTGTCCGGCGATGCGCATTTCTCGGAAGTCTTCTTCGACAACGTTGAATTGGCGGAAGAAGCACTGATCGGCACCGAAGGGGCCGGCTGGCAACAAGTCACTGCTGAACTGGCATATGAGCGCAGCGGACCTGAGCGGATCTATTCAAGTATTGTGCTGATGGAACCCTGGCTCGACTGGCTACGCGCCCAAGAAGCACCAACCGACGCGCAGCTTGCGTTGACTGGATCGATCGCCTCTGATTTGGCAGTGTTGCGCGCGCTTTCCATAGGGGTAACTGCCCTGCTTGCGGCCGGTGAAAGCCCTGTTGTGGGGGCCGCGCTGGTTAAGGATCTCGGAACCACGTTCGAGCAGTCCTTGCCCGCCGCACTTGCCGACGCAATTCACGCAGATCCAGAGATGCAGCCTGACCTGGAATTGCAACGTACTCTGTCATATCTGACGCAGGTCGCGCCGGCCTTTTCGCTGCGTGGAGGCACCCGAGAGGTGCTGCGTGGAATGATCGCGCGCGGCATCGGCCTTCGTTAAGGAACTACGATGAGTGATAACTTATTAGCAGATTCGATCGAGCAACTCCTCAATGACCATTCTCCCCCCCACGTGGTACGAATGATCGAGGGCGGGGCTTCGAGCGCGGCGCTATGGCGGACAGTCGAAGAGTCCGGGTTCTGCGACGCCCTCCTACCGGAGTCAAAGGGCGGGGCAGGACTCGGTATGTGCGATGCCC
Source organism: Cupriavidus sp. UME77 (assembly GCF_014170355.1). Lineage (NCBI taxonomy): Bacteria > Pseudomonadati > Pseudomonadota > Betaproteobacteria > Burkholderiales > Burkholderiaceae > Cupriavidus > Cupriavidus sp. UME77. Next base: position 432,665 of record NZ_LZZU01000043.1, read on the forward strand.
TGGCAATCTTCGAGGCCTGTGGGCGCCATGCAGTGCCGATTCCGTTGGCGCAAACCGTCATGGCTCGAGCGTTAATCGCCGACGCAGGCCACATCCCACCGGCGGGCTCCATTGCTCTTGCCACGGGAAAGGCTGACGCGGCGGATGTTCTCTACGGCGCCGTTGCCGATTGGGTACTCCTGAGCGATGGCCAAGCACTTAAACTACTTGACACGAAAGAGGCGAGGCACGACACGCTGGGCACCGTTGCCACCGACATCCGAATGCACTGGCCAGCCAATTTCGAGGCCTCACTTCAGTTCAATTCGACGCATGATCTGCGCGTGATCGAGGCTTTGGTGCTGGCGGCGCAAATTTCCGGGGCCGTCCGTCACGTGTTCGCCGAGACCTTGACATACGCAAATGAACGGCAGCAATTCGGTCGTTCGATTGGGAAGTTTCAGGCCATTCAGCACCACTTCGCCGTGCTTGCCGAGCAAGTGGAAGCCGCGCGCATGTCAGTACGCATGGCGTGTGCCGGAACTACACCGTGGCCCGAGATGCTGCTAGCGGCTGTTGCGAAGGCACGCACGAGCGAGGCTGCAGTAATAGTAGCTTCGCTCGCACACGCCATTCACGGCGCCATGGGAATTACCGAGGAATGCGACCTGCAATTGCATACGCGCCGCCTGCATGCATGGCGCATTGCCGCGGGTAGCGAGACCTACTGGCATCGGTGCATCGGGCGCGCATTGGTCGCCGGGTCATCCAGCATTGCGGAGTTCACGCGTCAAGAACTCGCCGCCACCATCGACTGAGTTTGTCGTGTGGCGCATATTTCCTAAGCGGACGTTCCGTATCCAAGTCCTGCTGAAAGCGTAGCTGCAGCTTTGACTAAGCCTTTCGCCGTTGGGCCGGACCAGGCTGAGTCGAGGCTGCTCGCAGAGCCAAGAACGCAAAGCACCGCCGCCAGATCGCCGGAGCCATGAAATACCGGCGCAGCCAATCCATGGAACGAGGTGGCGAGCTGACCCGTTACCCTGGCAACACCACGCTTGCGAATATCGGCGAAAAGCTCCTCCGCCTCGTTCAGGTTTGTGGGACAGGCCGGTTGCGGATTCGAGCGCATATCTGCGAGTTCCTTTGTCAACAGATTTGCGACCTTATCACGAGGCATCCACGCCCCAAATGCTCTGCCGATTGCAGATCTCAGTATTGGCAGGACCGTGCCTTCTCGCGCGGTCAGCGTGATCAAACCTGGCGCGGCTTCGATCAGCGCGATGGTCGGAGCACCGTTCCAAATAGCCAAGATCGTGGTATGGCCCAAGTCCTGGCAGAAACCATGCATCAACGGCTTCGCCACTTTGATGGAATCCACCGAAGAAATGGCGGCTAAGCCCAGACGCATCGAAAGCGGACCAAGCCGATACCGGCTCGTGCCAGGATCCTGCTCAACATAGCCCATGCGAGTCAGGCTGACGAGGTAACGATGTACCTTTGCAGGATGCATCGCAAGCCTCTCGGCCAGAGTTTTCAGCATTGGCATCGGCTCGGCATCGATAAAGGCGCTCAGTATTTGCAATACCGTCTCTGCCGCTTGCACGCCGTGCTTACCATCCAGGTCCTCGTCCTTCTTCACTGTCGGCATTCCAAAATTTCCTCTAGAGGACACTGTTCAATTGATCGGCGTCCAAAATCGCCTCTCGCACCCGGGGCACCAGTCTGGCCGTATCCTTGCCTACGCAATGCATGCAAACTGCAGAAGCGGGCAAGCGCACACCGCCGCCGCAATAAGTGAGCACTGGCAAGGCAGGCCAAATTCAACGAGGAGTATACGAGCTAGCACTTCGGGTATGCAAGCGATTGACGCTAGTGCGCTAGACGGGTGCGAGGGGCGCGGGGGCGGTCCCTACAAAGTCCGCCCCGGACAACTCCGACTACCGGTTCGCCGCGCCCCTCAAAACGAAACGATATCGCTTGCCGGCCTAGCGACAGCAAGCGCTGAAGCCGGCGGCCCAAAATGTCGCCGCTTCTGCGGAAACAGTTGGATGTTGTGGCCGACACCACACATACTAAACCGTTCGAGCAAGAGTAAGTCAGGCCGACAAAGGTTACAACCACCGTTGTCGTCGCCCAGGTCCGTGAATTCTCCCTGAACCCACATCCCACCCGGCGACCTCGCCTCCGTTTCGACCGAAAACAGGCCGGGCAGTGTGCATTCTTCCGGGTCTACAGCGGAAGTCCGCGCAAGGCGCCCTCGCCCCGACACATCGGGTGCCGTCTCCGGGAAGGCTCATGCTCACGTGCACCGCTTGCTCAGGGCCAAGGCATGTCGAGATTGCTTCACGCTCGGAGAGCGTGAAGCAATCCATCGACCGGCTACCTGGGCTTTAGCAATGCTTCGACCAACGACCGGACACCGATGCCAAGCAAATTGATTTGATCGGCATCGGTGTCCGGGCACGACAGTCAACTCACTCTTCAAATCGAGGGTATCGTCCCAGGGTCAAGAGCATCATAGCGGCACCAAACAGTCCGACTGCACAGATAAACAGCGCGGAGTCATAGGTTCCCGTTGCAACATACACCCGACTGAAAATCAGGGGAGCAGCCACACTGGCAATCGTGTTCGCGGATAGATGGACTCCAAACAAGCGTCCATAGTCGCGGGTTCCGAAATAGCGGGACACCAGAAATGCACCCAAGTCTAGTTCTGCCCCCGTTCCGATACCAACCAGGATCATCGCCAAAATACCCAACATAGCATCTGGAGATGAAAGATTTGCCAGTATCAGAGCTCCGACAGCCGGCATGACAAAAACAATCGCACCAACCAACGGCGCCCACACTCGATCGATGATATAGCCAACAACGATACGACCAACAATGAGCGAAATACCGGTTACACCAAAAATCTTACTAGCCAAATCTGCGGAAAATCCCTTATCACGCAGAATCGGAATAGATATGCTCATCATCGACAAAACACACGCCACCACTATAGATAGAGCAACCGTGAGAGCCCAGTACCGTACGGATCTAACCCCTTCTTTAAAGGCAAGTCCAGTTGCCACTACATTCGTCACCGCCTCTGCATCCACTGGTGACTGTTCACGTGGCGTCGTGAACCAAAATATGGTTAGAGGAAGCACGATTGCCAAAGGGAACACAGCCATCAGCCAAAAGGCGCTACGCCAACCCCATTGACCAATGACTGAAGTCACAATAAATGGAAACAACGTAGCCGCGAGCCCCGACCCACACAGGATCATAGACAGAGCCATCCCTCTATTGCGCTCAAACCAGAGGACAACCAGGTTTGACCATGTAATTTGCGTCGCGCCTAGTCCCAGAAGTGTTAAAAGGAAAGCGAATGCATACAACGATGTGGTTGTTCTGAGCATGACCGGCATGATTGCCCACGTCATAGACAGCACGATGAGGGAGCATATAGTTACATTCCTCATACCCCATCTACGATTAAACCAACCTACGATTTGAGTTGCCAGAACCAGCCCAGCAAAAAGAAAGCTGATAGACAACTGCAGATCCGGCCTGCTCCACCCAAACTGCTCTTGCAGCGGCTGAACAAGTGTTCCAAAAATATAGAGAAATACCGGTAGCGGCGCGATTGCGACACCAAAAAATCCGAGAACAATTGCGCGCCAACCACGCGTAAATTCCTGGTATTTTCCCGCCTTCGATCCCCGCCAATCTTCAGAAGATGAGGCCAAAGTATTCATATTAATCACCCTATCTCGTGAGTCTTCAATGTGATTGATTGATACATGCAAAATCGCACCATTCCAAACTCAAAGAATTACCCGTAATCCACGTTATCCATTTCATCAAAACTTGTGCTTCATCCCGAGTGCAACTGCCATCATATGGTCCTTTCCCGGGGCAAGAACATAGGATCCATCGAAGTTCAACCCGGCATTTTTTGAGTATCCTGTTCCGATATAGATATCAGTTCGCTTCGAAAGAGAGTAGTTCGCAAGGAAGCCGATCTGCCATGGATTGGACGGATTGGTATTGTTGTTCTTAATTACGTCAGCATAGTAGTATCCCAACTGCAGCACCACTGCCGGCGTTATCGCATACTGCGCGCCCGTCCAGTAATAGTTGTCTCGATAGACCGTTTGCCCCACTTGATTCTTGTTCTGCCCCCACCTGTAACCCGCAAACAGGGTGAATTTCGACAGTGAATAGGTCATGGCAACAGCCGCCTTTTTATTCGTGCCTGATCCAAGAACCGCACCAGTTTGACTGAATTGACTTGGATTTGCCTGATCGTACATGATCGCGGTATTAAACGACCCGAACTGATAGTTCATCCCCGCGCCATAACCCGTATCTCGGCGAAATTGCCCCGGATTTTCCCCATTATTCCCCGCGACACCGTTCCCAAACGACCAATGCGCTCCGATTGAAAGCGGACCATATACGTTCGTGTACTTAACCGTATTGTCGCTTCGAACGTTTGTGCCAAGCTGATAGACCATCGGCTCATAGGTGGTCCCGTACACAAGGGGTCCGAAGTTCGCCAGCATATCGAAACTGGTGATGTACTGCCGCCCGAAAGTCAGCGTTCCATACTGCTTGCTTCGAAATCCGACAAACGCCTGACGCCCAAACATCCTGCCTCCCTGCTGGGCAACGCCGTTATCAACTCCGAATCCATTCTCTAGAGTAAAGACAGCATCCAGATTTTCACTGAGTCTTTCGCTGCCGCGGAGCCCCCAGCGCGGCCCTGTGGGACCACCAGTAGTACTCATGGAGAATCGATCCCCTGAACTCGCGCTCCCTGCGACATTTCGCGCGTACTCAATGTTCGTGTCCAGAACGCCATACAACGTGACACTCGATTGCGCGTACACAGCGTTCATCATTGCACCAAATGTTGCGAGCCCGACAACTACATACTTCATCTTCAATCTCCTCCTTGTTTATCCCTGAACTTTTTTGCTTTTCACTACGACGAAACTTGGCCAGGAAGTCATAACCAGCAATCTTCCTGCTTGACTCGCTTAGGGATGGTGTTCAAAACTCGCCGCAGACCGGGCGCTCATGGCGGGGTTTTCCAGCGACAATAAGTGCATGAAACAAACTGACCTTGGCCTGGACCTGAGCAACCGCCGCACGCGCAAGCGCGTGTTTCTCGATGAGATGGAGCGCGCGGTACCTTGGGATGAGTTTCTGACGCTGATTGCGCCGCACGCCCCGACCAAGGCAACGGGCCGCCGGCCGTTTCCCCTCGCAGCGATGCTG